>JAJPHK010000160.1 GCA_021325315.1 Alphaproteobacteria bacterium
AGCGATTGGTCGATGGCGCTTGGTCAAAGATTTGATTTGGTTGTTACAAACCCGCCCTATATTGCGTCAGACGCAATTGCAGCGCTTCCGCGCGAGGTACGCGAGCATGATCCGCGGTTGGCGCTCGACGGCGGCGCGGATGGGCTTGCAGCATACCGGAAAATCATCGCGGAATTGCCGCATTTGCTGTCAAAGCAAGGTGTGGCGGTATTAGAGTTAGGGATCGGACAGGAGCAGAGTGTCGCGGCGCTGGCGCAAGCCAAGGGCTTGCTTGTCAAGGGCCCAGCCCGGCGGGATCTGGGGAACGTAAGCCGGGCGTTAATCGTTTATCCCCCGATCCAAAAATAACGCTTGGCACCTTCCGCGATACGCCCTAGTGTCCGACCCAGATTCGAACCGAGGGCTCTGTAAGCGGCAGCAAGTGCCGCACAAGGGACAGAAGGCCCGGCGATTGCCGGTGATATTCCGGATCGAACGCTTCTCTGAATGATCGTACGGTGGTTCATAGAGACCGCTCAATGTGCGAGGCAAAGATGCAAAAAGTCCGCGCCGAGGCGTGGGAGGCAGCCGCTGCGTGAGTGAGCGAGATAGGTTCTTAATTTGAAAAGCGGGATTTGCCGCCCCCAAGGGCCGCGGCTGACAAATGCGCCCGGGATCTACAAGCGGGCGTTCCTGCCGTTTAACGGAGAGACGTGAGGAAAATGAGAAACGGACATCACCACAATCAGCAGAAGCGGATGCGCGGGCGCAATCGCAACAACAATAATCGCGGCCATAACCCCCTCACGCGTGTCTACGAATCGAACGGGCCGGATGTGAAAATTCGCGGTACGGCGCATCATATCGCCGAGAAATACATTCAGCTTGCGCGCGACGCGCAGTCTTCCGGCGATCCCATTTCCTCGGAAGGTTACCTTCAGCACGCCGAGCACTATTTCCGTTTGATCGCCGCGGCGCAGGCGCAATACGCGCAGCAGAATCCGAACCAGCCGCCGCAGGTCTACCAGCGCCCCGATATGGAGGGCGACGCGGAGGACGGCGAAGGCGACGCGGGCGATCCGAACGCGCAGCCATATGCTGGCGGCCAGCCGGTTCAGCCGGTACAACAGCACCGGCCGCAGAATCAGCCTCAGAACCAGCCGCAACCTTCCTACAACAGCCAGCCGCAAAACACGGGCGGCCTGCCAGCTTTTATCACCGGCGGCGGACAGCAGCCGGGCAACGGCTACGACGGAAACGAGCAGGGCGGTAACCGGAACGACCGCAACCGTTTTGGCCGCAATCGCAACCGCCACTTCCGTCACGGCGGAGGCGATAGCCGCGGCTACCAGGGCGATAATCAGCAGGGTGCGGCGCCCCAGCAGCCCGCTGCGCCGGCGGCGGCGGATCAACCTCAGCCGGAAACGCCAGCGGCAGAGGGAGGCACGCCGGGCGAATAACTCAGCGCATAATTTTCAGCGCGTCGCCTTCGGCGAATTTTCCAGCGGTTTCGATTTCCGCGTAAATGCCGAGATCGAGACTGTCCCGGCTTTTCATAAGGATATCCGGGATCGGGATATCGCGCAGTGCGGTCTCCGGATTGACCTCGGTCGCGGCGCAGCGGCTCGTGCATTTGATGACCCTGGCGCAAGCGGTGCCGATCTCCAGTGTTTGCCCGACGAGGTCGTGCTCGGACCAGGCCGGCAGGCCATCGAAATAGATGTTGGCGCGAAAGCGCAACGGGTGAACGGGCTCGCCGAGACGGCTTTCGAGCTCGGCAAGTGTTGAAAGATTGATCAGCGAGACGACTTTTCTCGCAAGATCCGAGAAGCTGTGACCTGGCGCCTTCAATAGCCGGATCGGGCCTCGTTTTTCGTCGCCCATAAAATTCTCGAAGAAATGCTCGACCGCCTTGCGGCCTTTTTCCGACGCCAGGGTTTCCTTGAGCAGAATTTCGCCCCCTCGCCGAACCGTGAGCGTCTCGCTTGCGTCGTCGAATAAGGTATCGAGCGAAGCAAGCCGTGCGTTTCGCATCAGGCAAAGAAACTTGATCTTGGGCTGCCAGCTTGGCGCGGCGGGATCGAAGCCCGAAGGGCCGTTCTCGAGCGCGTAGGCGCGGTCATTCGGGAAGGTCTCGCAGGGGCCAAGCTTGGCTGCCGAGAGCCGCTCGCCGGAGAGGCCTTTCACGGGATAGCGATAGAGGGAGAGGACGCGGCCTTGCTGGGACATAGTGTGGATCGAATTATACGGAATTCGGCACAGTTAACGCAGCAAAAAAGAGCGGGCTAGCCCTTTCACTCCGTTCGGCCAATACTTATTTCAACTTCACATTCAGATGGCCTTGCCGGGCTTTATGGACGGCAGGGGCAGGCTGTGGAGGAAAGATGAATTTCGAAAAATATACCGAGCGCGCACGAGGTTTCGTGCAGTCGGCGCAATCCCTCGCGTTGCGCGAGGGACACCAGCAATTTGCCACCGAACATCTTCTGAAGGTTCTGCTCGACGATCCGGAGGGCCTCGCCGCAGGGTTGATCGACCGCTCGGGCGGGCGCTCACGTGAGGCTTTGCGGGAAGTCGAAGCCGCGCTGAAAAAGCGCCCCAAGGTGGAAGGCAGCGGCGCCGGCCAGCTCTATATCGAGCCTTCGCTCGCGCGCGTGTTCGATACGGCCGAAAAGGCAGCCGAGAAAGCGGGCGACAGTTTCGTCACCGTCGAACGTCTTCTGCTTGCGCTTGCAATCGAGAAAGACAGCGATGCGGGAAAAATTCTCGCGCGCGCGGGCGTCACGCCACAAAAGCTGAACGCTGCGATTGAAGATTTGCGCAAAGGCCGCACGGCCGACTCAGCGACGGCTGAAAGTGCTTACGATTCCCTGAAGCGTTACACCCGCGACCTTACTGAGGCCGCGCGCACTGGAAAAATCGATCCTGTGATCGGACGCGACGATGAAATCCGACGCACGATCCAGGTGCTTTCCCGCCGCACGAAGAACAATCCGGTGCTGATCGGCGAGCCGGGCGTCGGCAAGACCGCGATTGTCGAGGGCCTCGCGAACCGTATCGTGAACGGCGATGTTCCGGAGAGCCTGAAAGACAAGCGGCTCCTGGCGCTCGATCTCGGCGCGATGGTCGCGGGCGCGAAATATCGCGGCGAGTTCGAGGAACGCTTGAAAGCCGTGCTGCAGGAAATCACGGCCGCTGCTGGCAGCATCATCCTGTTCATTGACGAGATGCATACGCTCGTCGGCGCCGGCAAAGCCGACGGTGCAATGGATGCTTCTAACTTGCTGAAGCCTGCGCTTGCGCGCGGCGAATTGCACTGCATCGGCGCGACCACACTTGATGAGTACCGCAAGCATGTCGAAAAAGACGCAGCACTCGCGCGGCGTTTCCAGCCAGTGTTTGTGAGCGAGCCCTCGGTCGAGGACACGATCTCGATTTTGCGCGGGCTGAAGGAGCGCTATGAGCTCCATCACGGCGTTCGCATTCTGGATTCAGCGCTTGTCGCCGCAGCGACGCTCTCGAATCGCTACATCACCGACCGCTTCTTGCCCGACAAGGCGATCGACCTTGTCGACGAGGCGGCGGCGCGGCTTCGGATGCAAGTCGATTCCAAGCCGGAAGAACTGGACGAGATCGACCGCCGCGTTATGCAGCTAAAGATCGAGGAGCAAGCGCTCAAGAAGGAAGCCGATCCGGGCTCGAAGGAGCGGCTGAAGCGGCTCACGAAAGAACTCGCGTCGCTCGAGGAAGAATCGAATGCGCTGACACAGCGCTGGCAGGCGGAAAAATCGAAGCTTTCGAGCGCCCAGCAACTCAAGGCGGAACTCGATGCCGCGCGCGTCGAGCTCGCCAATGTCCAGCGCAAGGGCAACTACCAGCGCGCGGGCGAACTGATGTATGGAAAAATCCCCGAGCTTGAAAAAAAGCTCGGCGCGATGGAAAGCAAGGAAGGCTCGGCGATGGTCCAGGAGGCGGTCACGCCCGACAATATCGCGCAGGTCGTCTCGCGCTGGACCGGTGTTCCAGTCGAGCGGATGCTGGAGGGAGAGAAGGAAAAGCTCCTTCGCATGGAGGAGACGATCGGCAAACGCGTCATCGGCCAGGAAGAGGCGGTGAAGGCCGTTTCGACCGCGGTGCGACGCGCGCGTGCGGGCCTGCAGGATCCGAACCGGCCGATCGGATCGTTCATGTTTCTCGGCCCTACCGGCGTCGGCAAGACGGAGCTTACGAAGGCGCTCGCGGCTTTTTTGTTCGACGACGAGAACGCGCTGCTGCGGATCGACATGTCAGAATACATGGAGAAGCATTCGGTCGCGCGCCTGATCGGCGCGCCGCCGGGTTACGTCGGCTACGAAGAGGGCGGGTCGCTCACCGAGGCCGTGCGCCGCAGGCCCTATCAGGTGATTCTGTTCGACGAAATCGAAAAAGCGCACCCTGACGTCTTCAACGTGCTTCTGCAGGTGCTCGACGAGGGCCGGCTCACCGACGGGCAAGGCCGCACGGTCGATTTTCGCAACACGCTCATCGTTATGACGTCGAATATCGGCGCCGATCTTCTCGTCGGGCTTGGCGAGAACGAGGACGTGGAAAAAGTGCGCGATCAGGTGATGAGTCTTGTGCGCGCGAATTTCCGGCCCGAATTCCTGAACCGCGTGGACGAAATCATTCTTTTCCACCGTCTGCGGCGCGATCAGATGGGTGCGATTGTCGATATCCAGGTTGCGCGGCTGCAGAAGCTCCTGGATGAGCGCAAGATTATACTCGAACTTTCGCCCGAGGCACGGGATTTCCTGGCGACGCTCGGTTACGACCCTGCATATGGCGCACGCCCGCTGAAGCGCGTTATCCAGAAGGATCTGCAGGATCCGCTCGCGGGGAAGATTCTGTCGGGCGAAATCAAGGACGGTGAGCGCATCAAGGTCGGCTTGTCGAAAGGCGAACTTACCTTCAGTGCGGCGGCCGTGAAGGAGCGCGCAGCGTAAACGCGGTCTTTATTGATTGACGGAGAGTTGCGCGGTTCGCGGCGCGTTCGGCGAGTTGCCGAGGATGCGATCGATGCGTGCCCGTTCGCGCTCGAATTGCGCGAGAATCGTCCCGTCGAGTTCGCGGCCGCGCGGCAGCTTGATGCGCATCGGATCGACGAAGGTGCCGTTGATTTTCACTTCGTAGTGAAGATGCGGTCCGGTCGAGAGGCCGGTGTTTCCGATGTAGCCTATGATTTGTCCCTGACGGACCTTGACCCCCGGCTCGATCCCGCGCGCGTAGCCGGACAAGTGCGAATAGGTCGTGACGTAACCATTCAGATGCTGAATTTCGAGATGGCGACCGTAGCCGCCCTTCCAGTCGGCATCGATCACGGTGCCGTTGCCTGCGGCAAATACCGGCGTACCTATGTCGTCCGCCCAGTCGACGCCGGTATGCATGCGCGTGAAACCGAGGAGCGGATGATTGCGCGCGCCGAAGCCTGACCGGAAAATGCCGCCTGCGAGCGGCTTGCGGACGAGGAACTTCTTCGCGCTTTTTCCGGCTTCGTCGTAGTAGTCAGTAATGCCGTCGTCGTCGGTCTGGAACCGATAGTATCGCCGCGGCTCGCCGCCGACGCTGATCGAGGCATAGAGCACATCGCCCTGACCGGCGTTGTCGTCGGCATACAAAATGTCGACCGAATCGCCGGCACGCACACGGCGCTGCATGTCGATATCGAAAGAGAAGATACGGATAATGCTGTCGATCATCGGTGCCGGCACCTGGTTCTTGAGCGCCGTTTCGTAAATGCTCTGATAGAGGCGAATGCCTTTGCCTTCGTCGCCGTCATCTTCGTCGGCGAGCTTCGCGAAGGTGGAATCGTGCGGGTCTTCGACGGCGACATAGTGGCCGTTATCGGAAAGAGCGACAGAGGCTTCATGCGCCTGATCGCTGAAAATGCTCACGCGTAGCGGAGTCGCTTCGCCGTTCGGCCCCGGCGCAAGCAGAATGCGCACGCGCTGGCCTTCCTTAAGGCCATTATCCTTCCCGTATGGACCGAAAGAAGCGAGCAATCCCTTTAGATCGCTCGGTTCCGCGCCGATGCTGCGCAGAAGCGTCGCGATGGTGTCGCCTTTCTTTACGACCAGCGTGCGCTCAGTCCAGCTATTGCCGCCGGTTGCCTCGTTCGCGGTCTTACTGACGGTGCTCATGTTCTCGGCGACAGCTGGGATGTTGCCGAGAGAGAAGGGGATACTGCCTTCGGCGGCATAGGCGAGGTGGCTGCCGAACTGATTGGAGAATCCGGGTTTTGTTAGCGCGGCGATCGCCTTGCTGCCGGTATCGGCGTTTTCCACCGCTTCGCGAAGCTTCATCAGGATGTCATCGCTACGGACGGAACCGACGGTGCGCGTATTCGGCGGGAGCTGCGCAAGATCCTTCATGACGATCGTGAGATCGCCCGTCGGCTCGGCTTGTGGCGCGTCGTCGGCGCGCTCGGGGTCGGCGTCAGCCATAAGCTTCACCGGATTGAAGGGAGGAACATTTGCGGCCAGCGCGGAGGGTGCGAGCGCAAGGTTGGTCGCAATCCGGATAAAGGGCCGTACGCGAACGATCTCGTGGTTACCGGCGCGCATGGTGGTGGACACCCGAATTACCTGACGCGCGGTGACGTGTTCGCCCAGGAGCGACATGCGGTCGCCCTTGGCGGAGATATTGGACATCCTGTCGCTTGTTTCCTTGAGCGCGAGCCGCGCGATTTCGGGAAGCGAAGCGAATTGATATTCGCCGTCGAGCGCAGCATAGACCGCGCCGCCCATCAGGCTCGCGCCCGAAAGCGCGGTGAGCACGGTGGCGGCAAGCCAGCGGATCGAGATGCGGCGGAAATCGGCGGGTTCCTCGGGGTGAAGGTCGAGTCCAAGGGGCGGCTCGTTACCGAGATCAATGGCATCGGCATAAGCGCCGCCGAGCACAACACCGTAAGCGTTTGCTGTATGCAGCCAGCTATCCAAACGCTTCCCCCCTGCGCCCCGTATTGAATAGTTAACGGCCCAAATTACATCATAGCCACGAGTTCGGCTGAGTCCGAATATCTCGAAAACCGCGCTGTCATCATGGCGGTATGATGACGGTGGGCAGGGAGGAAGAAACCTGCACCGATTGGGCTGTTTTATAGTTGACATCACAATGGGGTGAGCCTAAATACGCACTACCACGGTGCGCTACCGCCTTAGCGCGATGGCGCGCCTGCGAACCATCATTCGTACTGTGGGGTCTTTTCTGGTCTCGGCCGGAATCGACATTCGTCGGGACCTTTCGGCCTTCCGGAGGGTCTGCGCGAGCGGTGAAACGCTCGCGTTTGCTGTTTGAAATTGTGGATCGGAAGAAAGAGAAACGTGGGCGGCGGAGTCCTTGCGGACTTTCCTCCTCGCGGGCTTCGGCTCGTCTGGATGAAGGTCGAACGAGACTTCGGCGGTCCTACGTTTCGATTTACTAAGCCGTGCGATTACGCAAGTAATCGCCGTGCTTGGGACTCGTCAAACGTTGTGATCGAGCCGATTAAGGATCTCAAACTTGAGAGTTTGATCCTGGCTCAGAGCGAACGCTGGCGGCAGGCCTAACACATGCAAGTCGAGCGCCGTAGCAATACGGAGCGGCAGACGGGTGAG
>JAJPHK010000199.1 GCA_021325315.1 Alphaproteobacteria bacterium
CCCCTCCGCCCTGCGCACTGGTAGGTAACGCCATGCGAGATAAAGGGTTCCAGCCGAAATGGAACTTTTTTTTGCCCTCCGCGTTAGGCATACTCGTTAACAGCGGATAGGGGATCTAAGTGTCCATTTCTCAGCTAGTTGCGCAGCACTTGCCGTTCCTGCGGAGGTATGCGCGTGCACTCACCGGTAGCCAAAAGTCGGGCGATACCTATGTTGCGGCCGTCCTGGAGGCCTTGATCGAGGAGCCGCAAAGCTTTCCCGGCGAGTACGAGCCCCGCGTCGCATTGTATCGCGCTTTCACCAAGGTCTGGAATTCGGTGGCTGAAGGCGGCCCGTCTTCCGGCGAAGCGAAGGGACTCAATGTCGAGCAACGCCTGACCCAGCTCACACCGCTGACGCGGCAGGCTTTCTTGCTGCTGGGCCTTGAAGGATTCTCGGAAAAGGATGCAGCCGACATTCTCGATATCGACGTCCCGAAGCTCCGGCAGTATCTCGACGAAGCGGGCCGCGAGCTCGCGGCCGAAATCGCCACCGAAGTCCTGATCATCGAAGACGTTCCGCTGATCGCCGTCGACATCGAGGCGCTTGTCGAAAATCTCGGTCACCGTGTCGTCGGCATCGCACGCACGCATCGCGAGGCGGTGCAGCTTGCGCGGGCCAAGCCGCCGGGATTGATTCTGGCAGATATCCAGCTTGCCGACGGAAGCTCGGGGCTCGATGCCGTGAACGAGCTTCTGCAAAGCTTCGAGGTGCCGGTCATTTTCATTACCGCGTATCCGGAACGTTTTCTCACGGGCGAACGTCCGGAGCCGGCATTTTTGATTCCGAAACCGTTTCAACCAGCCACGCTTTCTGCGGTCATCAGCCAGGCGCTGTTTTTCGAGCGCAGCGCGAAACGCCGCGAGCGCCGCGCGAGCTAATGCGATCAGAATCGGAGGAATGAAAAATCGGGTGTGACCGGCTTGCGGCCACACCCGAAAACCGGCCGTGCGGGGGGAGAAGGGGTGGCCGGTCGTAAAGTTAACGCTTAGCGGGGCAACGGGGTTCCGGCATGAGACACGCGGCCGGGCCAAGTATGCGCCCCCTTATTGCTCGCGCCGGAGACTCGATGCAGCTTCGTGAGTAACGAAATGTCGATATCCGCGATTTGGGAAAATCTGGTCTCGCAGCTGACTGCACTGGGCGGACAGAGAGCGGTCGATACGACGATCGCCTTCATCGTTTTTTCGATCGTCATGGGAATTGCCTGGTTTCTCTGGTGGCAGAGAAGCAAATCGCAGACTTCTCACATTCGTTCTCTGGAGACCGAGCAGTTGCGCCTTACGGCCGAGCTCGCGACGCTCTTGCAACGCTACGAGATCGCGCTGCGCGGCTCGAATGTCACGGTTTTCACTCAGGATCGCGACCTTCGCTACACGTCGATCAGCAACGATTTTCTGGGCTACACCGTCGACGAAATTATTGACCGGACCGACGAGGATCTGATTCCGATCGAAAGCCGGGCCGCTGTGACGGAGATGAAGCGCTCCGTCATCGAGACGGGCCAGTCGAAGGACCACGAATTGCAGATTTCCGACGGTCAGATCGAGCGCTGGTACGACTTTCACGTCGAGCCGATCCGCAGCGGAAAGAATAATCGCGTGGACGGCCTCGCTTGCGCGGTCGTCGACATCACTGCGAGCAAGGAGGGCGAGGAGCATCTGCGGCTGTTGATGCGGGAAATCTCCCATCGCTCGAAAAATCTGCTCGCCATCATTCAGGCGATAGCGAGGCAGACTTCAAGATACGCGGTCTCGGTCGACGATTTTTTGAATCAGTTCAACGCGCGCGTGCAGGCGCTTGCGCGCTCCCATGACCTCCTCGTGCAGCAAAACTGGCACGGAGCGGGCTTGCGGGATTTGTTGCGTTCGCAACTTAGTCCGTATGCCGACTCCGAACTCTCGCAAGTCTCGATCAAGGGACCGGCGGTGCTGTTGAAACCGGAGACCGCGCAAAACCTAGGCCTCGCGCTGCACGAGCTCGCGGCGAACGCATCGAAATACGGCGCGCTGTCCGTACCGTCGGGACGGATCGACGTGCACTGGAAGGAGGTGACGGACGGAAAAGGAGAAGGAGTGGAACTTGTCTGGGCTGAACGCGGCGGCCCGACCGTCGGCGTCCCCGAGCGGCGGGGCTTCGGCAGCATGCTGATTCAGCAGAACCTCTCGCGAACGCTCGAATCTGAAGTGGACCTGAAATTCGAACACGACGGCGTGAATTGCAGGATCATGATCCCGCAGCCGCACCTGTACTCTATCGTCCACGAACAGGAGAATGGCCGGCCCTAGCGGAACCCTGGGCCCCTTCGCGGGTTATCGGGCAGCAGTCGTTCCGTAAGGAGGACGCCATGTTCCACAGCAATTCCCTGATTTCCGCGAGCCTTAGCGTGGCTCTGGCGGCGGGCGCGGCTGGCGTTTTCACGATCGCGACGGACACATCCGCCAACGATCAGGCGCAAGTTCAAACCGCGAAATCCAATTCCTTAAGCCGACCCGAGCTTCGTTCGATTTTTTTCGATGCGAAGCCGATCGCCGGAAGCCGAAGGATGACGAATGAAAATGAAATTGTCCCTTCCGGCACTAAACGCGGAATCACGGGCGACCAGATCGCGCCTGAACAGCGCATCAACGACAGTCAGCAGAAGCGTCCGATCACGAATGGCTGCGAGTCGGGTTTGAGCCCGGATCTCTCGCCGACGGCGCCCATACCGGCGGGCCGTTGTCTGACGTAAAATTCGAATATGAAGCGCGGATTCTCGCCGTAGCTGCCGCATGCTAGACGAAGATTTCAGCGCAGCCGGGCGAGCACAGGCGCGTGTTCCGCTCCCACGAAGCCACAATAATGCCTGTTTTGGCCGCCGCAGCCCGCTAGAAGGGTAGTGGCGCCGATGCGGCGCGTAAATTACCATTGCGCAGTTGTTAGGTGGAACCAGCTTGAAGAACGATAACGCGCTTCTGCTTTGGGTCAGCCGGCCCCGATCCTTCGTCGTGCGTTATGGCATCGCGCTGCTCGCCTTTTTGCTTGTGACCGCGATCCGCCTGCTGCTCGACACGATGTTGCCGGCTGCGGCGCCTTTTGCGTTTTATTTTTTGGCGGTTCTGGCGGCCACGGTTGCGGGCGGCGCCGGTCCGGGAATTTTTACAATTGTTCTCTCGGGGCTGTTTTCCTGGCTTCTGTTTATCGCCCGAAGTTTTACGATCGATTTGACGCATCTGCCGCGCATCGAGGATTTGCCCTCGCTCGAATATCTCCTCCGCACGCTTGCAAGCGATGCCAATATCCTCAGTCCCGCGTGGTTGACGAATCTTGCCGTCTTTCTGCTCACCAGCATCCTGCTGTTGATTGCCGCTAATTCCTTTCGCGCCGCGATCATTCGCCGGCGGGCGAGCGAACGCGAACTGGAGGAGAGCGAGCGCCGGTTTCGGATCGTTGCGGACGCAATGCCGCAGCTTGTTTGGTCGGTTCGCCGGGACGGTAGCTACGACTATTATAACCAGCGCTGCATCGAATTCGCGGGCGGACCGCCCGACGAGGACGGAGGAAGCTGGAAGGAGCTCCTTCATCCGGACGACCGCGAACGTACCAGGCAAGCCTGGAGAGAAGCGCTCGGAACCGGCACGCGCTACGAAAACGAGCTGCGCTTTCGCGGTGCCGACGGTCAGTATCATTGGTTTTTGGCGCGCGCCGTCCCTGTGCGCGATGCCGAAGGAAACATCGAGCGGTGGTTCGGATCGAGCACGGATATTTCCGATATCGTCGAGGCCCGTAATGCCCTCGCGCGCATTAACGAGCACCAGGAAAGGCTCGTGGCCGAACGGACGGCCGAGCTCG
The DNA here is from genome assembly GCA_021325315.1 of Alphaproteobacteria bacterium. Taxonomy (GTDB): domain Bacteria; phylum Pseudomonadota; class Alphaproteobacteria; order Rhizobiales; family Xanthobacteraceae; genus Palsa-892. The sequence continues at coordinate 3,871 of JAJPHK010000199.1, forward strand.
CCGATGCAAACATTCGCCTCCGCGCAGAGATCGCCGAGCGCGCGCGCGCCGAGGAGGCGCTGCGGCAGGCGCACAAAATGGAAGCGCTCGGCCAGCTCACCGGCGGCGTGGCGCACGATTTCAACAATCTACTCACGGTCGTGATCGGCAATATCGAAGCGATCCAGCGCCGGCTTGGCGCTGATGGAGACGCCCGGCTGCGCGATTACGCAAACTCCGCGATGCAAGGCGGGAAACGCGCGGCGGCGCTGACGCAGCGGCTGCTCTCCTTCGCGCGCGGTCAGCCGCTTGAGCCGCAGGCGGTCGACATCAACGAATTGCTTTCGGGAATGTCGGAGTTGCTCGCGCGCACGCTGGGCGAAAGGGTTTCGATGGAAACCGTGCTCGGCGAAGGGCTCTGGTCGACGGAAATCGATCCCAACCAATTCGAGAGCATTCTCCTTAATCTCGCAGCGAACTCCCGCGACGCGATGCCGGAGGGTGGCAAGTTCACCATCGAAACGAGCAAGGCGAAGCTCGACAAGTCCTTTACCGCCGGTCACCCGGAGCTCAAGCCTGGCGAATATGTCCTCGTGTCCGTTCGCGATACCGGATACGGCATGAGCAAGGAGACGCTCGCGCGGGTGTTCGAGCCGTTCTTCACTACAAAGCCGATGGGACAGGGGACCGGGCTCGGATTGAGCCAGCTTTACGGCTTCATCAAGCAGTCCGGCGGACACGTGAACATAGAGAGCGAGGTCGGCAAAGGGACGACGGTGAAGCTCTATCTCCCGCGCTCCGAAATCGCGCAATCCGCGCTTGTGCCGAAGTTGCGGGAGCTCGCGGCGGAGCCGCCGAAGCAGGACACAGTTCTTGTTGTCGAGGACGACGAAGATGTGCGCCGCTACACCGTGAACATGTTCCACGAACTCGGCTACAGAGTGATTCAGGCGGGCGACGGCTCGGCCGCGCTCCGGCATCTTGAAGCGCATCCCGAAATTCGCTTTTTGTTCACCGATGTCGGCTTGCCCGGCGAATATAATGGCCGCGAACTTGCGGAGGAAGCGTTACGCCGCAGACCCTATTTGAAAGTCCTGTTCACGACCGGCTACGGACTCGACGGTATCATTCACGAAGGCCGCCTCGATGTAGGCGTCGAGCTGATTACCAAGCCGTTCGCTTTCGACGAATTCTCGGAAAAGGTTCGAAAGGTATTTGAGATGCCGCAGAAGGATAAAATTTTGCTGGTGGAAGACGAAGCTATGATCTCCATGGTCACGGCCGAGAACTTGCGCGAACTCGGCTTCGAGGTAGAGGAAGCTGCGAATGCCGCGAGCGCCATGCATGCGGCAAAAGAAAACATTGGCGGCTTCGCAGCCGCGATCATCGATATCGGGCTGCCCGATCGCAAGGGCGACGAACTTGCGACCGAATTGAAAGGCCTGCGCCCTGACTTACCGATCATTATCGCCACGGGTCACGGCGACAAGGCGCTCGATGGCAAGTTGAAAAAGTCGGATGGCCTGACGCTGTTGACAAAACCTTATGACAGCGAAGGTTTGAAAAAAAGCCTCATGGCGATCGGCGTATCGCCGAAGGGGTGAAAACCGTATTCCCGGTCAAGCTGAGCGCTTTCCCCATGGGTTCGTTTTCCGGTACACAGCGCACATGGCTTGCTTCGTTTATATCTTGGGCAGCGGCGGCAAGGGCGGATTTCGCACCTATGTCGGCTGGACGCTGAATATCGAGCGGCGTCTCGCTCAACATAATTCGGGCAAGGGAGCGCGTTCGACGCGCGGCCGCATGTGGTTCTTGCTCTACACCGAGCGACACCGGACAAAACGATCGGCCATGAGCCGTGAATGGCATCTGAAGCGCGATCGGCACTTTCGAAAAAAGCTGCGGCGTGAATTTGAATCGAAACAATAGCGCTGAAAAACCAAACCCCGGGCATGCGCCCGGGGTTTGGTAGAGCTCTTCGCGGTTCGGTTACGGGCAGGGATGCCGGTAGCCGTCATAGCCAAGGAAAGTGCCCGTGCGCGGATCGTAGGACCTGTAACGCTGCATGCAGTAGGCGACCGCATCGTCCGCTACTGGCGCCGGCCCGTAAGCGACAGGCGGACCGTAATAATAGGGGCCAGGACCGTAATAGGGTCCGGGGCCGTAGTAGTACGAATTTGCAATCGCGCTGCCGACGAGTGCGCCGCCGAGGACGCCAGCCGCAATACCCCAACCGCATCCGCGACAACGCACGCTCTCGACATGGGCCATCGGTGCATTCTTGATCGTCGACCCGGCCGTTACGGGCAGAGCGGCGGCCGAGCTGGAAAACGATGCGGCGCTCGCCGAAAGGAGAAGAGCTGCCGCAAGGGCAGAGAGTCGGTTCCTCATGAATTTTTTCTCCATTGTTTTGACCCCCCTTGAATATTGCCAAAGTTCCCGCAGCCCGTCACGCAGCCGATTGTTACGGAAAATTAATATGAAAAGCCCGGAAGATAATCCGGGCTTTTGCGTCAGAATTTGTAGTTGATGCCGCCACGCACAATCTCTTCGTTAAACTTTACGTCCCCGCCACAGACCGCGCAGTTAATTTTTCCGAGATCGACATGAAGGTATTCGGCCTTCACCGACCAGTTCGGCGTGAACGCGTATTCGAGGCCGCCGCCCGCAGTCCACCCGACCTTGGTATCGCTGTTGAAGCCAACGCCCGGCACGCCAGTTTTTACGTTGCCATAAGCGGCGCCGCCCGTGACGTAGGGCATGAGCCGGTCGAAAGCGTAGCCCAAACGCAGCCGGGTCGTTCCGAGCCAGTTACTTTTCGTTTCGCAGCTTCCCAGTACGCAGGGGGTCGAGCCTTTCGCATTGTTCCAGTCGATGTCGCTTTCAACGCCGAAGACAGTCTGACCCCACTGGTAGTTATAGCCGATCGTACCGCCGAGCAGCGCGCCTTCCGGCGATGTGTTGGCGTTTCCCGCGCCGGTGAATTTTGAATCGCCCCAGCCATAGCCTCCGTTCAAACCGAGATAGAAGCCGGTCCAATCGAAAGCGCGATATTGGGTTGTCGTGACCGGAGCGGGCGCACGCGGCGCGGGCCGGGCAATGTCGGCGGCCGTCGCGGCTTGGGTGAAGAAGCCGAGCCCCGTAATCGCCGTGGTCAAGATCAGAGCGCGTTTCATCGATCTCTCCAAAGCGGAAACCGTGTTGACTTTTGTCGGCGGAACTAATGCCTCATTGAGACGGTACCGCGACACAAAGAAGGCGAGAGTTCGGCCTTCCTATGCCGCGGCAGAATTCGTTACTCGGAAATCACGTCAACCACGCGGCTGGTTCTCGGGTCGACCAGCACGAGGCGGTTGTTGACATAGACGTAGCGATAGCGCCGCAATTCGGGCACCTCGATATAGGCGTCCTCCGGGAAATCGTACACGGCAACGTCACGCGGTATCGGCGCGCCGACTTCATAATTCACGACAGGACCCGGTGCCGGCACTACGCGGCGCTCGCGCGTCACCGTGCGATAGATGACGGTGCGCTGCTCGGGGCTCAGGGTGGCCGGCCCGTACGTTTCCGTAGTCGTGGTGATGGTGGTTTGCGCCAGTGCAGCCGCGGGAACCATCGTGAGCACAAGCGCAATCGCTGAATTACGAACCAGATTTGTCATGATCCTACCCTCGCGATCGAACACTCACAGGCCTTAACGTCTTGGGTCGTCGTTAGTTCCTGTTTCGCGCACGGACTGTTGTCTCAGGCGGCTGATAAGCCTTTGCCAATATTCAAAAAACAAGAATCTGTGTCGTTTTCACGCATATATACCGGCTTGCTTTCTTCCCGCTTGTATTTCGCAGAATTCTAGTGCGGAATTATTGTCTGCGCTCTGACCTGGTGCCTGTCGGCGCCGTGGCCGAGCGTCTCAAGTTGCGCCAGCAAGGAGGTCGCAAAATGAAAATTCGTTTTCTCGTTACAGCATGTGCGGCGGCAGCGATCGGGTTTTCCCTTTCGATTTCGACGCCTGCTTCGGCGCAGGATGCCAAGGCCTGCGGCAAGCAGTGGAGCGAAATGACCAAGGAGCAGAAAAAAGGTCTGAAGAAAAAAGACTACATCAAGGATTGCGTCGCGAAGGCTTCGCCCGCACCCGCAACGGCGCCGACGGCGGCTCCGAAAAGCGCCGGTGAGCCGAAAGGCAAGCCGGGACGCCAGGCGATGATCGAGCGCGAGCGCGCTTGCGGCAAGGAGTGGCGTGAAGCGAAAGCCGCCGGCAAAATTCAGCCGGGTCAGAAGTGGCCGCAATACTGGAGCGAATGCAACAAGCGCCTGAAAGCGCAAGGAATGTAAATCTAAAGAAGGGCGGCGGGGAAACTCGCCGCCCGAATTGTTTGCGTAAACGGGAGGAAGCCATGTCACATGATTGGTCAGCCGACGTGAGACGATACGCTCCCAACGCCGATGCGGTCGCGATCAACGCCATCATCAAGTATCTTGGAATCGCGCTGCAAAAGCGGGACTCGTCTCTGGTTGCGTGCGACGACAAAGCCGAGCGCGATCGCATTCGCGATCATTTTCTCAAGAAAAGGCTCGGGCTGACGAACAGCGATGCAGAACTCGACAAGGCTATCATCGAGGTTTGCCAGAAAATGCACGGCGATCATGACAAGTCGCGCATCGCCTTCTATTATTTGCTGGCGGAAAAATTCCACAAACTGGCGACGCTCTGACGCTCGCCGTTTCGCGGCGATTATTTTGTCGCGAGTTTCCCGTTTGGGCTCGCTTGGTCGACCGCCTGCGGCAGATATTTGGCGATTACTTCAAGCGCCTGATCGACGGGAAGCCCCATCGAGCGCGCGATCTGCTGCAATTGTTTATCGTTGAGGGCGGTGCGTAGCTGGTCGGGCGTGACCGGCAGATTACGGCCGTTCGAAATCCACGAGGCTACCTCTTTGTCGAGACCGGCTCGATGCAGCTTGTCGAGCACACCCTGCAAGCCGCCGGTTTTCTGCAATGCCTGCGAGATCAGCTCAGGGTGCTTTTCCAGTTCGCCAATGGCACCGTTAATAATGTCGGCCCAGTCGATCGCCATATGATTTTCTCCTGCAAATATCGCCGGATTTTATGCGATTAACCGGCCTCGCGAGAAGGGCCGAACTTGCCGCACAATAGGGCTATGGCAGCAACCAAAATGCCGCAGATGCGTTATAAAACCGACGAGCCGGCGATCCGGCTGGCGCGGGGGGTTCTCATGAATGCCGAAGAGGCCGCCTGGAAGCGGAAATTTAGGCTCGACATTCGCGATGCCAATCCGCTTGCGACTCCTCATGCCGTCTGGCGCGGCGCGTCGCAGACCGCGACTGTCGGCATGTTTGTGATCTTTTTGGTCGCGGCGCTGTATCTGGCGCGCACGATCTTGCTGCCGATTACGCTTGCGATCGTGATCGGCACCGTGCTCTCGCCGGTGACGAAAGCGGCAAGCCGCATCAAAATTCCTGCGCCGCTGACGGCGGCACTTCTCGTGCTTGGATTTTTCGGCCTCGTCTCGCTCGGAATTGTCATGTCGGCCGATCCGGTGCGCGAATGGATCGGCAAGGCGCCCGAAATCGGCGCGGCGTTAAAACAGAAATTACAGGTGTTCGACGCGCCGCTCGCCGCACTCAACGAGATCCGTCAAACGCTCACGGCATTCACGCGCGGCGGTTCGCCCGAAGTCATTACGGTCGACGTCCGAAGCGGGGTTCTGGAGCCGATGGTTTCCGTGCTCTCGCCCGCGATCGGCCAGCTTCTGATCTTTTTCGGCACGCTCTTTTTCTACCTCGCCGGCCACAACAGCATTCAGCACTACCTAGTCGCGGTCTTCCGTCATCGCGACGCGAAGCTGCGTGCGTTCCGCACCATTCGCGACCTCGAGCATAATCTCGCGAAATACCTGGGCATTGTGACGGTGATCAATTTTTGCATCGGTATCATCGTCGCGATCATCGCCCTCGTGGTCGGGCTGCCGGCCCCGATTGCCTGGGGCGTGCTCGCTTTCGTGCTGAACTATGTGCCCTATATCGGGCCGGGCGCCACGCTCCTCACGCTGTTCGGCGTCGGGCTGATTTCATTTCCATCGCTGAGCTACGCGCTGATCGCGCCGGCCTGTTTCCTTTGTGTTTCGACGCTCGAAGGACAGATCGTGACGCCGAGCGTCATCGGCCGGACGCTGACCGTGAACCCGTTGATGGTCTTTCTTGCGATCGCGTTCTGGGCGTGGCTGTGGGGTCCGTTCGGCGCGTTGCTCGCGAATCCGCTTTTGATCGTCAGCATGGTCATCCTTGAGCATGTCTTCCCGAAGCACGAGGTCACCCTGCCGGAGTGACCTCTTTCGTGCGGATTTTGATTTCCGAAGTGAGCGTCCTGTGCACCGGGCACTTGTCGGCGATTTCCAGAAGCCGCTGTCGCGTTTCAGGGGCAAGATTTCCTTCCAGCGCGATCACGCGATCGATGTGATCGACCATGCCCTCCTTGGTTTCGCAGTCTTTACAATCGGCCGCGTAAATCCGGTCATGTTTCAGTGCGACTTTCACCCGGTCGAGCGGAATTTGCTTCCGGTCGGCGTAGAGGCGGATGGTCATCGACGTGCACGCACCGAGCGCTGCGAGCAACAGATCGTAGGGCGTCGGACCGCTGCCGCGCCCACCTGCCGCAACGGGCTCGTCCGCGAGAAAACGATGCGCGCCTGCGGTGATTTCCTGTTGCAGCTTGCCGCGCCGTGTTTCCGCGACGACAACACCTTGCGTTTCGTCCGTCGCCCCCGCGGCTTGCATCTCGAGATAACGCTCGGCCCAGGCAGCGATAACGTGCGCAACGTAGGCGGCGTCGCTTTTCTTGCTGAGCAGATGGTCCGCACCCGCGAGTGAAACAAAACTCTTGGGGTGCTTTGCCGCGACGAAAATCCTGGTGGCATTCTCGATCCCGACGATTTCGTCCGTCGGCGAATGGAAAATCAGCAAAGCTTTCTTTAGGCCAGCGATCTGCTCGGACAGGTTTTGCCTCCCTATATCTTCGAGGAATTCGCGCGCGATTTTGAACGGCCGGCCGCCGAGCTCGACCTCGACTTCGCCCTCTGCCTTTAGATTTTCGATCTTGTCGCGAAACAGATTCGTCACATGCGCGGCTTCCGCAGGTGCGCCGATGGTGACAACCGCGCGCGCTTCCGGAATCCGGTGCGCGGCCGCGAGCACCGCGGTGCCCCCCAGGCTGTGACCGATCAACAGGGAAGGGGCATGCGCTTTCTCGCGCAGGTGATTCGCTGCCGCGACGAGATCGGCTACATTCGAAGAAAAATGGGTGTTCTTGAATTCGCCCTCGCTGGCGCCAAGGCCTGTGAAGTCAAAGCGCAAGACCGCGATGCCGAGCGAAGTAAGGCCTTCCGCGATGCGTTTTGCCGCATGCACGTCCTTTCCGCAGGTAAAGCAGTGGGCGAACAACGCGTAGGCACGCGGCTCGTTCAGCGGAAGGTCGAGAAGCGCGGCGAGGAGCTCGCCCTTCGTATTGGGAAAATCGAAACGCTGCAACGGCATGACATTTCTCCGCGGCGGAAAACGTCATCGTTGCGCGGAGGGCGCCCGTTGCGCAATGGCTTTACGAAAAAGTGAGCGGCTCAATAGATTCCAGAAGTCGCCCCGCCGTCGACCGCGATCGCCGTGCCGTTGATATGCGCCGCGCGTGGAGAGCATAAAAACAGCGCGAGCTCCGCAATATCTTCCGGCTTCGCGATGCGGCGGAGTCCCGTCTTTTCGATCGCCCGCTGGATCGCTTCCTCGCGGGAAATATTCGCGGCCTTTGCGCGCCTTTCGGCGACCTCGAAAAAGCGGGCTGTCTCGGTCAGGCCGGGATGAATGACGTTGACGTTCACGCCGTCGCGCTTGCCGAGCTCGGCGAGGCCCTTGGAAAAATTCGCGAGCGCCGCGTTGACCGAGCCGCCGATAAGAAAATTTGAATCGGGTGTGCGCGCAGCACCCCCGACGATATTGACGATGTTGCCTTTCGCCATTTTCAGCATCGGCCAGAACAGGCGGGAAAGGCGGACAGCCGCGAAGAATTTCAGCGCGAAGCCGTCGTGCCATTCTTCGTCGTAGAGATCGAAGAAATTGCCGGCTTTGGTGGCTCCGGCGCAATTGATCAGCGCGTCACAGCGTCCGAACCCCGCCGACACGAGTTCGAACAGCGCTTCGCACTTTTCCATCTGCTTGAGATCGCCGGCGCAGGTCACGGGCGCGGGGCCGCTCGTTTTTTTCACGGCTTCGGCGGCCTCCAGGAGGTTTCGCGCGGAGGAGGCGGCGAGCACCGTTTGCGCGCCTTCGCGGGCGAAGGCGATTGCGATCGAGCGTCCGATACCGCGGCTTCCGCCGGTAATTATGACAATCTTACGCTCGAACTCGCCACCCATACGCTCCGCGCCCCCGGTTAGTGTCGTGCGGCGCTGCGAACCTCGTTCAGGACGAAATTGCCGAGCCGTTTGCCGCGATTGCGCAGAATTTGCAGCGGCGTCTTGTCGACGAAATAAGTGAGCAAGATCGAATCCCGGGTCTTTACCTCCGGTCCGACCAGATCGACGGAGTGGTAGGTGTCTTCGTCGACGGCAAAGGCATAACCCGTGTTCGGCGAGAACGACATTTGCGCCACTTTCCTGTATTCCTTCGGGCCGGTCTTCTCATGGAAGATCGTGCCGACGTGATTGATCGATTCATCGCGCGGGAGATATAGCTGGATTGTCATGCCCTTCCAGTGCGTGTCGGGGTGGATGCCGATCTTGTAGCCCGCCACGTCGCGCGTCAGAATCGGAATCGGATACATGCCGACGCGCTCGTAGTTTTCGCCGTGGCGCCGTTTCAGGCCGGGCGCGAGCTTACGAATGAAGGCGTCGCGGACTTTCGGTGAGCAAAGCGCCTTGCCGACGAGATTCCAGAGGTTGCGCTTTTCTTCCGGCAAGTGCCGGATATATTCTGGAAACAGGTCGATCTTCACGCGCGTGCCGCCGCCGTTCATCGTACGGGTCGATTTCGTGCGGCCGGACATCGCCCGGTAGTCCTCCGCGACCGGCATCAGCTCCATCATGCGGGCGTAGATGTCGGCGGGAAAAATATTCTTGAGCTCGAGATGATAGAACGGCTTTTGACCGACATGCGCGGAGTCGACGGCATTCGCGACGTGATCGATCACGCGATTGAGTTCGGCTTTGTCCATGGGCACCACCCGAAATTTCGGCTGAGGTCGTTTGACAAAATCACTAATCGAGCCGTCCGCCAGGTGCAAGACTTCATAAAGGCGCATGACGAAGCTGCTCTTTTCGAACAGTTCCAACGTGTTGCACCGGATTTTTGCGCTGCTAGACTAAGGCTAACTGGAGGAAGCCAAAGAACACTGCCATCTGTCGAGCGCGTTCGCGCGCTCCGGAACGGCGGGAAAGGAGCGCCATGGCGGACGAGCGCGCGGGGAGCGCGTCCGGCCCGCGAGGCCCATCGCCGATGCGCAGACGGCGCCGGCGCTGGTCTCGCTTTGGACGGCAAGAGAGGCCCGGCTCGCGGGCTTTTCCGGCCGGAGTGGAGCAATTTTACGCGGCGCTCGATCTCGGCACCAATAACTGCCGTCTTTTGGTCGCGCATCCGACGCCGCATTCCTTCCAGGTGATCGACGCCTTCTCGCGCATTATCCGGCTCGGCGAAGGACTCTCGCGCACCGGCCAGCTCGCGGCAGCCGCGATCGAGCGCGCAATCGACGCGCTGAAGGTATGTGCGCTGAAACTCGCGCGCCGAAAAAATGTCCGCACCCGCCTGATCGCGACAGAAGCCGCGCGCGCGGCCACGAACAGTGCCGAGTTTCTCTTGCGGGTGAAGCAGGAGACCGGGCTCACGCTCGAGGTCATCGACCGGGAAACGGAAGCGGGCCTTGCCGCCTATGGCTGCGCGCCGCTGCTCGACCCTGGCGCGAGCGGAGCGATTTTGTTCGACATCGGCGGCGGCTCGTCCGAGCTCGTATTGCTCGACAAATCCAACAACGTCGATCGCGGCCCGCCGGTCGCGCGCATGCGGGCCTGGACGTCGCTTCCGATGGGCGTCGTTTCGCTCGCCGAGCGCCACGGCGGTGAAGCGGTTTCGCGCGAAGTGTTCGAGACCATGGTCGATGAGGCCGTGCCGCTCGTCGCCCAATTCGCGCAGGCAGCGGGCGCCGAAGGCGCGAAAGGAATCCATCTGCTCGGCACATCCGGCACGGTGACGACGATCGCGGGCGTCCACCTTGAGCTTCCCCGATACGACCGGAAGATGGTCGACGGCGTCTGGCTCTGTACGAAGGAAGTGAATGCCGTCGTCGAGCGCCTGATCGCAACAAGCTACGCCGAACGCGTCGCGCATCCCTGCATCGGCGCGGAGCGTGCCGATCTCGTGCTCGCGGGCTGCGCAATTTTCGAAGCGATCCGCCGCGTATTTCCCTGCGAGCGGCTCCGGGTCGCCGACCGCGGTTTGCGCGAGGGGATCCTTGTGCAATTGATGCGGGCGGACGGCGCGTGGCGTGAGCCGCGCCTGAGCTAAAGCATGACAACCGACCGCCGCAAGAAAAAGCTGAGGCCTTCGCGCCAGCGCACCGCTTCGTCGCGCGAGTGGCTGCTCCGGCAATTGAACGATCCCTATGTTCGCCGCGCGAAAAGCGAGGGCTATCGCTCGCGCGCGGCCTACAAGTTGATTGAGATCGACGACAAGGCGCGCTTCCTGCGGCGCGGCGCGCGCGTGGTGGATCTCGGCGCCGCGCCCGGCGGCTGGAGCCAGGTGGCGGCTTCGCGCGTCGGCGCAAAGGATGGGAAAGGCAAGGTCGTCGCGATCGACCTTCTCGATATCGAGGCGATTCCGGGCGTCACTTTCATGCAGCTCGATTTTCTCGACGAAGACGCGCCGGAAAAGCTGAAGGAGATGCTGGGCGGCCCCGCCGACATTGTGCTCTCCGACATGGCGGGAAACACCACCGGTCACCGCCAGACCGATCACCTGAAGATCATGGCGCTGGTCGAAACCGCCGCCGAATTCGCCCGCGAGGTGCTCGCGCCGGGCGGCACATTCCTCGCGAAAGTCATTCAGGGCGGCACCGAACACACGCTGCTTTCCGAGTTGAAGAAGAATTTCGCGAGCGTGAAGCACGTGAAGCCGCCGGCGAGCCGCTCGGACTCCGCCGAGCTCTATGTGCTCGCGCAAGGATTCCGCGGTTAAACCTTTCCCGATTCCGGAGGCGGCGCTTCCGGCGGCGGCTCGGCGGTGAGCGCGGCACCCGCGTCGATCGGCAGCGGAATCAGGAGAAAGATCGACGACATCGAAACCAGCGCGACCACGACGAAGGCCCAGCTGAAATCCGTCACGGTTAACACCGGATCGCTCCGCGCGAAGCGCGCGAACTCCAGCATGAGCGCGCCGATCGCGATTCCCGCCGTGATCGATAACTGCTGCGCAACGCTCGTGAAGCTTGTCGCCCGGCTCATTTCGCTGGTGCCGAGATCGGCGAACGCAAGCGAATTCAAGCTCGAGAATTGCAGCGAGCGGAAAAATCCACCCGCGAGCAGCACGGCAAGAATGATCCAGTATGGCGTCTCCGGCCGGAACAGCGCACAGGCCGCGATGAGGCCGCTTGCGACGACGCTATTGATCAACAGTACGCGCTTGATGCCGAAGCGCCGCAAAATGGGTGCGACGCTCGCGCGCATGGTCATCGCACCGATCGCGCTCGCAAAGGTCAGGAGACCCGATTGCAGCGGCGAGAGGCCAAAGCCGATCTGGAACATCAGCGGCAGCAGGAACGGAAGCGCGCCGATGCCGACGCGGAATAGCGCGCCGCCGACCACACTCGCGCGGAAAGTGTCGACCGACAGCAGGTTCAGATCGAGCAGCGGGAAGGACGTGGCGCGTGCGTGCAGTACATAGGCGAAGGTGAAGGCAAAGCCGATGCCCAGCATCGCGAGCGAGATCGAAAGCGGCATGAACTCCTGGCCGATCGTGGTGAGGCCGAAGGCGAGCCCCGCAAGCCCGATGCCGGAGAGTACGAAGCCGCGCGCGTCGAGCGGCGGCACATATTCTTCGCGGATATTTTCGATGTATTTCGTCGCAAGCAGAATCCCGAGAAAGCCGATCGGGATATTGATCCAGAAAATCCAGCGCCACGAAAAATAGGTCGTGATGAATCCGCCGAGCGGCGGCCCGATCAGCGGCCCGACCAGCGCGGGGATCACGAGCCAGGCGAAGGCTGACACATATTCGTGCTTGGGAATCAGGCGCAGCACCACGAGCCTCCCGACCGGCGTCATCATCGCGCCGCCCATGCCCTGCAGGATGCGGTAGATCACGAAGTCGAGAAGCGACGCGGCGAAGCCGCAAAGCGCCGAGCCGAGCGTGAAGACGATAATCGCCAGGCAAAACACCGTGCGCGGGCCGAACCGGTCCGCCATCCAGCCGGAAATCGGGATAAAGACCGCGAGCGTGAGAAGGTAGGAGGTGGGCGCCAGCTTGAGCGCGATCGGGTCCTGGTGCAGGTCGACGGAAATCGCGGGCAGCGCGGTCGAGATCACGGTCGAGTCGAGGTTCTCCATGAACAGCGCGGTCGCGACGATCAGGGGAACGAGGATTTTGTCCGGCACTTTGCTCCGCATGGGGCTGCCTGATAGCGGTTTCGTTTCGTGCTGTCACCGCAAGGGAGCCTTGCCTGCGGCGCAAAGCGTGCCCACATTCGGGAGCGAGGGGAGGTACCCATGATCTATCTGCTCGCGATTTTCCTGCCGCCGCTCGGGCTTTTGCTCAACGGCCAGCCGTTCAACGCGATTCTGAATCTCATTCTGATCGTGCCGTGCTTCTTCCTCGGCCTGATCTTCCATCCGCTTTTGCTGGTGCCGTCGATTCATGCGGTGATCGCGATTTACATGGAACGCGAGAAGCGCCGGCATCGCGAGATCGTGGAGGCGATCCGGCAACACGGCGCGCCGAGGGAGTGGAGGGAGTAGAGCGCATCCCCCTAATCCGTCATCCTGAGG
>JAJPHK010000094.1 GCA_021325315.1 Alphaproteobacteria bacterium
CGTCGTGGTAAAAGCCCCGCATGAAGCCGCGGTCATCGACTGATCCGCGATTTGAAGGAACGAAAAATGAAAGAGATTTCCCGCCGCGCCTTTGTGGCGACCGCCGCCGTCTCCGCGAGCATCATGGCATCGCGCGCCGTTGTCGCGCAGGAACAGGCGCCCGCCAATCCTCAGGCACCGGCCGAAACGCCGCCCGCTGCCGCGCCAGCGCCCGAACCGGCAACGCCGGCACCGGCTCCAGCCCCGGCGCCCGCCGCACCGAAAGCAGCCGCGCTCCCGGCGGGGCCGTTCAAGCAGCCGCCGCTGCCGTTCGACGAAGCGGCGCTCGATCCCGTGATCGGCGAGCGCACCGTGGCGCTGCACTATCTTCGCCATCACGCGAGCTACTACAACAATCTCAACGCCATCACGCCGGGCACGAAATACGCGAAGATGTCGCTCGAGGAAATCATCGTCGAAGGCGATCACGACGTCGACAAGCGCTTCTTCAACAATGCGGGGCAGGCATGGAACCACGAGCGCTATTGGGAAATGCTGAAGCCGGGCGGCCCCAAAGTGCCGGGCGGGCGGCTCGCGCAGCTGATCTACGACAATTTCGGCTCGGTCGCGGACCTCAAGGAGAAAATGGTGGTCGCGTCCGCCAATCTGTTCGGCTCGGGTTGGACATGGCTCGCACAGGATGGCTCGAAATTGTCCATCATGAACGCGAATGGCGGCGACAGCCCGCTCACCATCGGCAAGACTCCGCTTCTAGGCATCGATGTGTGGGAACACGCCTATTATCTCGACTACGAGAACCGGCGCCCTGAGCATGTCAAAGCGGTGCTCGACAAGCTGGTGAATTGGGACGTGGTGGCGAGCCGGTTGAAATAACTTGTCATTCCGGACGGCGCGAAGCTCCGATCCGGAATCCGGATAAAATCGTGTGCGCATCTGGATTCCGGGCCCGCTGCTTCGCAGCGTCCCGGAATGACAATGCGATACTACCGATTCAGCAACACCTTTCCGGTTTCGGACACGTCGTATCCGCCGAAGGCTTTCGCGCGTTCCCTGAAAGCGGGTTCGCGCGTGAAAGAGATCAGCGCCTGTACGCCCGGCTCGAAAAAATTTCGTCGACGGACCACGAGATCGAACCGCTCCCACGCGAGCGAGACGAAATCGAGTCCGCGCGTTGTGGCGGTCGCGCGCGTTGCGATTCCGCAATCGACGCGGTCTTCACGCACCGCTAACGCCAGGTCGTCGCCGGTGCGGGCGACCAAGCTGCGCTGGAGCGATTGCAGATCGATTCCGCTGAGCTTGCAGAGCCGCACCAAAAGCGCTTGCGCACCTGCGCCGGCCTGGCGTTCGGCGATGCGCGCGCGCTTCCGCGCGATGTCGGCGATGTTGCGCAATCCGAGCGGATTGTCTTTCGCCACAACAATCCCTTGCTCGCGCTTGCACCAGGCGATCACCACGCAATCGGCGAGCGCGCTGTCATTGGTGACGGCGACGAGATTGGCATTGTCATCCGGCCCTTCAGGGGCGTGCAGGTGTATCCCCGCGATCACCGCCTCGTTTGTCCGCAGCCGGCGCAGACCGGATTCGCTTCCTTCGGGGAGGAGGGCGAGGCCGGATTTGCTTTCGCGCAGCGCCCATTCGAGAAGCGGGTCGTGGCTGCCGCCGACGATCGGCGCCGCCGCCACGAAAGAAAATCCGTTTCGCTCGCCCAGATCCGCGAGCAGCCATTGATCGAGCGCTGCTTTTGGAAAGAGCCATTTGCCGGTCGCCTTGGTGCATGGGATGCGCCCTTCAGAAACCAGCTCGTAAAGCTTGCGCTCGCTTAAACGGAGATAATCGGCGGCTTCGGCTGTCGTCAGATATTCGTTCAATATCTTGTTCATGGCTGCATATTACTGCATAAATTCCGAGATTTGAAAGTTTTTGGATTATATGCGTTTTTTGGAAAATGCACGACTTGTCGCATGCATTTTCATTAGCCCTTCAACTTGCCGCTTCGGGAGACCCGGGGCTCTGGCAGATCGTCGGCCTGTCGCTTCAGGTGACGTTGTCGGCAGTCGCGATCTCCACTTTGCTCGGCTTGCCAGTGGGTGCACTTCTCGCGCTCGGCCGGTTCCCCGGACGAAACGCACTGATCGTCATTTTCAACGCCGCGATGGGCTTGCCGCCGGTTGTCGTCGGCCTCGTGGTTTATCTCTTGCTCTCGCGCAGCGGGCCGCTCGGCGAATTTGGAATCCTGTTCACACCAAAAGCGATGGTGATTGCGCAGAGCATACTCGTCTTTCCGATCGTTACTGCGCTTTCCCGCCAGGTGATCGAGGATCTGTGGGCCGAATATAGCGAGCAACTCCGCTCGCTCGGCTCGAACGCTGCAAAAAGTATCGGCACGCTCTTGTGGGACGGGCGCTTCAGTCTCGTTACCGTGGTTCTCGCGGGCTTCGGCCGTGCGGCGGCGGAAGTCGGCGCAATCATTATCGTCGGCGGCAATATCGACGGCTTCACCCGCACCATGACGACGGCGATCGCACTCGAAACCTCGAAAGGCGATCTCGCGCTCGCGCTCGGACTTGGATTCGTTCTCTTGATGATTGTTGTTCTGGTGAACGGCGCCGCTTGGATTGCACGGCGCGCCGGCGAGCGACTCGCGGGGGCATGATGCGCGCGCCAACGACCAGCCTTCCGCTCGTGCTCGACCGCGTCGGATTTTCCGCGGGCGGCGTGGAAATTTTGCATGACCTCTCGCTCCGGATCGAGCCAGGAGCACCTACGATTATTCTCGGCCCGAACGGTGCGGGTAAAAGCGTGCTGCTTCGCCTTTGCCATGGTTTGCTGAGCCCGAGCGGGGGAAGCATACGCGCCGGCAATGTGGCCGTGTCGACCGAGCGAACCGCGCTCGTGTTTCAGCGGCCAGTGATGTTACGCCGTTCGGTGCTCGCGAATGTCGCTTACGGAATCGTCGGAAAGCATGCCCGCGGGCGGGCCTCTGCGCTTCTGGAGCGTGTCGGGCTTTCGCATCTTGCCCGCCGTCCGGCGCGGAAGCTTTCCGGCGGCGAGCAGCAGCGGGTGGCGCTCGCGCGCGCCTGGGGCCGCAATCCGGAAATTCTTTTCCTCGATGAGCCTACGGCGAGCCTCGATCCTGCCGCGACCCGGGCAGTTGAAGACATCGTAGGCGAGATCGCGGCGCAAGGCGTGAAGATCGTGATGGCGACCCACGATCTCGGTCAGGCGCGGCGCCTGGCTGGGGACGTCGCGTTCCTGCATAAGGGCAGGCTTCTCGAACACACACCGGCCGCAACTTTCTTCGACGCGCCGAGAACACCGCAAGCGGCAGCGTTCCTGCGCGGCGAACTTCTCACCTGAGAAAAACAACGAGAGGAGATAACGATGCGTCTGTTACGACTTGCTCTTGCGTTCACGGCGATTCTAGCCGTGACGGTACCGGCGTCCGCGCAGGACAAATCGATCATCGTCGCCTCGACCACATCGACCGAGAACAGCGGCCTCTTCAAATATCTCTTGCCGATCTTCAAGGAGAAGACCGGCATCGACGTGAAGGTCGTTGCGCTCGGGACCGGCCAGGCGCTCGATGTCGGCCGCCGCGGCGATGCCGATGTCGTTTTCGTTCACGCCAAGCCGCTTGAGGAAAAATTCGTCGCCGATGGCGAAGGCGTCGCGCGGTATGAGGTCATGTACAACGATTTCGTGGTGATCGGGCCAAAATCGGACCCGGCGAAAATCGCGGGCTCCAAGGACGTTCTGGAAGCCTTCAAGAAAATCGCGGCCGCGAAGGCCTCGTTCATTTCGCGCGGCGACAAGAGCGGGACGCATGTCGCCGAGCTTAAATACTGGAAGGAAGCGGACATTGATCCCGAAACCGGAAAGGGAAGCTGGTACAAGGAAATCGGGCAGGGCATGGGAGCGGCGCTCAATACCGCTTCGAGCTCGAACAGCTATGTGCTGTCCGATCGCGGCACCTGGATCTCGTTCAAGAATCGTGGCGACCTGAAGATCGTCGTCGAAGGCGACAAGCGTCTCTTCAATCAGTACGGCGTGATGCTGGTGAATCCGGTAAAGCACCCGAACGTGAAGAAAGAGCTCGGACAGACCTTCATCGACTGGCTCGTGAGCCCCGAAGGACAGAAGGCGATCGCCAATTACAAGATCGACGGCGAGCAGCTTTTCTTCCCGAACGCGACGGGAAAACCGAGCACGTAATTACTTCACGGTCGCTGGCGGGCTCGCGGGCGGAAGGCGGTGCGGGATAAACCACGCGATTTTCGCCGCGAGCTTCCGCCAGACAGCGAAGTCATTCCAGGCGGATCGCTCGAGCGCGGCGATCGCGGCCGCGGAAAGAAACGGCAAGCTCTGCACCACGAGTACGGCGGCGAAGATATAAATCTCGCGCACCTCGTCCTTGTTTGTCATCAGCAGCAGTGCGGCGCCCGCAAGCAAAAGAAATCCGAGGATCGCCTCGAAGCGCGCCGGGAAGCCCGCGCGTTTCCGCACGCCGCCCTTGTCGGTGCGAATAAAGGGCAGATGATCTTTAATCACGCCCTCGGCGACGGCTTTCGCAATCGTGAACTGCAATCCCATCGCGGCGAAGGCCGAGCCGATCGTCTGCCGCAGGGGAATATCGACGCGCGCGAGATATAGCGTGAGGAAATGGATCAGCGTGACGAGGAACGTCGCGAGGATCGGCATTGTCAGGATGCGCTCGGGGATCGCAATGCCGGCAAAGGCGACGATCGGCACCCAGACGATATTCAGGAGCGCGACCAGCACGCCAAGGCTTTCCGCGCCGAGCCAGCCGATCCAGCCCACGACGAATTCGAGTTTTTGCCTTGCGGTGAGCAGGCTGCCGCCCGGGAGGAAGCGCCGCCAGTGCTTGCGGATGATCTGCACGCCGCCATAGGCCCAGCGGTGACGCTGCTTCTTGTAGGATTCGAAACTTTCCGGCAGCAGTCCCCAGCC
>JAJPHK010000068.1 GCA_021325315.1 Alphaproteobacteria bacterium
GCGATCAGGCCATATTCGATGGCGGTCGCGCCGGACTCGTCCTTCATAAAACGGGTAAAAGTCTTCATGGTTAGGGCTCCTTGAACCACTGTGGCTCTCTGCGTTTGGTCCGGCGAGCGTTCAGTTGCTCCCCAGTGCCGCACGCGAAGATAAGGCGGCTCCCTTGCGTCAGCGTTAAAGATTGCCGTGAAAACTTCGCGAAACGCACGGAGAAAAGACGTGGTTAAAAAAGTTTAGCGCAACCAATCCCGCCATTTTCCCTACCTATGCGCGAGCGAACGGGTTCCGGCGTTGGCAGTTCGTTCACCATTCTTCGCGATAGTCACGTCGCAAGTTTCGCCGGTTGGCTTAGCGTTTTCCGGCAACGAGGTATCGCGTGATGAAGTTCGTGCAGAAGTTCGCGTTTTCATTCCTGGTGCTCGCCAGCGCAGCAGCGCCCTTTTCCGCCAAGGCCGAAACGATCAATGTGGTGCTCGACCGGGCGACGATTTTGCGCCTGCCGGAAAAGGTCGCGACGATCGTGATCGGAAACCCGTCGATCGCCGATGGTTCGCTGCAAGCGGGCGGTCTTTTGGTCGTGACCGGAAAGGGTTACGGAGACACCAATCTTCTCGCGCTCGATCGCCGGGGCGATACGCTCGCCGAATACATCGTGACTGTCACGGCGCCGAAGGACGATACCAAAATGACGATCTATCGCGGCGTGGAACGCGAAACCTGGAGCTGCGCGCCGAAATGCGAGCATTCGGTGATGCTCGGCGACTCGGACGCCTATTTCAACGCCTCCGCGGGGCAGGTCAGCGCGCGTAACGGCCAGGCGGCAAACAAGTGACGCGCGGCGTTTCGGTTAACGCGCGGTAAACGGACGATGGCGTAGCGCGGCATCGCCTTCAACGCTTCATCAAGCCGTCTCGCATACAAGCTTTTCTCCACCGCAATTTGAGCGGGCGGAATGTTCGTGACGACATGCAGCGATTGTCTTCCATCTTTTGGCGCAAGCGGCGCTTCCGGAATAATGAAGACGGCTCCACTGTCGTCGAATTCGCGCTTGTCATCATTCCGTTTCTCGCCTGCCTGTTCGCAATCATTGAAATCGGCCTGGTCTTTCTCGCGAGCCAGGTGCTGGAAACTTCCGTCGCCGACGCGAGCCGCCTGATCCTGACCGGGCAAGCGCAGAACGCGGGCTTTGATGCCAACGCCTTCAAAAACCAGATCTGCACGTCGAGCGTGAAGGCGCTGTTCAAATGCGACGACATCCAAGTTGACGTTCGGACGGCCGCTTCTTTCGGCGGCGCGAACCTCAGCCCTCCGGTCAATCCCACGACCAACACGCTAGACACAACCGGCTTCACCTATTCGCCCGGTACGCAATGCCAGATCGTGGTGGTTCGTGTCGTTTATGAATGGCCGACTTTCGTTCGCGGGCTTGGGCTCGATTTAGCGACGCTCGCGGACGGGAAACATCTTTTGATGTCGACGATGGCGTTCCGGAACGAGCCCTATAGCGGCACCGGCTTCTGTTGATCGGGGGAAAGCTCGTGGAAAAAAAGAAAGAATCCTCGAAAGGAATTATCCGCCTGATGCGCAAATTCGCGCGCGATTGTCACGGCCTGTCGGCAATCGAATTCGCTTTTGTGTTTCCGATCATGGCGGCGCTCTATCTTGGCGGCACGGCGCTTACGCAAGGTATCGTGATCAAACGGAAGGTGACGCTTGCGACCCGAACGATCGGCGATCTCGCCTCACAGGACACGAATATCACCAACGCAGAAATGGACGCGATCTTCACGGCCGCGACCGCGGTTTTCCAGCCCTATTCAACCAGCTCGATGACGCTCACGGTGACGAGTCTGAATATCGACAATAACGGCATTGCCACCGTCGAATGGAGCGACAAGACGGTGAACGGCGGCGCGCGCCAGACTGGACGCACGGTCGGATCGACGGTGACGTTGCCTGACGGGGTCAACGTGCCGAACACGCATATCATCATGGCGGAAGGGACGTATACGTATAACCCGCCTGTCGGGACCGCCTATGTCAGCGCGCTACCGCTTTCCGAGACTTTCTACCTGCGTCCTCGCCGCGTAACGGCGATCACGCGCTCGGCGACCTGAAGTTTAAATTTTCTGGTTGTATTCGCCGACTTCCGGGTGCTTGCGGAGCACCGCGTCGATCGCGCCGAACATTTCGCGCATGCGCGCTTCCGAAACCGGGCTTTCCACGACGACGACCAGCTCCGGCTTGTTGGATGAAGCCCGCACCAGACCCCAGGTGCCGTCTTCGGTGGTGACGCGGACGCCGTTTACGGTCACCAGATCGCGGATTTTCTGGCCGGCAACCATACCGCCGTTCTTCTGCGCGGCCTGGAAATGCTTCACGACTTCGTCGACGATGCCGTACTTCTTTTCGTCGTCGCAATGCGGGGACATGGTGGGCGAGCCCCAGGTTTTGGGGAGCGCGTTTTTCAGCTCCGACATTTTCTTCCCGGGATTGCGGTCAAGCATGTCACAGACAGCGAGCGCCGAAACGAGCCCGTCGTCATAGCCGCGGCCAAAGGGCTTGTTGAAGAAGTAGTGGCCGGATTTCTCGAAGCCGGCGAGCGCACCCGCTTCATGTGTCCTGCGCTTCATATAGGAGTGGCCGGTTTTCCAATAATCGGCTTTGACGCCGTTTTTCTGCAACACCGGATCGGTGACATAGAGGCCAGTCGATTTCACGTCGACCACGAAGGTCGAATTCGGGTGCAGCGTGGACATATCGCGCGCGAGCATGACCCCGACTTTGTCGGCGAAGATTTCGTCGCCGGTGTCGTCCACGACGCCGCAGCGGTCGCCGTCGCCGTCGAAACCGAGGCCCACATCCGCCTTGTGATGCAAGACGGCGTCGCGAATCGCATGGAGCATCTTCATGTCTTCGGGATTGGGGTTGTATTTCGGGAAGGTATGATCGAGCTCGCAATCGAGCTTCACCACCTCGCAGCCGACGGCATCGAGCACTTGCGGTGCGAAGGCGCCGGCGGTGCCATTGCCGCAGGCGCAGATCACTTTCAGCTTGCGCTTGAGCTTCGGGCGGTTCGTGAGGTCGGCAATATAGCGATCGGGAAAATTCGAGACGAATACGTAAGAGCCGCCGCCCTTCAAATCGAATTTTGCGCCAAGCACAATATCCTTCAGCTTCGTCATCTCGTCGGGGCCGAAGGTGAGCGGGCGGTTCGCCCCCATCTTCACGCCGGTCCAGCCGTTGTCGTTATGCGAAGCCGTGACCATCGCGACGCAAGGCACGTCGAGGTCGAATTGCGCGAAATAGGCCATCGGCGTCATCGCAAGCCCGATATCGTGCACCTTGCAGCCGGCGGCCATGAGGCCGGAGACGAGCGCGTATTTGATGGAGGATGAGTAGCTCCGGAAATCGTGGCCGGTGACGATCTCGGGTTTCACACCCATTTGTCGAATGAGCGTGCCAAGGCCCATGCCGAGCGCCTGCACGCCCATGAGGTTGATTTCTTTGCCGAACAGCCAGCGCGCATCGTATTCGCGAAAGCCGGTGGCCTTCACCATCGGCTCGGATTCGTAAACGTAGGTGTTCGGAACAAGAGAAGCTTTCGGCGTCGGAAACATGCGGGCCCCTGGCGTGAGAATTCCGCGGGCGCGGAAGACGCGCGCATTTAGCATAAAATCGGGCAGAAATCCGAGAGCCGCGAGGGAACCGGGTCAGCGATCGAGAACGAGCGTTTTATCCCGGAC
Organism: Alphaproteobacteria bacterium; assembly: GCA_021325315.1. Classification (GTDB taxonomy): domain Bacteria; phylum Pseudomonadota; class Alphaproteobacteria; order Rhizobiales; family Xanthobacteraceae; genus Palsa-892. The sequence continues at coordinate 3,747 of JAJPHK010000068.1, forward strand.
TTCATAGCGGGAAAGGCGGCTCAAAAAGCTCATGCCAAGGAGATTCGTCGCGAGCATGCCTTCCTCAGCGACGAGGGCATCGACATCGTCGAACTGGATCGAGCCAAGGCGAACGGTCGAGAGCTTCACGCGCCGCACATGGCCGATGCCATTCGCCGTTTGCACAGTCATGTCGAAACGGTCGCTGCCATAGATAAGACCGAGGGAGCGGGCGTCTTCGTAGCGCAACACGACGAGCGAAGCGCCGGTATCGACGAGCGCATTTAACGGCCGGCCGTTGATCTGGACATCGGTTTGATAGTGGCCGTTACGATCGGCCTGAATATGGACATTGCCGCCGTAGCTTTCCTGCTTCGGCGCGGAGATATTCATCGCGCGCGGGGAGGCGGCTTGAGGCTTTTGCTCGAAATAGCGGCTAACGAGATCGGGCGCGAAAGCCGCTATTGCGATGGTAACACCAGCAATGACAAGAATGCCGCGCAGCATGAAGGCCTCGCTTGCGTTGAATGTATTCCGTGATCGCCAAGACAAGGTAAATGCAGGGACCGCGGCATTCCCGCGTGGTGAACGAATCGTCGCCGTAGTCGCTAAGATGTGCGCGGTTTTGCGCGGCGCGTAGGCGGCGCTTCCAGTGGATTCTCCGGCCAGGGATGTTTCGGATACTGGCCGCGCATGTCGCGGCGGACTTCGGCCCACGAGCCCTGCCAGAAGGCGGGAAGATTTTTCGTCGTCTGGATCGGTCGGTGAGCCGGCGAGAGCAGATGAAACGTGAGCGGAATCTTGCCGCCTAGCATCGGATGCTCGCGCATGCCGAATAGCTCCTGCACGCGAACGGAGACGGCGGGTTCGTCGGTCTCGTAGTCGATCAAGAATTGCGAGCCGGTCGGAGCGGTGAAATGCGTCGGCGTTTCCTTGTTCAAGCGGCGCGCGAGATCGTGCGGAACTAGCGCGTGGAGTGCGGTTGCAAGCGTGTCACTGGAAATTTCGGCAAGTGACGTCTTGTCGATGAGATAGGGTGCAAGCCATTCGTTGGCTGAAGCCGCGAGCTTCTCGTCCGAAAGATCAGGCCATGGCTCGCCTTCAAGGCGGCGCATGAAACGGACGCGGGCGAGCCATTGCGAGATCGCCTTCGTCCAGGGAAGGCGGTGAAGGCCTATTTTGGCGATTCCTTCCGCAAGCGCATGAGCCGTTTCCTCGTCGGGTTCGAATTTGCGAGGATGCTCCTCCAGCACGATCGCACCGTAGCGACGGATCGCGCGAGCACGCACGGCCATGACGGCGGGATCGAAAGCGACTTCCGCCGTTTCGGCGATACGATCCTTGAAGTGCGACTCAAATTCTTTTTCGGAAAGTTTGGCGGTAAGCAGAATTCTCCCACCGCTCGCCGCACCCGTGATTTCCGCTACCGCCAGCATCGACTCTTTCGCGAGCGAATTCGCGGCATCCATCACCGCGCCGCGGCCGTTCGCGAGCAGGAATTCGCCGCGCTTGCCGGCACGCGCTTTCGCCACGCGGTCGGGATAGGCAAGCGCCAGCAACGCGCCCGCTTGCGTCGCGGGGCTGTTGTGAGTTTTCCCGCCCGCTTCCTCGGCCCAGTTCTTTGCGAGCCGCCGCGCTTCTCCGGCGCGGTTCGATTTGTCGCGGCGGAATTGCTCGATACGATGGGAAAGGTCCACATCGTCGCCGCCGAGACCGCGCTCAGAAACAACGGCGGCGATTTCGGCGGCCAGCAATGCTTTGTCTTCCTCTGCCGCTTCTACCACCATGGCCGCAAGGCGCGGATGCAGCGGAAAGCGCGCGAGCCTTTTTCCCCGCTCGGTGATGCGGCCGTCGCCGGAAATCGCGCCGAGCGAAAGAAGAAGATTGCGCGCTTCGGAAAGCGCGGGCTTTGGCGGGGGATCGAGCCAGGGAAGCGAAGCGGGATCGCTCACGCCCCAGGCCGCAAGATCGAGCACGAGGTTCGCGAGATCGGCGGCGAGGATTTCCGGCGTTGTAAACGGCGCGAGGCTCTGCGTCTCCGGTTCGCTCCAGAGGCGATAGCAGACACCGGGCTCGGTGCGGCCGGCACGACCGCGGCGCTGGTCGGCGGATGCACGCGAAACGCGCACGGTTTCCAAACGTGTGAGCCCGACCGAGGGCTCGAAGCGCGGCACGCGCGAGAGGCCGCTATCGACCACGATGCGGACGCCTTCGATGGTGAGCGAGGTTTCGGCGATGGACGTCGCGAGCACGACTTTTCGCTCGCCTTTCGGCGCGGGCGAGATCGCCTCGTCCTGCACTTTGGAATCCAGCGCGCCGTAGAGCGGAACGATGTGAACCGAGTGATCACGGATTCTTTCCGTAAGCCGGTCAGCCGCGCGGCGGATTTCGGCGGCGCCCGGCAGGAAGGCAAGCACCGAACCGTCTTCGCTTTCGAGTGCGCGGACAATCGCGTCCGCTATCTGCCGGTCGACGGGGGCGCGCGCATCGCGGCCAAGATACCGGGTCTCGACCGGATAAGCGCGGCCCCTGCTTTCGATCACCTGTGCGTCGCCGAGAAGCTTCGCGACGCGCGCGCCATCGAGCGTCGCCGACATTGCAAGGATCCGCAAATCCTCCCGCAGACCGCGCTGCACGTCGCGCGCGAGTGCCAGGCCAAGATCGGCGTCAAGCGAGCGCTCGTGAAATTCGTCAAACAGAACCGCGGCGACGTTTTCTAGTTCGGGATCGTCCAAAAGCGTGCGGGTGAAGACGCCTTCGGTCATCACCTCGATGCGGGTGTGTTTGGAGACTTTCGTGTCGAAGCGGACGCGCAAGCCCACCGTTTCGCCGACTTTCTCGCTCAGCAGGAACGCCATGCGCGAAGCGGCGGCGCGGGCGGCAAGCCTTCGCGGCTCGAGCACAAGGATTTTGCCGCCGCCTGTCCACGGCTCGTCCAAAAGCGCGAGCGGTACGCGCGTCGTCTTGCCCGCGCCCGGCGGCGCCACGATGACGGCGTTCCGGCCCAAGGAAAGAGCCGCTTTCAGCGCCGGCAGCGCCTCGTCCACCGGCAGCGCGTTTTGGGACAGCAAAGGCTTAACCGGATTCATGTTTTCTGCTGGCTGGGCGAAACGGCGTGCGGCATGGCATTTGCGACGAATTATAGCGAACGGAAGCATTGTCCCGAAATGGGACAGGCATGGATTCGGAGCCTTCGATGAGCGCCTCTTACCGCGGACGGGTCGACTGGGTCGATTACGCCAAAGGCATCTGCATTGTCATGGTGGTGATGATGCATTCGACGCTCGGCGTCGAAAAGGCCGCGGGCGAGAACGGCTGGCTCAATCACTTCATCGAATTCGCGCGCCCGTTCCGCATGCCGGATTTCTTCCTGATCTCGGGCCTGTTCCTTTCGCGTGTCATCGGGCGCGACTGGCGTACTTTCCTCGACCGCCGCGTTTTGCATTTCGTTTATTTCTATGCACTGTGGGTCACGATCCAGTTCGCGATCCGCGCGCCGGGGATCGCGCATGAGGCGGACTGGAATGGCGTCGTGAGGGAATATCTCCTCGCCTATATCGAGCCGTTCGGCACGCTCTGGTTCATCTATCTTCTTCCGATCTTCGCGCTCACGACGCGGCTCACGCGCTTCGTGCCGCCGCTCGCCGTTTTTCTCGCCGCTGCGGTGCTGGAGAGCCTGAAGATCCATACCGGCTGGACGGTGATCGACGAATTCTGCTCGCGCTATGTCTATTTCTTCGCGGGCTACTGGCTTGCGTCCTATGTCTTCACGCTCGCAAGCGGTGTGCAGGCGCGGCCGAAGCTCGCGCTCGCGGGCCTTATGGCTTGGGCGCTGATCGACGGCGCGCTTGTGTTCAAGGGCTACTCCACGCTGCCCGGCATTTCGCTCTTCCTCGGCGGCATCGGCGCGCTCGCGGTTGTCTCGATCGCGGCGCTCCTCGCGAAAGCGCGGAGCTTCGATGCGCTGCGTTTCGCCGGCGAGAATTCCATCGTCGTGTATCTCGCTTTCTTTCTACCGATGGCGGTCACGCGCACCTTGATGCTCAAGCTCGGATTTATTCACGACGTCGGTACCGTCTCCGCCCTTGTGACGGCGGTCGCCACCGTGACACCGCTTCTCCTTTTCCTGCTGGTGCGCGGAACCTGGGCGAATTTCCTGTTCGAGCGCCCACAGGCATTCCGGCTTGAGGCACCGCGCCGCAGGACGTTGCAGCCCGCCGAATAACGGCTTTTCCTGTAGAACCTGCTTTCTTCGGGGTTGTCGCGGCGGCTTCCGTCCGGCATCGTGCGGGCATGCCCGCGAAATCGAAAGTCAAGGCCGCCTCCAAGCCTGCGGCCAAAATCGCCTCTAAACCTGCGCCCAAAGCGGCCGTGAAAGCGCGCGACCATGTCTTTCTGGTCGACGGTTCTTCCTACATTTTCCGCGCCTATTTTGCGATGTTCAAGGCCGCGCAGAGCAGCAAATCCGGCTACGGCTTCAAGCGCTCGGACGGGCTGCCGACGGGCGCCGTAATGTTCTTCTGCAACATGCTGTGGAAACTTTTCCGCGAAGGTCTCGAAGGCGTGAAGCCGACGCATCTCGGCATCGTCTTCGATTATTCCGGCGAGACGTTCCGCAACAAAATCTACGACAAGTATAAAGCCAATCGCGACGAGCCCCCCTCGGATCTCGTTCCGCAATTTCCGCTGATGCGCGACGCGGTGAAGGCCTTCGGTCTTGTGCCGATCGAGGAAAAAGGCTTCGAGGCGGACGACCTGATCGCGACCTATGCCCGCGTCGCGCTCGAAGAAGGCGCGGATGTCACTATCGTCGCGGGCGACAAGGACCTGATGCAGCTCATCCGGCCGGGGATCACCATGTACGACCCGATGCCGGGGCGCGAGCGCCGGATCGGCCCGAAAGAGGTCGAGGAGAAATTCGGCGTCGGACCGGAGAAGGTCGCCGAGGTGCAGTCGCTCGCGGGCGATTCCACCGACAACGTGCCGGGCGTACCGGGCATCGGCATCAAGACCGCGGCGCAGCTCATCAACGAATATGGCGATCTCGAAACGCTGCTCTCGCGCGCTTCCGAAATCAAACAAGAGAAGCGCCGCCAGTCGCTGATCGAATTCGCTGACCAGGCAAGGATCTCGAAAAAACTGGTGTTGCTGAACGACAAAGTGGACCTGCACACGCCGCTCGACGATTTGCGCGTGGAAGCGCCGAACGGAAGACAGATCATCGCTTTCCTCAAGGCGATGGAATTCAATTCGCTCACCAAGCGCGTCGCGGAAGCGACCGATACAGATATGACGCTAGTCGAGGCTGACCCGACGCTCAGGCCCGGCGGCGACGTCATCGACAAGCTGAGAGCCGAAGGCCGCGCCGAAGTTTCGGGCGAAGCGGCGGAGCCGGAGAAAAAAACCGCGCAGGCAACAAAAAGCGAGACCGATGCGCTCAAGCCGGTCAACCTTGCCGAGACGCGGGCAAAATCCGTGCGCGGAAAATTCGACCGCTCGAAATATGAAACCGTCAACGATCTAAGGCGTTTGCAGGAATGGGTCGCGAGGGCGACCGATCAGGGCTATGTCGCTTTCGATACCGAAACGACCTCGCTTTATCCGATGCAAAGCGAGTTATGCGGCATATCGCTCGCGCTCGCGCCGAACGAGGCCTGCTACGTCCCGCTCGGCCATAAAACGCCCGGCGATCTCCTTTCAGGAGGCGGCCTTGTGGATGGCCAGATCGAAATCGGTGCGGCGCTGAAGATTTTGAAGCCGATGCTGGAGGATCCGTCAGTCCTCAAGATCGCGCAGAATTTCAAGTTCGACTATCTCGTGATGCTAGAGCAGCACGGCATCGACGTTGCGCCGTTCGACGACACGATGCTGATGTCCTACGCGCTCGACGCAGGCCGCGAGCGGCACGGCATGGACGAGCTTTCGGAAAGACATCTCGGCCACAAGCCGATCAGCTACAACGACGTCGCGGGCAAGGGCAAAACGCTGATCTGCTTCGATCAAGTCGATCTGCGGAAGGCGACCGAATACGCGGCGGAAGACGCCGACGTGACGCTCCGGCTCTGGCAGCTTTTCAAGGCGCGGCTCACCGCCGAGGGCATGAACACAGTGTACGAGACGCTGGAGCGGCCGCTCGTCCGGGTGCTCTCGCATATGGAGCAGCGCGGAATCGAGATCGATCATGCGCTGCTCTCGCGGCTCTCGAACGAGTTCGCGAAAAACGCGATGAAGATCGAGCAGCAGATCGCGAAGGTCGCGGGCGAAGGATTCAATCCGGGGAGCGCCAAGCAGCTCGGCGATATCCTGTTCGGCAAGATGAAACTGCCGGGCGGTACCAAGACCTCGACGGGCGCCTGGTCGACGCGGGCGAATGTGCTCGAAGAGCTCGCGGAAGAAGGCCACGAGCTGCCGAAGCTCATTCTGGAGTGGCGCTCGCTCACGAAGCTGAAATCGACCTACACCGACGCGCTACCTACATATGTGAACAAGAAAACGGGACGTGTGCATACGTCCTACGCGCTCGCTGCGACGCCGACCGGCCGTCTTTCCTCATCCGAACCGAATTTGCAGAACATCCCGATCCGAACCGAGGAGGGCCGCAAGATTCGCCGCGCCTTCGTCGCGGAAAAGGGCATGAAGCTCGTCTCTGCCGACTACTCGCAGATCGAATTGCGGCTCTTGGCCGAAATCGCGAACATTCCGCAGCTCAAGCAGGCGTTCAAGGACGGGCTCGACATTCATGCAATGACCGCGTCCGAAATGTTTGGTGTGCCGATCAAAGGCATGCCGCCGGAAATCCGCCGCCGCGCGAAAGCGATCAATTTTGGCATCATCTACGGCATTTCCGCCTTCGGGCTCGCGAACCAGCTTTCGATTCCGCGCGAGGAGGCCGGCGCCTATATCAAGAAATATTTCGAGCGTTTTCCCGGCATCCGCGAATACATGGAAGAGACGAAAGCGTTCTGCAAAAAGCATGGCTACGTGACGACGCTGTTCGGCCGCAAGTGCCATTATCCCGGCATTAACGACAGCAACCCGTCCGTGCGCGGCTTCATGGAGCGCGCGGCGATCAATGCGCGGTTGCAGGGCACCGCCGCCGACATCATCCGCCGCGCGATGATCCGCATGGAAGACGCGCTCGCGAAGGCCAAATTAAAGGCAAAGATGCTGTTGCAGGTGCATGACGAGCTTGTGTTCGAGGTGCCCGAAAGAGAAGTGGAAAAGACGCTACAGGTCGTCACAAAAACGATGATCGACGCGCCTTTTCCGGCGGTTTCGCTGTCTGTTCCGTTGCATGTCGAGGCGCGGGCCGCCGACAATTGGGAAGAAGCCCACTGATTCGTGCAACACCGGAATCCAGAATGCCCGCGACCGCCAATGCCGGACACCGGCTGATCGCCGACCCGAAAGCCGCACGAGCGCGGCTCAAGGATATCATTGCCAAACGCTCCTTCGGGCGTGGCGAGGTCACGCTCGCTTCGGGACGCAAAAGCGATTTCTATTTTAACCTGAAACCGACGATGCTGGACGCCGAAGGCGCGGCACTCCTCGCGCAGCTCACGCTCGACGCGCTCGCCTCGGAAGAACTCGACTATATCGGCGGGCTCGAGATGGGTGCGGTACCGATCGCGGCCGCCGCTTCCGCCGTAAGCGCGCTGACGGACTCGCCTGTGCACGCGTTTTTCGTCCGCAAGCAGCCAAAAGAGCACGGTGCGAAACTCTTGATCGAGGGGTTGATGAAGGGCGAGTCGCTCGAAGGAAAGCGCGTTGCCGTGCTCGAAGATGTGACGACGACCGGCGGCTCGGCCATGAAGGCGGTCGATGCCGTGAAGGATGCCGGCGCCGAAGTGGCGCTTGTCTTCACAATGGTCGACCGGCAGGAAGGCGCCACCGAAACCTTCGCGCAGGCCGGGATCAAGTTCGTATCGCTCTTTACCGCCGACGAGTTTCTGCGCGGCTCTTGATGCGGCTTATCGCTCTTTTTGCCTCTTTGTTCCTCTTTCCGTTTTTGCCGGAGACAGCGTTGGCCGCTGATGCGCATGGCCTCGACGGAGCGGCGCTTTCGCCGCTGTGGGGGATTCCGTTCGTGGGGCTTTTGCTCTCGATCGCCGTCCTCCCGCTCGCAGCGGGGAAATTCTGGCACGATCACTACGGCAAGGTCGCCGCATTCTGGGCGCTCGCCCTGTTGCTTCCACTCGTCGCGATCCACGGATTCAACTTGACGCTCCATTCGGTGCTGCATGCGGCGCTGATCGAATATTTTCCCTTCATTATTCTCTTGCTTGCGCTGTTCACGATCGCGGGCGGGATTCTGGTGAAGGGCGATCTTCCCGGTACGCCCGGGGTCAACACCTCGATCCTCGCGTTAGGAACTCTCCTCGCAAGCATCGTCGGCACAACCGGCGCGTCGATGATCCTGATCCGGCCGATCCTGCGAGCGAATGCAAAACGCCACTCAAACACTCATGTGGTGATCTTTTTTATTTTTCTGGTCTCGAACATCGGCGGTGCGCTCTCGCCGCTCGGCGATCCGCCGCTTTTCATCGGATTCTTGCGGGGTGTCGATTTTTTCTGGACGACGCTCAATCTCGCCGCACCGACACTCTTCGCCGCGTTCGTCCTGCTATCTATTTTTTACGCGCTCGATAGCTGGCTCACGCGGAAGGAAAAACGCCCCCAAAAGCCGCGGATCCAAACGATCAAGATTCTCGGCTCGGTGAATTTCCTATTGCTCCTTGGAGTAATCGCCGCGACGCTCTTGTCTGCTGTCTGGCAGCCCGGCGTATCGTTTGCAATTTTTGGCGTGGTGCTGGAATTGCAAAATCTCGCCAGTAACGCCGCGCTTCTCTCCCTCGCTGGCCTGTCGCTGTGGCTCACGCCGGATACGCATCGCACCGCGAACGGCTTTTCGTGGGAACCGATCGCCGAAGTGGCCAAGCTGTTCGCGGGCATCTTCATCACCATCATTCCGGTGCTTGCGATGTTGCAAGCAGGACGCGAGGGACCTTTCGCTTTACTTCTAGACGCTGTAACGACGAAGGACGGCGGCCCTCACGACGTAGCTTATTTCTGGCTCACTGGCGGACTTTCGGCCTTTCTCGATAATGCACCGACCTATCTCGTTTTCTTCGAGCTTGCGGGCGGAGATGCAAAATCACTTATGGGCCCGCTCGCCTCGGCACTTGCCGCAATTTCGATGGGCGCGGTCTATATGGGTGCGCTCACTTATATCGGGAACGCGCCGAATTTCATGGTGAAAACAATCGCGGAACAAGCCGGGTTCCGGATGCCTAGCTTCTTCGGCTATTTCGGCTGGGCCTGCCTGTTTCTCTTGCCGCTTTTCGCTTTGCTGACACTGATTTTTATCGCCTAGCGAACGCCGCACGCAATTAAATCGCCTTGGCGATTTTTTAACCGCAACCCTTCGCCCTTCGCGACGTTGTCATGCGAAGGTGCCACACTATCCCTACACCGAGGGCCGAAACGTGCCGCGTATTCGTTTCTCCGCCGCCATCGCGGTATTGGGCGTTTTCGTTCTCACCGCATTCTCCGCTCCAGCCGTGGCCGAGGGGGGCTTGTTCGGCACGATCCTTCAAGCGTTGGGCCGCGCGATCGCCCCGCCACCGCATCGCTCTGCGGAACCTGAAGAGAACCGGAACAATTCGCTTTCCGATGCGTTCGGCCCCGGCAGCGAGATCAAACCGGCCGAAGGCGGGCCGCAAGTTTCCTATTGCGTCCGCACCTGCGACGGCCGCTATTTTCCGCTCGCGAAAAATGCGGAAATGACGCCGGCCAAAATGTGCCACGCATTGTGCCCCGCGGCGGAAACCGAAATTTATTACGGCAGCAATATCGAAAACGCCGTTTCGCAACGGGGAAACAGATACGCCTCGCTTGCGAACGCCTTCCTCTATCGTGAGAAGATGGTTGAAGGCTGCAGCTGCAACAGCAGGAGTCCGGTCGGCACCGCCAGCATCGATTACCGGAACGATCCAACTCTCCGGCCCGGCGATATCGTCATGACCGAGGACGGCCCTATCGTTTTCAGGGGTGCGGTCGCGCCGACGCATAAGATGAGCGACTTCGTGCCGGTGAAGGACAGCAAACGCGTTTCCGACAGCGTTCGCGCTAAAGTGATCGCGCTGAAAGCGATGCCGACCCGCCAAGCCCAAACAGAAGCCAAACGCACGGCGACGGCAAAAGAAGCGGCGGCTTTCGCCGAAACGCTCGAGAAGAAGAGCCGCGCGCTCGGATTCGCCGACTGATTATTCTGCCGCGATCCGGACTTCCGGCGCCGCTTTGCGGATCTCCGCGTCGACGTGGCTCTCGAACTTCGTAAAGTTCTTCTGGAACATGCCGACCAAGTCGCGCGCGGTCTTGTCGAACTCTGCTTTGTCCTGCCAGGTCTTCGAGGGATAAAGCAAATGCGGCTCGACGCCCGACACCGAAGTCGGCACCGCGAAGCCGAAATAGGGATCGGTACGAAAATCGGCGTTCTTCAACGAGCCGTTCAGCGCGGCGGTGAGCAGCGTGCGCGTCGCCTTGATCGGCATACGGCGGCCGACGCCGTATTTGCCGCCAGTCCAGCCGGAATTCACCAGCCAGCAATCGACCCTGTGCTTGGCGATGTATTCGCGCAGCAACTTCGCGTATTCCGACGGATGGCGGGGCAGGAACGGCGCGCCGAAGCACGTCGAAAATTCCGGCACGACGCCGACAAGGCCCTTCTCGGTGCCCGCAACCTTGGCAGTATAGCCCGAGAGGAAGTGATACATCGCCTGCTCAGGGGTGAGCTTCGCGATCGGCGGCATCACGCCGAAAGCGTCGGCGGTGAGCATAATGATGTTCTTCGGATGCCCCGCGCGGCTCGTCTTGGAGGCGTTCGGGATAAATTCGAGCGGGTAGGCCGAGCGCGTGTTCTCGGTTTTCGAAACATCCGTGTAGTCCGGGACGCGCGTGACCGGATCGAAACCCACATTTTCCAGGATCGCGCCGAAGCGATTGGTCGCGTCCCAGATCATCGGTTCGTTTTCGCGCGACAGATTCACGGTCTTCGCGTAGCAGCCGCCCTCGAAATTGAAGATGCCGTCAGGGCCCCAGCCGGTCTCGTCGTCGCCAATCAGCGTGCGGCCCGGATCGGCGGAGAGCGTCGTCTTGCCGGTGCCGGAGAGGCCGAAGAAGAGCGCGCTTTCCTTGCCGTCGTTCGACACGTTGGCCGAGCAGTGCATCGGCATCACGCCCTGCGCCGGCAGATAGTAGTTAAGCGTCGAGAACACCGATTTCTTCATTTCGCCGGCATAAGACGAGCCGCAGATCAACACGATCTTTTGTGAAAGATCGATCGCCACCATCGTGTCTGAGTCTTCGCGGCCGCCGTGACGCTTGGGATCGGGCTTGAACGAAGGAAAGCAAAGGATCGTGAGCTCGGGTACGAAGCTTGTGAGTTCCTGAATCTCGGGGCGTCGCAGCAATGTGCGGATGAAGAGCGAGTGCCAGGCGAGTTCGGTGAAGACGCGGGTCTTGATGCGGTATTTCGGATCGGCGCCGCCGTAGAGATCCTGGACGAAAATCTCTTTGCCTTTGGCGTGAGCGAGAAAGTCCTTCAGCAGATTATTGAAATGTTCCTTGCTGAGCTTCTTGTTGTTTTCCCACCAGACGGTTTTTTCAGAGAGCTCATCGACGACGGTGAATTTGTCTTTCGGCGAACGGCCGGTGTGATGGCCTGTTTCCGCGCAGAGCGCGCCGCCTTCGACGATTTCGGCTTCGCCCTTCCTGATGGCGTGTTCGTAAAGCGCGGGCGTTCCCAAATTCCAATAGAGCGCCGAAACGCCGGAAAATCCGAATTTGTCGGCGCCGTAAGCGCCGTTACGTGTGCCCGTCTCGTTCACGAAAATCTCCTCGAACAGCCAAAACCGCAGTCGGACCGCAAGAGACCCCTCTCCGCATCCCGCCGACCGGGGAAGGGGCGGACAATAGTAACCGCACACTCGATTGTGAAGCCGAGATTCGACACTCCGAGCAATTCTTCGGAAGGCTAATCGCCGAAACCCGAACAACTTTGATTTCTTTCGTGCGGCATTCTTAATTTCACAGATATATTATGAAATTAAGCGGCGGCTTCCCTCGCCTCTTTCACAAGCGACACCATCACTTTTCGTAATTCATCCGCAGTCGTAACGCGCTGCGGAAATTGCAGGCGGCGAACGGTTTCGCCCAAAATCAAATCACATCCTTCAGGATCGAGTGAAGCGATTTTCCATGGGCCCGGATCTTCGCCCAGAAGACGCGTGGCGTAGAGTCCGATCGCGTCGAGGTGGTCGGCGTTCATGTGGGAAACGGCGCCCTCTTCGGCCGCGAGCAAGCTCTCGGCACCGTGCGTCTGCGTGCGCAATTGTTCGGCGGACAAATCGACGATCCGGCCGAAGCCCGCGACAAGGTGGGCATGCTCAATTTCGATGCGGAAAAAGCTGAAATCGGCAAATCCCGCGTAGGATTCCGCAGCCGGATGACGCGCGAGAAAACGCCGCCGCGCCGCGAGGTTTTCGGTTTTTTCGATCGTTCCGGAGATGCTCACGCGCGCTCCGGAAAGCGGATCGCCCGGCCTCTCCGCCGCAAGTAACAGAGACACGCGCCGATCACGCTCGATGTTCTCCGTGTGACGCGCGAGCTTCGACATGAGAAGTACCGGCGCGCCGTCCGGCATGGCAGCCACCGTCACGAGCGAGACATAGGGACCGCCATCCGGCAACAGTGTTCCCAGCGCGCCCATGCCGGTTTCGCGCAAAAGGCGTTTTGCCTCGTTTCGGGGCTCGAAATCGGTGTTTTTCGGCATACTTCACGCAGATTAACCGGATTTGGCGGGTCATCACAAAGTTGCCGCAACCTCTGGACGCCTTGCCATAATTGGCTAATGTGGCCGCGGGGCGGGCAAATTCATTTAGGGGCCGTCACATTTCGGCCCCGCCCACGGTCTTGAAACGCGTGCGTCCATTGAAGCGTCGCGATTCCCGTTGGATTTTAAGGAGATGCCATGCCGACCGTTGCTCTGGTCGACGACGACCGAAATATCCTGACTTCTGTTTCGATCGCTCTCGAAGCCGAAGGCTATCGAATTATGACCTATACCGACGGCGCCTCGGCGCTGGAGGGATTCAAGACAAGCCCTCCGGACCTTGCGATCCTCGATATCAAGATGCCGCGCATGGACGGAATGGAGCTCCTCCGCCGGCTTCGCCAAAAAACCGATATGCCGATCATTTTCCTCACCTCCAAGGACGAGGAGATCGACGAATTGTTCGGTCTCAAAATGGGCGCCGACGATTTTATCCGGAAGCCCTTTTCGCAGCGGCTCCTTGTCGAACGGGTAAAGGCCGTTCTTCGCCGCGGCGGCGTGAAAGACGGCCAGCCGGCGAAGGAAGTCGACTCCACCAAGGTACTGGAGCGCGGCCAGCTTCGGATGGATCCCGAACGGCACACCTGCACCTGGAAGGGCGACCCGGTCATTCTCACCGTCACCGAATTTTTAATCCTGCAGGCGCTCGCGACGCGTCCCGGCGTCGTCAAAAGCCGGAACGCGCTCATGGATTCTGCCTATGACGACCAGGTCTATGTCGACGACCGCACCATCGACAGCCACATCAAGCGTCTGCGCAAGAAATTCAAAGCGGCCGACGAAGAATTCGACATGATCGAAACGCTCTACGGCGTCGGCTATCGATTCAAGGAGGCTTGAAGCGGCGGCCGGCGGGGCTGGCCGAACGTTTCATCTGCACGGAATGAAAGCGGACGTCGACAAGGCGAAACACAAGTCCTTGCGCTTTGGCGTCTTCGCTATCCTGATGGCGCCGCTGCGGAAAGCGGGCCGCTACATTTCGCGGCAGAGCTTTTCGTCGATCACCCGCCGGATCGTGCTGCTCAATCTCGCCGGGCTGATCGCGCTCGTTTCCGGCATTCTGTATCTCTCGGAATATCGCGCCGGCCTGATCGACGCGCGCATCCAGAGCTTGCTCACGCAAGGCGAGATCATCGCAGGCGCAATCGCCTCCTCCGCGACCGCCGACAATAATTCGCTCACCGTCGATCCGGAGAAGCTCTTGGAATTGCAGGCCGGCGAAAGCTACGGGCCGGAAGAGGAAGGCGCAGCCGGACTCGAATTTCCCATCAATCCCGAACGGGTCGCGCCGCTCTTGCGCCGGCTCGTGACGCCGACAAAAACGCGCGCGCGCATTTACGACCGGGACGGAACGCTGCTTTTGGATTCCAGCACGCTGTATACGCGCGGCGAAATTCTGCGTTTCGATCTCGACCCGGTGCCGAACCAGCAGCCGAATTATTTCGAGCGCCGCTGGCGGAGGCTCAAGCTCTGGCTCGCGCGCGGGGAACTTCCAGTCTATCGCGAGCTTGGACCCGCGAACGGCAAGGGCTATCCGGAGGTCGCGCAGGCGATCAACGGCCAGGATGGAAGCGTCGTCCGCGTCACCGAGCAGGGCCAGGTAATCGTCACCGTCGCCGTTCCCATTCAACGCTTCCGCGGCGTATCGGGCGCGCTTCTTCTCTCGACACAGCCCGGCGAAATCGACGCGGCGGTGGAATCGGAGCGCTTCGTGATCGTGAAGGTGTTCTTCGTCGCCGCGGCCGTCATGATCATCCTTTCGTTCCTGCTCGCCGGCGCGATCGGTGGGCCGCTCCGCAGGCTTGCGAGCGCGGCGCAAAACGTGCGCCGCCGCACGCGTGCGCGCGTGGAAATTCCCGATATGACATACCGCACGGACGAGATCGGCTATCTATCCGGCTCGCTTCGCGAGATGACGGACGCCCTCTACGCGCGCATCGAAGGAATTGAGAGCTTCGCCGCCGACGTCGCGCACGAGTTGAAAAATCCCCTCACCTCGCTGCGTTCGGCGGTGGAAACGCTACCGCTCGCGAAGACCGAGGAATCGCGGGCGCGATTGTTGTCGGTCATTCAGCACGACGTAAAACGGCTCGACCGGTTGATCACCGACATCTCCGATGCAAGCCGCCTCGACGCCGAGATGCAACGGCAGGAATCGGCGCCGGTAGATCTCGCGAAACTCTTGGCGGCGATCACGACGCTCGCGAACGAAGTGCCGCACGGCGATCATGTGAGCGTTTCGCTTTCGTTCGAGCACACGCCCGGCGCGCCCGCGGGCTATATCGTGCCGGGGAACGACTCGCGCCTCGGACAAGTGATCGACAATCTCGTCTCGAACGCCCGCTCGTTCTCGCCGCCCGGGGGCATCGTGCGAATCACCTGCCGCCGGCTGAGAAATCAGGTCGAGATCGTCGTCGACGACGAAGGCCCCGGCATCCAGCACGACGCGCTGCACCGGATCTTCGAGCGTTTCTATACCGACCGGCCCGAACAGGGCTTCGGGCAGAATTCGGGCCTCGGACTTTCGATCTCGAAACAGATCGTCGAAGGCCATGGCGGCCGCATCTGGGCCGAGAACCGCATGGCATCCGACGAGCCCGGCGCGCCGCCGCATATCGCGGGCGCGCGTTTCATCGTTCGCCTGCCCGCCGAATAAATGTCCGTACGGAGCGAAACGATTCACGCGAGCGCGGTCGTCGCCGGCGAGCGCGCGGTCATCATTCGCGGGCCGTCGGGTTCGGGAAAATCCCATCTTGCGTTTGCGCTTCTGCACGCGGCAAAAGGCGGCCTTCTTCCTTTTGCACGGCTTGTCGCCGACGACCGGATCAGGATTTCCGCGGCACATGGACGCTTGCTTGTCTCCGCGCCGGAAACGATTTCGGGCATGATCGAGGTGCACGGCCTCGGCATTCGCGCCGCCGATTGCGAGCGACTGGCCGTCGCGGGCTGGGTCGTTGACCTTGCCGCGAAAGATGCCGCCCGTATGCCGAAACTATCGAATGCGGAAATCCTCGGCGTCACAATTCCGCGGCTGCCGATCAGCGCCAATCAGGCGCCGCTGCCTATTTTGCTCGCAGCGCTAACCACTTCAGCCATGGGGTAATTTCCCTCTCTTGCCTTCAACGGAAGGGTAAGGCATATGCGCCCACTCCTGTTTTGCGAATGCCGGATGAATTTCCGGTAAGGTCAGCATGATCGGTATCGTCCTTGTTACCCACGGTCGTCTTGCCGACGAGTTTCGTTCGGCCGTGGAACACGTCATGGGTCCGCAGCGGCAAATGCAAACCATCTCGATCGAGCCGCAGGACAATATCGACAAGCGCCGCGAGGAAATTATCGCCGCTGTGAAAAGCGTGAATTCCGGTGAAGGCGTTGCGATCCTGACCGACATGTTCGGCGGCACGCCCTCCAACCTCGCGATCTCGGTTATGAACGAGCCGGATATCGAGGTGGTCGCCGGGATCAATCTTCCGATGCTCGTGAAGCTCGCTACCGTGCGCGACGAAGTTCCGCTCGCCGAGGCCGTCACCCAAGCGCAGGCGGCAGGCCGCAAATACATCAATATCGCGAGCCGAGTGCTCGCCGGCGAATGACGCTCGAACGCGAACTCAGACTCGTCAACAAAAAGGGGCTTCATGCCCGCGCTTCGGCGCGTTTCGTGCAGACGGTGCAGCAATTCGACGCCGAAGTGAAAGTAAAGCGCGGCGAGGAAACCGCGGGCGGCGACTCGATCATGAGCCTCTTGATGCTTGCTGCACCCTTCGGCTCGAAACTCACGATTTCGGCGAGCGGCAAGGAAGCGGAAGCCGCGCTCGACGCGCTGGAAAAGCTTCTTTCCGACCGTTTCGGCGAGGAAGAATAGCCTCGTTTTCGCCGCAGAAAGCGTTTACTGCACATATAAAGAAATCTTTATATGGTGTTGCGGTCATCCGGTCCGGCTGCTATGTAGCCGCGGCGGAAAAGTCCGCGCTTTCCACGATTTTCAGATCTTCGAGGCCGAGATGCACAAACCTGCCGCTCAGGATTACATCGTCAAGGACATTGCGCTCGCCGATTTCGGACGCAAGGAAATCTCGCTCGCCGAGACCGAAATGCCGGGCCTGATGGCGACACGCGAGGAATACGCGAAATCGCAGCCGCTGAAAGGCGCGCGCATCGCGGGCTCGCTGCACATGACGATTCAGACGGCGGTGTTGATCGAGACGCTGAAGGCGCTCGGCGCCGAAGTCCGGTGGGCCTCGTGTAACATCTACTCGACGCAGGATCACGCGGCGGCGGCGATCGCGGCCGCGGGTATTCCGGTTTTCGCCGTGAAGGGCGAGAGCCTGAAGGATTACTGGAACTACACCCGCAAAATTCTCGAATGGGGCGACGGCGGCACGCCGAACCTCATTCTCGATGACGGCGGCGACGCGACGCTTCTCGTTCATCTAGGCCTGCGCGCGGAGAAAGGCGACACCGCCTTTCTCGACAAACCGGGCTCGGAGGAAGAGGAAGTTCTCTTCGCGCTGATCAAGCGCACGCTGAAGGAAAAGCCGGGCTGGTTCGCGGAGCTCGCAAAAAACATCAAGGGCGTTTCGGAAGAAACGACGACCGGGGTTCACCGCCTTTATCTCATGGAAAAAGAAGGCAAGCTCCTCTTCCCCGCGATCAACGTCAACGACTCGGTCACAAAATCGAAATTCGACAACCTTTACGGCTGCCGCGAGTCGCTCGTCGACGGCATTCGCCGCGGCACGGACGTGATGATGGCCGGCAAGGTCGCGATGGTCGCGGGTTTCGGCGACGTCGGCAAAGGCTCGGCGGCATCGCTCCGCCAGGCCGGCTGCCGCGTGATGGTCTCTGAGGTCGATCCGATCTGCGCCTTGCAGGCGGCGATGGAAGGCTACGAAGTCGTCACGATGGAAGACGCCGCGCCCCGCGCCGACATCTTCGTGACGGCGACCGGAAACGTCGACGTCATCACCATCGACCACATGCGCAAGATGAAAGACCGTGCGATCGTCTGCAACATCGGCCACTTCGATAACGAGATTCAGGTGGCGGCGCTCAGGAACCTAAAATGGAACAACATCAAGCCGCAGGTGGACGAGATCGAATTCCCCGACGGCCACCGCATCGTTCTTCTCTCCGAAGGCCGCCTCGTGAATCTCGGCAACGCCATGGGCCATCCGAGCTTCGTGATGTCGTCGTCGTTCACCAACCAGACGCTCGCGCAAATGGAGCTCTGGAAGAACCATGCGAAATACGAAAAGAAGGTCTATACGCTGCCTAAGCATCTCGACGAGAAAGTCGCGCGGCTGCATCTCGACAAGATCGGCGCGAAGCTCACGAAGCTCTCGCAGCGGCAGGCGGACTATATCGGCGTGCCGGTCGCCGGCCCCTACAAGAGCGATCAGTACCGCTACTGACGAAACATCCTTCCGGGGAGCGAGTCCCGGAACCCGTTTCGCTCCATGTTGCGCCTGCCGAAATCCGGCGCATCGTCTTGGAATGTATTTCGCGCTTTGTGCCGGAACTTTCTCCCGGCCATACTTTCATTGAAAAAAATTGCGTGAATGAGGCGTTTTATCCCGCAGGAGGAAGGGATGAGCATCACACCGGAGAACATTCTGAAACTCGGGATGGGCTTTTGGGCCTCGAAGACTCTGCTGAGCGCCGTCGAGCTCGGTGTGTTCAGCGCGCTGGCGAAAGCTCCGGCGGATCTTGAAACATTGCGGACGAAACTCGGGCTGCATCCCCGGTCGGCGCGCGATTTTCTCGATGCGCTGGTCGCGCTCAAGCTGCTTCAGCGCGAGGACGGCATTTATCGCAACACGCCCGATACCGGTTTTTTCCTCGACAAGGCCAAGCCTTCCTATATCGGCGGTTTGCTTGAAATGGCGAATGCGCGTCTCTACGGCTTCTGGGGCTCGCTACCGAGGCGCTGCGCACGGGCGAATTGCAGAACGAGAGCAAGCATGGCGGAGACCCGTTCGCCGCCATCTATGCGACGCCGGAGACGCTGCGCGGCTTTCTCCGCGCGATGAGCGGCATCAGCGCGGGCGCTGCGCGGGTGCTTGCGGAGAAATTTCCGTGGAAGGACTACAAGACGGTGATGGATGTCGGCGCCGCGGAAGGCATCGTGCCCGTGACGATAGCGCAAGCGCATTCTCACCTTCGCGCCATCGGTTTCGATCTTCCCGCCGTTCAGCCGGTGTTCGAGAATTTCGCCGCGCGGCAGGGCCTGGCGGACCGGGTGAAATTCCACGCCGGAAATTTTTTCGATGATCCGCTGCCGGCCGCCGACGTAATCGTTATGGGCCATATTTTGCACGACTGGGATCTGACGCAAAAGAAACTGTTGCTCGCGAAGGCGTTCGCGGCGCTTCCAAAGGGCGGCGCGCTCATCGTCTACGACGCCATGATCGACGACGACCGCTGCGAAAACGCTTTCGGCCTGTTGATGAGCCTGAACATGCTGATCGAGACGCCGGGCGGATTCGACTATACCGGCGCCGACTGCAAGGCCTGGATGCAGGATGCTGGTTTCGTCTCCACGCGCGTCGAGCCGCTGGCCGGATCGGAGTCGATGGCGCGGTCGGATTCAAACCGCACTGACGCGAAGATCATCCCCCCTTCGGTTCCGGCGGGATGGTGATGATCAGATAGTGTTTCACCCTGCTTGCGGTGCCGCGATAGTGCCGGGAGATCGCGCGCTCCTCGCGCAGAACACCCGCTCTTCCTCGCGCGATCGCATCGATCGCTTCGATGCAAGCAGGCTTATCGGCGGGACACACCAGCGCCACTCCTTGCTGCAAGAGCCGCGGTTCGTCGACCCAGGGCGTCCGTTTGATTCGATTCAGGCTCAGCACAATCGGACGATCGCGGAGATAGAAAGAGACGCCGTTTGCGAAAATGCCGTTGCTTGCGATCACTGCGAGCGACGCGTCGGAGGTCCGGCGCCACTGCTTGTCGACCGCATGCGCGAGCGGCTTGTACTCGTCGCCCGAATTCAGCGCCCTCTCTTCGTGCACGCGCAGCGCACGAGCGGGCGCGATCGCGAGCGCCGAAAGGGAAAAAATGAAGGAGATCGCGAGAATTTGTCCGGCCGCGGCCGCCGAGATTCTGATCTTTGGCGAGGACAGAAAAACGATCGGCGCAAGCGCGAGCGCCGACATCGTCCAGATCGCCGCGAGCCTCGTGTCGTTCAGGAGCGCGACGGGAATCGGCAGCAGAATCGGAGTCCAAAAGGCGACGGCTACAAAGCGGCGTGTACGATCCTGCGGCCAGATCGTGTCGTACAGCGCGGAAAATTTCGGCCGCGCGAAGGCGAAAAGCAGCAAAAGCGGAAGCGCGATATAGGCCGCGAAGCCGCCGACATATAACACCGCGTCCTTGAGCGCGATCGAAAAGACCTTCGCCGGATGGCCTTTTACGGCATAGTTGATCGGCGCAAACTCATGCGTGAGCAGCCAATAGATGTGCGGGGCGATCGCAAGTGCGCCGACAAGAACGGTGATCCACGGCGCCGAAGAGCGAAAATAGGCGCGGCGGTGCGGGCTTACGAGCGCGGCGATCCCTAGGCCGGCGAGGAGAAAAATCGACCAGTATTTTCCCATCATCGCCGCGGCCGCGGCGAGGCCCGCGAGCGCCGCCATTGCCGGGCTTCTCGTTTCGAGCGAGCGAAAGAACAGGAACGTCGTGACCGCCCAGAGCGGGATGAGGATGGTGTTGGCGTTGTATTTCCAGGCGAAGAAATTGAAGAACGGAACGAGCATCAGGGAAGCGAGTCCCGCGACGCGCTTGTTATCGTTCAGCCGGTGCTCGGAAAGGCGCCAGGCGATCCAGAGCGAAAACGCGGCGAGCGCGTTCGCGAGAAGATAAAACGCCCAGTCGCGATACGGGAAAACCAAAAACCAAAGGCCCGCGATCCAGGCGCCCATCTGCGGATGTTTGTCGCTTCCAAGCGCAAGATCCCGCGACCAGGCCGCCATTTCGGCCATGTCGAAGTGGATATCCTCGCTTCCTCGCGCGAGGATATCGTAAAACGTCCAGATAACGGCATAGACGGCGAGAACGGCCGCGACCGCGCGTTCGCGGCGGCCGCGATCGCAGAGTGCCGCTCGCAGCCGGTCAAATGGCAGCATCAATGTGAAATAGACCATGCGCAAAGCGCCTCGCGAAAACTTCGACATCAAGAATTCCCCTGCCCGCTTCGACCCCGCGTTCGCATCGCGACCTTTCTGTGACAAGAGGCACGGTCTGTATTTAATGATGCAGTCATTTTCGGGCGGAAGCAGCCGGTGCGATTTCCTGCCGCAGGCTTTTATCTCTTTCGTCATCCCAGGCAAGCCGCGCAGCCTAACTCCGTCATCCTGAGGCGCTCGCCCGGTGGGGCGAGCCTCGCACCTCAAGATGACGAGTTTGCTGCAGGCAGCCTCCATCCTCCCCGCGCCCGCGCAATTTGCGCGTCCGGGCATTTTTCCATCACAGCCCTCGTTCCCTTTCGAAGCGAGGGGGCCGGAGCGCCGGTTCGGCGCAAACGACCTTTCGTATCCTCCCGTTTCCGGGAGGCGGACGCCTTGCGGCGCTCCAGCGCGGCGATTTCTCGGCATGGGCCGCGCTTTTCGTGAGGCGAAAGCCTCTCCGTCAGCGAGCTCCTCGCGCCGGTTCCTAGTGACCGGAGGCGGGGCC
>JAJPHK010000201.1 GCA_021325315.1 Alphaproteobacteria bacterium
ACCGGAGGCGGGGCCCCATGCCGTCCCGGGAGCGCGGCAGCGGGCCGCGCCCGCGGGCGCCGGACCTTTCCCCGCACAAATGACGCCTCATGAATGCGCCCCTCGCGGGAAAGGGTGATAGGAATATAAACTGATAGGAATATATTGTCAATTGGTGCATTTCACGGGGCCCTGCCCCTGCCTGCGCACAAAACAAAACCCGGGCTTGCCCGGGTTTTGTTTCTTTCATCGGTTCGGCGGCGCGTTTAATTCGACATCGCCATCATGTCGCCGATGCCCATCTTCCGGGCGAGCCTGCGCACCGTTTCCTTTTGCTCTTCATCGAGGCTCGCCAGCAGCGGGAGCGCGGCGTCCTTTATGCGTTGCATCACGGCACCATTGAACGCAATCGAAACGACGCGGCGGCTGACGCGGCGCACGAAGCCCGCCGATTCGGTCTGTGCCTGTTCCCGGGCCACCGACAACAAAACGCTTTCCACGCGCGCCCACAGCGGCTGTTGCTCCGCCTTCAGCTTCAAAAGACTCTTGATTTGAGCAATGTTCACTTCGGTGATTTGGTTGGCTTCGAGGGTGGCAGCGCTTGCCGTATCGAGATTGACCGCAGCCGGCCCCATTGTCGCGAATGCGATCGCACCCGCGAGTATCCACGTCTTCATTCCAAGCTCCGTTTATATTGGATGGCCGCCGTCCTAAGCGACGAAGATGCCCGCTCGGCGGTCTAAATGAGGACAAATTGTGATTTCTAGCGAGAAAACGCCGCTCAAACCCCCGTCGCGAAAGCGCAAATTACGCCGTCGCCGCTTGCTCCTGCTTCGGCTGCGCGGCCTTCTCGGCCTCGATGCGCGCGCGGTCGGCCTTGCCCTTCGCCTCGACGTCGCGGTCGACGAATTCGATCACCGCGACCGGCGCGGAGTCGCCGTAGCGGAAGCCCGCTTTCACGATGCGGAGATAACCGCCGTTCCGCGCCTTGTAACGCGGACCGATCACCTCGAAGAGCTTCTTGACGGCGTCGAGATCGCGGATCTGCGAGACCGCGCGGCGGCGCGCATGCAGATCGCCCTGCTTCGCGAGCGTGACAAGCTTTTCCACGACAGGACGAAGATCCTTCGCCTTCGGAAGCGTGGTGACCACCTGCTCGTGCGTGATCAGCGCAGCCGACATATTGGCGAACATCGCCTTGCGATGCTCGGCGGTGCGATTGAATTTCCGGTGGGCGCGTGCGTGACGCATGACGAATTCCTCTTTGGCTTCCTTCTTCTGTCATGCCCGGCCTTGTGCCGGGCATCCACGCCTTTATTCCTCGGCCAAGACATGGATGGCCGGGACAAGCCCTGCCATAACGAATGTCTGGCTTAGTAGTGATCCTCGAATCGCTTCGCGAGCTCTTCGATGTTCTCCGGCGGCCAGCCCTGCACTTCCATGCCGAGATGGAGGCCCATCGTCGCGAGCACTTCCTTGATTTCGTTGAGCGACTTGCGGCCGAAGTTCGGGGTGCGGAGCATCTCCGCTTCCGACTTCTGGATCAGGTCGCCGATGTAAACGATGTTGTCGTTCTTCAAGCAGTTGGCCGAGCGGACCGAAAGCTCGAGCTCGTCCACCTTCTTGAGCAGCGCCGGATTGAACGGCAGCTCCTGAATCGCCGGCGCCTCGATCTCGCGGCGCGGCTCCTCGAAATTGACGAAGATGTTGAGCTGGTCTTGCAGGATGCGCGCGGCGAAGGCGAGCGCGTCCTCCGGCGTGATCGACCCGTCGGTTTCGATCTGCATCGTGAGCTTATCGTAGTCGAGGATCTGCCCTTCGCGGGTGTTCTCGACGCGATAGCTCACCTTGCGCACCGGCGAATACAGGCTGTCGACCGGGATCAAGCCGATCGGGCTGTCCTCGGAGCGGTTGCGGTCGGAAGGAACGTAGCCCTTGCCCGTCGCGACCGTGAATTCCATGCGGATCTCGGCGCCTTCGTCGAGCGTGCAGAGCACGAGTTCGGGGTTCAGAATCTGAACGTCGCCGACGGTCTGGATGTCACCGGCCGTCACCTGGCCCGGGCCCGACTTTTTCAGAACCATCTTCTTCGGGCCCTCGCCCTGCATCTTGATGGCGATGTCCTTGATGTTGAGGACGATGTCGGTCACGTCTTCGCGCACGCCCGCGATCGAGGAGAACTCATGCAGCACGCCGTCGATCTGCACGGAGGTCACTGCCGCGCCCTGCAGCGACGACAGAAGAATGCGGCGCAGCGCATTGCCGAGCGTGACGCCAAAGCCGCGCTCAAGGGGTTCCGCGACGACGGTCGCGAAACGTTTCGGGTCGTTGCCCGCGGCGACCGCGAGCTTGTCGGGGCGGATCAATTCCTGCCAATTCTTCGGATTTACCAGCGTGTTCACGTCGCTCATCCTTCACCGTTCTCTCGCGAGGCTTACGCTCGCGCCCCGCGCCCGCGGGGAAATCAATCGAGCTCGAAAGAGCTCTCGTCCAAACTCAAACGCGGCGGCGTTTGCGCGGCCGGCAGCCGTTATGCGGGATCGGAGTCACGTCGCGGATCGACGTGATCTGGAAGCCCGCCGCCTGCAACGCACGCAACGCCGACTCGCGGCCCGAACCCGGGCCGGAAACTTCCACTTCGAGAGTCCGCATGCCGTGCTCGGACGCTTTCTTGGCGGCGTCCTCCGCCGCGACCTGCGCCGCATAGGGCGTCGACTTACGCGAGCCCTTGAAACCGAGCGTGCCGGCCGACGACCATGCGATCGTATTGCCCTGCGCGTCGGTGATCGTGATCATGGTGTTGTTGAAGCTCGCGTTCACATGCGCGATGCCCGACACAATGTTCTTGCGCTCGCGGCGGCGAACGCGGCCGGGTGCCTGTTGTCCTGCTGCGGCAGGTGCTTCCTTGCTCATTAGCTGATCCTCTTAGCCCTTCGACGGGGCGGCTTTCTTGCCGGCGACCGTCTTGGGTTTGCCCTTCCGGGTGCGGGCGTTGGTATGGGTGCGCTGGCCGCGCACCGGCAAATTCCTGCGGTGACGAAGACCGCGATAGCAGCCGAGGTCGCTCAGGCGCTTGATGTTGTTCCGGATCTCGGTGCGAAGATCGCCTTCCACGCGGTACTCGCGGTCGATCATTTCGCGGATCTGCAGAACTTCCTGATCGGTGAGCTGGTTCACGCGGCGCTCGGCCGGGATTTTCAGCGCGTTTACGATGTCATTCGCGCGCTTCTCGCCGATGCCATAAATGTACTGCAAACCGATCACGACTCGCTTGCCGGTCGGGAGGTTCACACCTGCGATACGGGCCACTTAAATTCTCCGCTTTCTAGTCAGTTCCTGGCTCAAGGCTTGGCTCGAACCTATTGAAATACCGATGAAATTCGCCTTGGCGGCGGTTGAGCCGATGCGCAAAAACGACGCCCGGTTCACCCCCCTGGGGTGGCCCGGCATCGTTCGTATGACCGACAGAAGATAGCTATTTAGGCCTTGCTCACTCACCCGTCAACCTCACGCTGCCACGCGCTTTTGAAGCGCCTTTTCGATCTCGGCCTCGACCTTATCCATAGGTTGCATGCCGTCGATCGGCAAAAGCGCCCCCGTCTGCTGGTAGTAGTCAGATAACGGCGCGGTTTCTTTGCGATAATTCGCGATCCGCTGCCTCAGCACCGAGGGGTCGTCGTCCGAGCGCACGGCATGGCCTTTCGCCTTGTGCTCGGCCACGCGTTTTTCGATACGAGCCAGGAGCGCCGCCTCGTCCACTTTCAGCTCGATCACGGCATCGAGCTTTAACCCGCGATCCTTGAGCAACCGGTCGAGCGCCTCGGCCTGCTTCACGGTGCGCGGAAACCCGTCGAGGATGAAGCCGTTCTTTGCCTCAGGCGCGTCGATCGCCTGCGCAATCAGCGAAACCACCATCTCGTCCGGCACGAGATCGCCGCGCGAAATGGTGTCTTTGACTTTCTTGCCGATCGCGTTTTCCGCCGCGACCGCGGCGCGCAGCATGTCGCCGGTCGAGAGTGGAACGATATTGTAACGGGCGACGAGACGCTCCGTCTGCGTGCCCTTGCCCGCACCGGGAGGTCCGAGCAATACGAGCCTCATCGGCGCATCCCCCTCAGCCGCGAACGCTTGATCAAGCCTTCATACTGGTGAGCCAGGAGATAACCCTGAATCTGCGCGACCGTATCGAGGGTGACGCTGACGACGATCAGAAGCGAAGTGCCGCCGAAATAGAACGGAACCGCGGCATAGGAGACCAGAAGCTCGGGCAGCAAGCAGACGAGCGCGAGATATCCCGCGCCGATCACGGTGATGCGCGTCAGCACATAATCGATGTATTCCGCCGTGCGCTCGCCGGGGCGGATGCCGGGGATGAAGCCGCCGTGCTTCTTCAGATTGTCGGCGGTCTCCACCGGATTGAATACGATCGCGGTGTAGAAGAACGCGAAGAAGACGATCAGGCCGATATAGAGCACCATGAACAGCGGGCGGCCGTGGCCGATCAGCGTCGTGATGTAGGTGAGCCACTCCGGCCCGCCCTGGCTGAAATTCGCGACCGTGGTCGGAACGAGCAGGAGCGACGAAGCGAAAATCGGCGGGATCACGCCCGAGGTGTTGAGCTTCAAGGGCAGATGCGAGCTCTGCCCTTCGAACATCTGGTTGCCGATTTGCCGTTTCGGATACTGGATCAAAAGCCGCCGCTGCGCGCGTTCCATGAAAACGATGAACGCGATCACGCCGACCGCAACCACAATCACCGTGAGGATCAGGCCCGTCGAGATCGCGCCCTGGCGGCCGAGCTCCAATGTGCTCGCGATCGCGCTCGGAATATTCGCGACGATGCCAGCCATGATGATAAGCGACGTGCCGTTGCCGATGCCGCGGGCGGTAATCTGCTCGCCGAGCCACATCAGGAACATCGTGCCGCCGGTGAGCGTGATCACCGTCGAGATACGGAAGAACCAGCCCGGATCGGGGACGATATTGCCGGAGCCCTCGAGGCCGATCGCGATGCCGTACGCCTGAAAGGCGGCGAGCACCGCTGTGAGATAGCGCGTGTACTGGTTGAGAATCTTGCGGCCCGCCTCGCCTTCTTTCTTCAGCGCCTCCAGCGACGGCGAGACCGTTTGCAGGAGCTGGAAGATAATCGAGGCCGAGATATAGGGCATGATATTGAGCGAGAAGATTGCCATGCGCTCGACGGCGCCGCCCGAAAACATATTGAAGAGGCCGAGAATGCCGCCGCTCGCATTCTTGAAGGCGTCGGCGAAGGCATCCGGGTTGATGCCCGGCATCGGGATATAGGTGCCGAGGCGGTAGACGATCAGCGCGCTGAGCGTGAACCAGATGCGCTTCTTGAGATCTTCGGCCTTCGCCAAAGCGCCGAAATTCAGGTTCGCTGCCAGTTGTTCCGCTGCCGAGACCATATCCGCTCCGGTGCCGCCCCACCCTATTTAGGGATCAGTTTTTCGCTTCGCCCGCTTTTTTTGCCGGTTCCTTTTTCTCTGCCGCGAGCTTCTTTACCGAGCCACCGAGCTTTTCGATCGCGGCCGTCGCCGAGCCCGACGCGCCATGCACTTCGAACGCGACCTTGGTCTTGAGTTCGCCTCCGCCGAGAATGCGCACGCCATCGAGCGCGCGGCTGATCACGCCGGCCGCAACCAGTGCTTCCGCCGTCACCGGCTTCGAGGCATCGAGCTTCCCCTTGTCGATCGCAGTCTGCACGCGGCCGAGATTCACCTCGTTCAACTCCAGCGCGAAGATGTTGTTGAAGCCGCGCTTCGGTAGCCGGCGGTAGATGGGCATCTGCCCGCCTTCAAAGCCCTTGATGCGCACGCCCGTGCGGGACTTCTGGCCCTTGACGCCGCGCCCGCCGGTCTTGCCCTTGCCCGAGCCGATGCCGCGGCCGACGCGCTTGGAGTTGTGGCGCGAACCGGGGCGTCCGGCGATCTGGTTGAGTTTCATCGCAGTCACCTTGCGCTTACTTTTCTTCGACGACGCGCACGAGATGCGCGACCTTGGCGATCATGCCGCGAACCTGCGGCGAATCCTTGAGCTGTCGGCGGCGGCCGATCTTGTTCAGCCCGAGGCCGATCAGCGTCGCTTCCTGCTGCGGCTGGCGGCGAATCTCGCTGCCGATCTGCTCGATCGTGATCGTCTTGCCGGAGTTGCTCATGTTCAATTCCTGACCTTATTCCGCTTCCGCGTCGATCTTGCCGCGGCGCGATTGCAGTTCCGAAACCTTCATGCCGCGGCGAGCCGCGACCGAGCGCGGCGCATCCTGGAGCTTCAGGCCGTTAAACGTCGCCCGCACCATATTGTAGGGGTTCGACGAGCCCAAGGACTTCGCGACGATGTCGGCGACGCCCACGGTTTCGAACACCGCGCGCATCGGGCCGCCGGCGATAATCCCCGTGCCGGGAGGCGCCGCGCGGAGAATAACGCGGCCCGAGCCGTGATGGCCCTCGACATCGTGATGCAGCGTGCGGCCTTCGCGCAGCGAGACCCGCACCATGGCGCGCTTGGCGGCCTCGGTCGCCTTGCGGATCGCTTCCGGCACCTCGCGCGCCTTGCCGTGGCCGTAGCCGACGCGGCCCTTCTGGTCGCCGACGACGACGAGCGCCGCGAACGCGAAGCGCTTGCCGCCCTTCACCACCTTGGCGACGCGGTTGATGTGGACGAGCTTGTCGACGATACCGCCGGAGTCGCGCTCCTCGCGCTGACGCTCGCGGCGCTCGCCGCGGCCGCGGCCGCCGCGACCCCGTTCGCCGCGCTCACCGCGCTCACGGCCCTGTCCCTGCTCTTGTCCCGCTGCCTGTGCCATTCGGTATCCTCTTTAGAATTTCAACCCGCCCTCGCGGGCGGCGTCGGCGAGCGCCTTGATGCGCCCGTGATAGAGATATTGCCCGCGATCGAACTGGACTTCCTTGACGCCTTTCGCGGCAGCCCGCTCTGCGATCCGCTGCCCGACGGCTTTCGCCGCCTCGATATTGGCGCCGGTCTTCTTGGCGCCGCGGATTTCCGGCTCGCGTGTCGAAGCCGAGACCAGCGTCACGCCCTTTGAGTCGTCGATGAGCTGCGCATAGATGTGCTTCGACGAGCGAAACACCGAAAGACGCGGGCGGCCATAGGCCGTCCGGCGCAGTCTGCTGCGGACGCGCTGTCCGCGGCGAAAATTGCTGCTGCTTTTCGTGCTCATCTCGCCCCCGTCACTTCTTCTTGCCTTCCTTGCGGAAGATATATTCGCCGACATACTTGATGCCCTTGCCCTTGTAGGGCTCGGGCTTGCGGAACTTGCGGATCTCCGCCGCGACCTGACCGACCTTCTGCCGGTCGATGCCGGCGACCGTGATTTCCGTCGGTTTCGGCGTCGTGATCGTGATCCCCTGCGGAATCGGATAAAGCACGTCGTGCGAATAGCCGAGCGCGAGCTGCAGGTTCTTGCCCTGCACCGCCGCGCGGTAGCCGACGCCGCTGATCTCCAGCTTCTTCTCGTAGCCCTTGGTGACGCCCTCGATAAGGTTCGCCACCATCGCGCGCGTCATGCCCCAGATCGCCGCGTGGCGCTTGGTATCGCCGCGCTTCTCGATCGTGATCAGGTTCTTGTCGAGCTTCGCGCCGACTTCGTCGGTGAGCGTCATCGAAAGCTCGCCCTTCGGGCCCTTCATCTTGATCTGCTGGCCCTGCACCGTGGCGGTGACGCCGGTGGGTACCTGGACGGGCCGTTTGCCGATTTTTGACATCTCGCCCTCCTCAGAACACCGTGCAGAGAA
>JAJPHK010000070.1 GCA_021325315.1 Alphaproteobacteria bacterium
CGTCTTCCGCCGAGCATCGCCACCACGGTCTCGAAGCTCGGCGACGCCGTGAGCTGGCTCGGCTGGCGGCCGCCCTTTCGCACGACCTCGCTGCATCAGCTTTCGCACGCCTTCGCCGAGAATCCGGACGAGTGGACGAAGATAACCGGCATCAAACCGGAGCCGTTCGAAGCAACGCTCCAGCTCGATCCGGCTTCCGCGCAGGATCGCTGGTTTGCCTATTTGTATTTGCTGAAGCCGGTCGTGATCGTAGCACTGGTTCTGTTCTGGTTCGTGAGCGCGGTGATCGGACTCGGTCCCGCGCGGGGGCTTGCCGCCGAACTGCTGAAGGAAGTGGGCTTCGGGAATTATGCCTCGCTCGCGGCCGACGCTTCCGGCGTTTTGCATCTTCTGATCGGTATCGGCATCGCTTTTCGATCGACGGCGCTTGCGGCGCTCGTCGCAAGCCTACCGGTGATCCTGATTTACATTGCTGCCGGAAGCCTGATGCGGATCGGACTCTGGCTCGATCCGCTGGGCTCGCTGATCAAGATGATTCCCATTCTGGCGCTGACGCTCGTTGCCATCGCAATCCTCGACGACCGCTGATGACCGCTTATTTCATCCTGAAATTCCTGCACGTGATCGGCGCGGCGGTCTTGCTCGGCACAGGGGCCGGGATCGCGTTTTTCCTGTTGGCGGCGCATCGCGCGGGAAGGGCGGAAGCGGTCGCGCCCGTCGCGCGCATCGTGGTGATCGCGGACTTCTTGTTCACCGCGACGGCCGTCGTCGCTCAGCCCGTCACGGGCATATTGCTGGCCTGGCGGATGGGATTCTCCTTGCGGGAGAGCTGGATCGTGCTTTCGGTCGCGCTTTATCTCGTCGCAGGCGCTTTCTGGATTCCCGTGGTGTTCATGCAAATCAGGATGCGCGATCTCGCAATGGCGGCCGCGCACAAAAGAGTCGCGCTGCCCGCGGAATATCATCGTCTATTCCGGCGCTGGTTCGCGTTCGGCTTCCCCGCTTTCGGCGCGGTGCTCGCGATTTTCTGGCTTATGATCGCGAAGCCCGTTCTCTTCTAGCGGCGCGACACAACGCCGATCGCGAGCGCGCAGAGCGCGATGAACGTCAAAACCGCGCTGGTTGCGTGGCCGTATTCCCAATGCCGGCGGAGGGTCATCCAGTTGTCGGGGATGGTGGTCCAATTCGCGGTCGCGATATTACCGGGATAAACGAACGCGAAGAACACGCCGAGCGAAGCGGCGATGCAAAGAAAGGCGAGGAGCGAAAGCCGTGACTCCAGCGGATATCTGCGCGCGGCCCAGGCGAGTGCCGCGGTCACGATCAGCGCCGCGAAAATCGGCGCGCCGAACAGAGCCCAGCCGCGATAGATATTTTGCACGAGGAAATATTGATCTTGTACGAGCGAGATTTTGTTCGGAAGCTCGAAAAGATGCGCGCCGGTAGGGATCAGGATGATCGCGACAAGCACGATCGCCAGAAATTCGAGTACGCGTAGCAGCATTTTCATCTCCACATGCCAGTCCAATCCGGCAATCAAAAGGGCCATTTTGGGCCGCTGAAAGACCCCGAAACCGGACCTTTCGCCGACGCAATTTACGGCTCAAGAAGTTCATTATAAGCCATTGAGATAATTAAATAAAAATGTTGTTTTTCAAGCCGTTTCGGGTTGGAGAACGGAGCCGGAATCGGCTATAATTTCAAAGCGTTTTCAGACGCGAATCCGAGGCCACTTGTCCGACACTGACACCCCAAATCCGGGGGAGCCGGCTGCCCCGTCTCCTTCCGACATCAAGCCTATCTCGCTAAGCGACGAGCTGAAGCGGAGCTATCTCGATTACGCCATGAGCGTGATCGTGTCGCGCGCGCTTCCCGACGCGCGCGACGGCCTGAAGCCCGTTCATCGCCGCATTCTCTATTCGATGAACGAGAACGGCTACGAGTGGAACAAGCCGTACCGGAAATCCGCGCGCGTCGTCGGCGACGTCATCGGTAAATATCACCCCCACGGCGACCAGTCGGTCTATGACGCGCTGGTCCGCATGGCGCAGGACTTCTCCATGCGCGTGCCGCTGATCGACGGGCAGGGCAATTTCGGCTCGGTGGACGGCGATCCGCCCGCGGCGATGCGCTACCCCGAAGTGCGGCTGCAACGAATAACCGCCGCGCTGGTCGAGGACCTCGACAAGAATACCGTCGACTATCAGGACAACTACGACGGCTCCGAAAAAGAGCCGACCGTGTTGCCGGCGCGCTTTCCGAATTTGCTCCTGAACGGTGCGGGCGGCATCGCCGTCGGCATGGCGACGAACATTCCGCCGCACAATCTGGGCGAACTGATCGACGCGCTCACGGCGCTCATCGACAACCCGTCGCTCTCGATCGACGAATTGAACAAAATCATACCCGGGCCGGATTTTCCGACCGGCGGAATCATTCTCGGCAAGAGCGGCATTCGCGATGCTTACCGTACCGGCCGCGGCTCGATCATGATGCGCGGGCGCGCCGCGATCGAAACCGCGAAGGGCGATCGAGAAAATATCGTGATCACTGAAATTCCTTACCAGATCAACAAAACGACGCTGATCGAAAAAATCGCCGAACTGGTGCGCGACAAGAAGATCGACGGCGTCGGCGATATCCGCGACGAATCCGACCGCGAGGGAATGCGGATTGTGATCGAGCTCAAGCGCGAGGCGATGAGCGAAGTTGTGCTCAACCAGCTCTATCGCTTCACGCTGCTGCAATCGAGCTTCCCGGCCAACATGGTGGCGCTCTCCGGTGGCCGTCCGGCGGTGATGAATCTTTCCGACTTGCTGAACGCGTTTGTCGCGTTCCGCGAGGAAGTGATCGGGCGGCGCACGAAATTCTTGCTCGGCAAGGCGCGCGACCGCGCGCATGTGTTGGTGGGGCTTGCCATCGCCGTCGCCAATATCGACGAGGTGATCAAGATCATTCGCGCCTCCAAGGATCCGGCCGCCGCCCGCGACGCGTTGCTTGCGCGCGAATGGAAGGCATCCGACGTGCGCGACCTAGTCGAGCTGATCGACGACCCGCGCCACCGCATGGTGAAGGGCTCCGACAAGATCAAGCTTTCGGACGAGCAGGCGAAGGCGATCCTCGATCTCCGCTTGCAGCGGCTCACCGCGCTTGGCCGTGACGAGATCAAGGCCGAATTGGACGGGCTCGGCAAGGAAATCACCGACTATCTCGAAATTTTGCGCTCGCGGCTGCGCATTCGCGGCATCATCAAGGACGAACTCGCAACGATCAAAAAGGAATTCGCCACCCCGCGAAAGACCGAAATCACCGAGGCCGGCGCCGAGGTCGAGGAAGAGGACCTCATCCAGCGCGAGGATATGGTCGTGACCGTGTCGCACGCGGGCTACGTCAAGCGCGTGCCGCTCTCGACCTATCGTGCGCAGCGCCGCGGCGGCAAGGGCCGCGCCGGCATGCAGACGCGCGAGGAGGATTTCGTCACGCGCCTGTTCGTCGCCTCCACCCACGACGAGGTGCTGTTCTTCTC
>JAJPHK010000057.1 GCA_021325315.1 Alphaproteobacteria bacterium
TATTCGATGCGCCAGCTTTTGGAAGCTGGCGTTCACTTTGGCCATCAGGCCCATCGCTGGAATCCGAAGATGGCGCAATACATCTTCGGCACCCGCAATAACATCCACATCATCGATCTCGCGCAAACCGTGCCGATGCTGCACAAGGCATTGGAGGCGGTGAGCGACATCGTCGCCAAAGGCGGCCGCGTGCTTTTCGTCGGCACCAAGCGGCAGGCGGCGGACGCCGTCGCGGAGGCGGCAAAGCGCAGCGCGCAATATTTCGTGAATTCCCGCTGGCTCGGCGGCACGCTCACCAACTGGAAGACGATCTCAAATTCGATTCAGCGTCTCAAGAAGATCGAGGAGATGCTCTCGTCGGAAGCGGCGGGAGGCTACACCAAGAAAGAGCGGCTGACGCTTGCGCGCGAGAAGGAAAAACTCGAGCGCTCACTCGGCGGCATCCGCGATATGGGCGGCGTTCCCGATCTCGTGTTCGTGATTGACACCAACAAGGAAGACATCGCGATCAAGGAAGCGCGCCGGCTCGGCATTCCGGTCGCGGCGATTGTCGACACCAACTCCGATCCGGACGGAATCGCTTTCCCGATTCCGGGCAATGACGACGCGGGACGCGCGATCACGCTTTACTGCGACCTCATGTCGAAAGCCGTGATCGACGGCATTTCACGCGCGCAGGGCGAGTCCGGTATCGATGTCGGCGCGCTGGAAAAGCCGCCGGTCGAAGAATTGCCGCAGGAGAAGGCCGAGTGGGAAAGCTTCGAGCCGCTGCCGGGCCCCCGCGGCGCGCCGGACGATCTCAAGAAGCTCCATGGCGTGAGCCCGGTGATCGAGAAGAAGCTGAACGACCTTGGCTTCTTCCATTACTGGCAGCTTGCGGGCCTCAACAAGAACGACGCACACCATCTCGGTGAGACCGTCGGCTTGCCCGGCCGCATCGAAACCTGGATCGCCGAAGCGAAAGCCCTTTCGGCCGAAACTGAGTAATTGGAGCAATCATGGCTGAAATCACGGCGAGCCTCGTCAAGGAGCTTCGCGACAAAACCGGCGCCGGCATGATGGACTGCAAGGCGGCGCTCAACGAGACGAAGGGCGACATCGAAGCCGCGGTCGACTGGCTGCGAAAGAAGGGTCTCGCGAAAGCTGCGAAGAAGGCGGGCCGCGTCGCGGCGGAAGGACTCGTCGGCGTCGCCGTCGAAGACAAGAAAGGCGTCGTCGTCGAGGTGAACTCGGAGACGGATTTCGTCGCGCGTAACGAGCAGTTCCAGGGCCTCGTGAAGCTGATCGCCGAGACGGCGTTGCATCAAGGCGCGGACGTCGAGAAAGTCAAAAAGACAAAGGCAGGCGGTTCGACGATCGAGGAAGCGATCGCGAATGCGATCGCCACCATCGGCGAGAACATGACCTTCCGCCGTGCGGCGGGGCTGTCGGTCGGCGAAGGCGCCATCGGCGCCTATACGCACAGCTCGGTTTCGGACGGTCTCGGCAAGATCGGCGTTCTGGTCGCGCTCGAATCGAAGGGAAATCCGGCGGAGCTTGCGATTTTCGGCCGGATGGTTGCGATGCACGTCGCTGCCACAAACCCGCTCGCAGTCGACTCGAAAGGGATCGACGAAGCAGTCATCAAGCGCGAGCGTGATGTTCTCGCCGAAAAGGCAAAGGCCTCGGGCAAGCCCGCGAACGTGATCGAAAAGATCGTCGATAGCGGCCTCAAGACCTATTTCAAGGAAGTCACGCTGATCGAGCAGGCCTATGTTCACGAGCCTTCGAAATCGGTCGCGCAAGCGGTGAAGGAAGTTGAGGGTAAGCTTGGCCACCCCATCGCGATCAAAGGATTCGTACGTTACGCTCTCGGGGAGGGCGTTGAGAAACAAGAACAGGACTTCGCGGCTGAAGTCGCGGCGGCAACCCGTACGAACTGATCGCAAAGGGGGCGGATCAGATGGCAAAGCCCCAATACAAACGAGTGCTCGTTAAGGTTTCCGGAGAAGCGCTGCTCGGAAGCGAGAGCCTCGGATTACACGCGCTGACGCTGAACAAGATCGCTAAAGATCTCGTGGATGTCAGAAAGCTCGGCGTGGAAGTCGCGGTCGTGATCGGCGGCGGCAATCTTGTACGCGGGGCAATGCTGGCGGATACCGGGATTGAGCGAGCGACCGCCGACGCCATGGGCATGCTTGGTACGGTTATGAATGCGCTAGCGCTCGAAGACGCGATCAAGAAGCAAGGCGCAACGGTACGAACGCTCTCCGCGATCCCGATGGCGACCATCTGCGAGCCTTATTCGCATCAACGCGGGCTGCGCCACCTGAGCGCGGGGCACATCGTCATGCTCGCCGGCGGCACGGGCAATCCTTATTTCACGACTGATACAACGGCGGCTTTGCGCGCCGCCGAGCTCCGCTGTGAGGCTATTTTTAAAGCGACGAGTGTCGACGGTGTCTATGACTCGGACCCGAAGCAAAACCGCGATGCGAAACGCTTTGACCGGCTCACGCATGACGAGGCCTTGAAGCGTAATTTGAAGGTGATGGACGCGTCCGCCTTCGCGCTTGCCCGCGAGGCCAAGCTGCCTATCATTGTATTTTCAATCCGTGAATCGGGCGCGATCGCAGCTGCCGTGAAGGGCGAGGGGAAGTCGACTGTCGTTCTTCCCTGATTGCGGAGCGTAAAAGCGTAGAGGTGCCAGATGAAACCCGGAGCTTTCGACCTAACCGACCTTAAGCGCCGCATGCAGGCTTCGATCGGCGTGCTCAAACAAGAGCTCGGCGGCCTTCGCACGGGCCGCGCGTCGCCGCATCTCGTGGAGCCGATTCAGGTCGAAGCGTATGGCTCGCACATGCCGATGAATCAGGTCGCGACGGTGAGCGTGCCCGAGCCGCGGCTGATTTCGATTCAGGTATGGGACAATTCAGTCGTCAAAGCCGTCGAGAAAGCGATCCGCGATTCCAATCTGGGGCTTAATCCTTCAACGGAGGGGACGACGGTTCGCATCCGGATTCCGGAGCTTAACCAAGAGCGGCGGCAGGAATTGGTGAAGGTCGCGCATAAATACGCGGAAGCGGCGCGCGTGGCCGTGCGGCATGTGCGCCGCGACGGCCTCGATCACCTTAAAAAACTCCAGAAAGACGGTCATGTGAGCGAGGACGAAATCAAGCGTCACGAGACCGAAGTGCAGAAAGCGACAGATCAATCGATTGCCGAGATCGACCAGGCACTTGCGCACAAAGAAAAAGAGATCATGTCGGTTTGAACCATCCGATGTCCGCCCCCGATCCAGTCCCTTCAACTACTGCGGCGTTGCTCGACCCGCCGCTTCATGTCGCAATCATCATGGACGGGAACGGCCGCTGGGCGGCGGCGCGCGGCCTGCCGCGCAGGGAGGGGCACCGGCGCGGTGTT
Organism: Alphaproteobacteria bacterium; assembly: GCA_021325315.1. Taxonomy (GTDB): domain Bacteria; phylum Pseudomonadota; class Alphaproteobacteria; order Rhizobiales; family Xanthobacteraceae; genus Palsa-892. The sequence goes on from JAJPHK010000057.1 coordinate 3,403, forward strand.
GAAGCGCTCCGCCGCGCGGTGCGTGCCGTCGGCGAACTGGGCATTAAGATTCTCACGATCTACAGCTTCAGCGCGGAGAACTGGACGCGTCCTGCGGAGGAGATCGGCGACCTGATGGGGCTTCTGAAACGCTTCGTGCGAAAGGACCTCGCTGAATTGCACGAGAACGGCGTTCGCGTACGTGTGATTGGGGAACGTGCGGGTCTCGATCCCGAAGTACTTTCGCTGCTTCGGGAGGCGGAGGAGCTGACAAAATCGAATGAACGCACGACGCTTATTGTGGCGTTCAATTACGGCGGGCGGCAAGAGATCGCGCGGGCGGCACGCGAGCTTGCAATCGATGCCGTTGCCGGAAAAATCGATCCGGAGAAAATCGATCCAGCCGCGATCGAATCCCGGCTCTATACCGCCGGGCTACCGCCGCCCGATCTTGTTATTCGCACTAGCGGAGAGCAGCGCGTCTCGAACTTTTTGCTCTGGCAGGCGGCCTATGCCGAATTTGTTTTTTTGCCGATCAACTGGCCGGACTTCGACCGTACGGCGCTCGAAGAAGCGATCGGCGAATATCGCCGCCGCGAGCGGCGCTTTGGTGGGGTGACCGCGCGGGCCGGCGTGTGAGGAGCCGGTTGTGAGCGAATTGGGCCTCCGTATTTGTTCTTCCGTCGTGCTCGCGACGCTGGCCGTCCTTGTGACCTGGCTGGGCAGCCTTCCGTTCTATGTATTTTGGGTGATCGCGGCCGGCCTAATTTTTCTCGAATGGGCGAAGATCAGCGGGTACCGTCCGCCATGGCTTCTGGCGGGCGGGGTTTACGCGGGAGCTTTTCTTTCAGCGATGATTTTGTTGCGGGACGGGCCGCTGGGATTGGCTGCGATCCTCTGGCTGTTCGGAATGGTTTGGACGACCGATAGCGCGGCCTATCTTGCGGGCCGCGCGATCGGCGGCCGGAAACTCTGGCCCTCCGTCAGTCCCGGCAAAACATGGGCGGGCGCGATCGCGGGCACGATCGCCGGAGTTGCCGCGGGTCTTATCGTCCTCATCTTTTTCGGCATTCCGCTGCATTTCATGCACGGGGTTTTTGCACTCGTTATCGTTATTGCAGCTCAGCTTGGAGATTTGCTGGAGTCGGCGATCAAGCGGCGCTTCAAGGTCAAGGATACGAGTCATCTGATCCCCGGCCATGGCGGTGTGATGGACCGGTGCGACTCTCTGGCCGCCGCCTGCGTTGTTGCGCTAGTGTTGGGGGCAATTCGTTTCGTTCACACGCCCGCGCAAGGATTGCTTGCATGGTAAAAGCGGAAGCGCGGCGAAAGATTTCCGTCACAGTGCTCGGCGCCACGGGTTCGGTCGGGCAGAGCACGCTCGATCTTATTGCGCGCAATCCGGAGCGTTACGAAGTCGCGGCGCTCGTCGCCGGCCGCAACGCGAAGCAGCTTTCGGCGCTTGCACGCAAACACAACGCGCGCCTCGCGGTGATCGCCGAGCCCGAAGGCTATTCGGCGCTCAAGGAGTTGCTTTCCGGCTCGGAAACAAAAACCGCCGCGGGCCGCGCCGGCATGCTGGAAGCCGCGCAGATCGAAGCCGATGTCGTGGTCGCGGCGATTTCGGGCGCGGTAGGTCTTGAGCCGACGCTCGCGGCACTGCAAGCGAAGCGGCGCGTTGCGCTTGCCAACAAGGAGTGCCTTGTCTCCGCGGGCAAACTGTTCATGACAGCCGCGCGCACATCAGGCGCGACGGTGCTGCCGGTCGACTCCGAGCACAACGCAGTCTTTCAGGCGCTCATGGCGGGTCCGAAGGAAACGGTCGAATGCGTGACGCTCACGGCGTCGGGCGGTCCGTTCCGCACGCACAGCGCCGAGCGGCTTGCGCGTGTGACTCCCGAGGAGGCGCTTCGGCATCCGACCTGGTCGATGGGCGCGAAAATCACCATCGATTCCGCCACCCTCATGAACAAGGGGCTCGAGCTGATCGAAGCCCATCATCTGTTTTCGCTCCCGCCCGCGAAACTGGGCGCTGTGGTGCATCCGCAGTCCATCGTCCACGCGCTGGTCACCTTTCACGACGGTTCTGTGGTCGCGCAGCTGTCGGTGCCGGATATGCGGCTTCCGATTTCCTACTGTCTGAATTGGCCGGATCGTGCTGAGTGGGAAGCGCCGCGGCTCGATCTCGCGAAAGTGGGTACGCTTACTTTCGAGGCCCCGGACTACGCCCGCTTTCCTGCGCTGAAGCTTGCCCGTGAAGTGCTGGAAAAGGGGGGTGCCGCGCCGACCGTGCTGAATGCCGCGAATGAGGTCGCTGTGGAGGCGTTTTTGGCCCGGCGGATCGGTTTTAATGATATTTCCGGCTTGGTTCGGGACGTTTTGGCGCGGGCCGAGGAGGAGCGGCTGGCCGAGCCCAGAACGGCGGATGAAGCCATCGCCGTTGACCATACCAGCAGAAGTATCGCACGTACCCTCTTGCTCCAATTTGCCGCAAAGGCATCCTAGGCAGGTAAGAAATTGGAAGGGATGCGATAATGCAGGTTCTATCGAGTTTTGGGACGTTCGGTAGCTCGTTTCTCGGCTACGCAGTTCCCTTCCTGTTCGTGCTCACCATCGTGGTGTTCTTTCACGAGCTCGGCCATTTCTGGATCGCGCGCCGCTGCGGCGTGAAGATCGATGCCTTTTCGATCGGTTTCGGGCCGGAGCTTTTCGGCTTCTACGACCGCCACGGAACGCGCTGGCGCATCGCCGCCATTCCACTCGGCGGCTATGTTCGCTTTTTCGGCGACGACAGCGCAGCGAGCACGCCCGATCAGACGGCGCTCGCGAAAATGAACCAGGCGGAGCGCAAGGTTTCCTTTTTCTACAAACCCGTCGCGCAGCGCGCGGCGATTGTCGCGGCCGGGCCGATCGCGAATTTCATTCTCGCGATTTTAATTTTCGCCGGCATTTTCATGTTCTACGGCAAGCAAGCAAGCCCCGCGCGCGTGAACACCGTGTTCGCGGACAGCGCTGCCTCCGAGGCGGGCTTCAAGACCGGCGATCTGGTGCTCGCCATCGACGGCAAGAAGATCGACAACTTCATGGACATGCAGCGCATTGTCAGCGTCCATCCCGGCGAGACGCTCAGTTTCCTGGTTGAGCGCGATGGGAAAGAGATTGTCCTGAAGGCGACGCCGAAGCTCGACGAACACAAGGACCGGTTCGGCAACGTGCTCCGCATCGGCAGGCTTGGCATTACCGGTCTCATGGATCCGCCGGTTACCGTCGGGCCGCTTACAGCGCTCAGCATGGGGGTGGCGGAGACCTGGTTCATTGTGGACCGAACCTTCGCCTATATCGGCGGGATTATCGTTGGCCGGGAATCGCCCGATCAGCTCGGCGGTCCGTTGCGGATCGCGCAGGTTTCCGGCCAGGTTGCATCCATCAGCTTTACCGCTTTGATGCACCTTACGGCTGTACTCTCCGTGTCGATCGGGCTCCTGAACCTGTTTCCGGTGCCGTTGCTCGATGGCGGGCACCTTCTGTTCTACAGTGTGGAAGCGATCCGGGGCCGCCCCTTGAGCGAAAAAGCCCAGGAAATGGGCTTCCGGATCGGGCTTGCGGTGGTGATCATGCTGATGATTTTCGCCACCTGGAACGACATTCTCCATCTGGCGTCGCTTTAGCGCCACAGGGTAAGAGGAAAACGCCAAAGGCGCTGGATCAGCCCCGATTTGGGCCCAATTTCGCCCTTTCGCTTCGGCAATTATTCTGAAACCGATCCGAGTCACTCTCGGCTTGGCCTGGGGGCGGGCAGGTCTTTGACGAATTTCGGTTTTTTGCGGGATTTTCGGGAATTTTCCTGCGTGAAAGTGCCCGAAAACGGAGAGGGGCGGCTTGCAAGTGCTTGTAAACCCTGTACAAGTTTTCTGGGCGGATCGAATCCAGGTACATTGGTATCTGGAAAGGGTGAAGTTTGCTCACGCATCATCGCCAGGTGGGGACGGCAGGTAGCGTATCGCATGAAATTTTTGGTCCGTGTCTTGGGGAGACTTGCGGTCGTAGCGACGCTGGCTTTTGCCGGGACAGCCGCCGTCACCGTTTACTCCGTCGCGACCGCGAGCGTCGCGAGCGCGCAGACAGTCAGCTCCATCGTCGTGCAGGGCAATCGCCGCGTCGATGTCGAAGCGATCCGCAGCTATGTCGGCATTCGCCCGGGCGAACGCGTCGATCCGATCAAGATCGACGACGCGCTGAAGGCGCTCTATGCGACCGGGCTTTTCTCCGACGTGAAGATCAACATGGGCAGCGGCGGCCGCCTGATCGTGACCGTCGTCGAGAACACGGTCATCAACCGGGTTGCGTTCGAAGGCAACAAGAAGGTCAAGGACGAAACCCTCGCGGCCGAAGTGCAATCGAAATCGCGCGGCCCATTGAGCCTGACCACGGTACAATCGGACGTTCAGCGCATCGTCGAGGTCTACCGGCGCAGCGGCCGGTACGACGTGCGTGTCGATCCGCAGATTATCGAACAGCCGAATGGCCGCGCCGACCTGATTTTCAAGATCGACGAAGGCGGCAAGACCACGATCAAGAAGATCGTCTTTGTCGGCAACAAGGCGTATTCCGACTGGAAGCTCAAGGATGTGATGTCCACGACCGTCACGACGTGGCTGAGCTGGATCAAGAATACCGACGTTTACGACCCAGACCGAGTCAACGCCGACCAGGAGGCGCTCCGCCGCTTCTATCTCCAACACGGCTATGCCGATTTCCGCATCGTGTCTGCGAATGTCGACCTCGACAAGGCGGCAGGCGGCTTTGTCATCACCATTACGGTCGATGAAGGCCAGCAATATCGCACCGGCACGGTCGACGTCGTTTCGAACGTGCGCGATCTCGATCCGGCGATAATCCGCGGTTTCGTGCGCACGAAATCCGGCGAGGTTTACAACGCCGAGCTGGTCGAGAAGTCGATCGAAAACATCACCATGGAGCTTGCCAAGCGCGGTTATGCGTTCGCGCAGGTGCGTCCGCGCGGCGACCGCGATTTCGAGGGGAAGAGGATCAATCTCGTCTACACGATCGATCAGGGATCGCGGGTCTATATCGAGCGCATCAACATCATCGGGAATACGCGCACGCGCGACTACGTCATTCGGCGTGAATTCGATCTCTACGAGGGCGACCCATATAATCACGCGCTCGTCAATCGCGCCGAGCGGCGGCTGAAGAATCTCGGCTACTTCAAGAACGTGAAGATCACGACCGAGCCGGGTTCCGCGCCTGACCGCGTGATCGTCAACGTCAACGTCGAGGACAATTTGACCGGCGAATTCTCGATCTCGGGCGGCTATTCGACGGCTGCCGGGTTTTTGGCGGAAGTCGCGCTCGGCGAGCGAAACTTTCTCGGCCGCGGGCAATATGTGCGCACTTCGGTCAGCTACGGCCAGTATCAGCGTGGCGCGCAGTTCTCGTTCTCGGATCCGTATCTGCTGGGACAGCGTGTCGGCGGCGGGTTCGATATTTTCTGGAACGAGCAATTGCCGAACAATTATCAAAGCTACAGCGTGTCTACGTATGGCGGTAACCTGAAATCGTCACTGCCGCTCAACGAAGAGATGTCGCTTGGGCTGCGCTATTCGATCTTTGAGCGCAAGCTGGATGTTTCTTCAGGCTTGAAAGACGGATGCCGGATGCTTTCAAATGGCACGGTCTGGCCGGTGGATCCTACCGGCGTTTCCTGTGACGGAACAAATTACACGACGACCCCGCCGACCACGGGTGGAACATTTGGCGGTGCTCCAATGGGAGGTACCGCTGGGACACTAATGGGCGGCCAGAATTACAATGCAAGTGAAGCATCTGCTGCGATCAAGCAGGCTTTGGGGCAGACCCTCACGTCTTCGGTCGGATACACGCTTGTGTGGAATTCGCTCGATAACAACAAGGATCCCACGTCGGGAAGCTACGCTGCGTTCAGCCAGGACTTCGCGGGGCTGGGCGGCGATACGCACTATCTGCGCAGCTCGGTCGACGCCCGCACTTATACGCCGCTGGGTGGCGACTTCACTGGCATGCTCCGCGGGCAGGTCGGTTATGTGACGCCGTTCGGCGGCAACCAGCTCAACATTCTTGACGGCTTCTTCAAGGGGCCGGAACTCGTGCGCGGCTTCCAGCCGGCGGGCATTGGGCCGCGTGACCTCGGCTCCAATTTCACCGATGCCGTCGGCGGCACAAAATATTGGGCTGCCACCGCCGAATTGCAATTTCCGCTTACTTTCATGCCGAAGGACCTCGGCTTGCGGGCCGCGATTTTCGCGGATGCTGGTTCGCTCTGGGGCTACAAAGGAGATACGAATTTTACACAATTCGGAACGCCATATAATGCGGGCGGCCTCAGCGGGGGGACTACTTGTCCTACAGCCGCGAACAAGACCAGTGGACCATCTTCCGTCTGTATCGCCGATAACAACATCATCCGTTCCTCGGTGGGCGTGAGCTTGATTTGGGCGTCGCCGTTCGGCCCGATCCGCTTCGACTTCGCGGAAGCGATCACAAAGGCATCCTACGACAAGACACAGTTCTTCCGCTTTACCGGCGGCACGCAGTTTTAAGACCTGACAAATTGGCGGCCGCCGCATTTCGTGCGGCCGGAAACCGTATGACAGAGCCGCAATTTTTCCGCCCCCGCGCGCCGCTTTCAGTTGCCGATATCGTGATGTTCACCGGCGCGGAAGCCGCTCCCGGCGCATCGCTCGACCGCAAAATCACCGGCGTCCGCCCGCTCGATCTCGCCGGCCCCGCCGATCTCACCTTTTTCGATAACGCGAAATTCCGCGGCGAGTTTCTCGCGACCGACGCGGGGGTCTGCCTGACGCGCGCGGAGCTTGCGGCGGACGCGCCGAAGCATCTCGCGGTGCTGGTGAGCAAGGACCCGTATCGTGCCTATGTCACGGTCGCGCACGAATTATTCAAGGACGATCTGAAACCGGCCGGTTTGTTCGGCGGGCGCGGGATCGCGTCGGGCGCTTCCGTCCATCCCGAAGCCAGGCTCGAGGACGGCGTCATCGCCGACCCCGGCGCGGTGATTGGCCCGCGCGCTGAAATCGGCGCCGGTACGCTGATCGGGGCAAACGCCGTGATCGGCGCCGGCGTGCGCATCGGCCGCGATTGCGTCATCGGCGCGAATGCGACGATCCAGTTCACGCTGATCGGCGACCGTGTCGTCATTCATCCGGGCGTTCACATCGGCCAGGACGGTTTCGGCTATGTCCCGGGCAAGGCTGGGCATATCAAGGTGCCGCAAACGGGCCGCGTCATCATCCAGGATGACGTCGAGATCGGCGCGGGCACGACCGTCGATCGCGGCGCGCATCGCGACACCATGATCGGCGAGGGCACGAAGATCGACAATCTCGTGCAGATCGCTCACAACGTTTCGATCGGCCGGCATTGCGTGATCGCCGGCCATGTCGGCATTTCCGGAAGCTGCACGCTCGGCGACTACGTGATGCTGGGCGGGAATGTGGGCCTTGCCGACCACGTTAACGTTGGCGACGGAGCCCAGCTTGCGGCGAGGAGCGGCGTGATGCATGACGTGCCCGCCGGCGAGAAATGGTGCGGCACACCCGCCGTTCCGATCCGGCAGTTCTTCCGCGAGGTCGCCGCTGTGAAGCGGATGGCGGAAGCAAAATCACAAAAGGGCGGCAGCCCCAAAGCGAAGTGACGATGGATCAGACGAACGACCAGACCGCAACACTCGAAGTTCAGGATATCATCCGGCTTCTGCCGCACCGGTATCCGTTTCTTTTGGTGGACCGTATCGTCGAGATTCGCGGCGATCAGTCCTGCATCGGCATCAAGAACGTGACCGTCAACGAGCCGTTCTTCCCCGGCCATTTTCCCAATCGCCCGGTGATGCCGGGCGTGCTCATGATCGAAGGTATGGCGCAGACGGCGGGCGCGATTTGTGCGCTCTCGCGCGGTTACGACACCGCGCCGAAGTCGGTGCTTTTCCTCACCGTCGACAAAGCGAAATTCCGCCGCCCCGTCGTGCCGGGCGACACGCTCGAATATCATATGACCAAGCTGAAGCAGAAACGCACGATGTGGTGGTTCCGCGGCGAGGCGAAGGTAAAAGGGGAACTCGCCTGTGAGGCCGAGCTTGGCGCCATGATCGTCGACGAATAGCCATGGCGAAGATCGATCCGACCGCGCGCGTCGCCGATGGCGCGCGTCTTGCCGCCGACGTCGAAGTCGGCCCGTTTTGTATTATCGGCCCCCATGTCGAGATCGGCGAGGGGAGCAAGCTTCTGTCGCACGTGAATGTTCAGGGACATACGAGAATCGGCCCGCGCGCGACGATCTACCCATTCGCATCGTTAGGCACGCCGCCGCAGTCGGTGCACTACAAGGGCGAGGCGAGCCGTCTCATCATCGGCGCCGACAACGTCATCCGCGAGTCCGTCACCATGAACACGGGCACCGCGGGCGGGCGGATGCAGACGGTGATCGGCGACCGCTGCATGTTCATGGCTTACGCGCATGTCGGGCACGATTGCATCGTCGGCAACAACGTGACTTTCGCGAACGGCGGCACGCTCGGCGGGCATTGCATCGTCGGCGATTTCGTTTTTCTTGGCGGTTATGCGGCCGTACATCAGTTCGTGCGGATCGGCGAGCGCTGTGTGATCGGCGGCCTGGCGGGCGTCGTCCATGACGTAATTCCGTTCGCGGCCGCCCTCGGCGAACGCGCGGAACTCGCGGGCCTCAATATCGTCGGCCTCAAGCGCGGTGGCTTCACACGGCCGCAAATTCACGCATTGCGCCGCGCCTACCGGATGCTGTTTTCCCCCGGTATTGTGCTGGAGAACGCCGAAAAGGTCGCTGCCGAATACAAGGACGACGAAAACGTGCAGAAAATGGTGCAGTTCGTGCGCGATGCCGGCAAACGCCGCCTGACGACGCCGCGCGGCAGCGGCGCGGGCGAGAACGGCGACTGACGATGTCTCCCGCCGAGGCCCGTTCCGTCGCCGACGCGGATCGCGGGCCGCTCGGCATCGTATGCGGAGCGGGTGATTTTCCGATTGCGGTTGCCGACGCCGTGCTGAGGGCCGGACGTCCGGTCGTGCTGATCGGATTTTACGGCTATGCCAGTCCCGCGATCGAGCGTTACCCGCATGAATGGACGCATTTCGGCGCCTTTGGCCGTCTCGTGACGCTCCTGCGCAAGCACAATGTCCGCGATATCATCGCAGTCGGCGGAGTGCACCGGCCGCGGCTCAAGGATTTCCGCCTAGACTGGACGACGCTGCGCATTCTTCCGCGCCTCGCGAAGCTCTATCGCGGCGGCGACGACCATTTGCTCTCCGGTGTCATCCAGATTGTGCACGACTACGGGTTTCGCATGGTTAGTGTCGCGGATGTCGCTCCAAACATCACGGTGCCGGAAGGCGTGCTCGGGCGATATCGCCCGACGGCCGAGGACGAAGCGGATATTCGCTTCGGCCATTCGCTGTTACGCGCGCTCGGTCCCTTCGACGTCGGGCAAGCGGCGGCGGTTTCGGGGCATCGCGTGCTCGCTATCGAAGCGGCGGAGGGAACGGCGGGCATGATGGTTCGCCTCGCGAAGATGCGCGCAAGCGGCAAACTGCGCCTGCCGGAGCGCGCAGGCGTTCTCGTGAAAGCACCGAAGCCCGGTCAGGATCGCCGTATCGATCTTCCTGCAGTCGGCGCTGAGACCGTGACGCAAGCGGTGCAAGCAGGCTTGCGCGGAATCGCCGTCGAGGCAGGCGGCACGATCGTCCCGGACCTTGCCGCTATGGTGCAGGCGGCGGATGCAGCCGGAATTTTTCTCGTCGGCATTCGGCCTGGTATGGAGCCGCCCCGTTGAGCGCCGGCGCTGAAAAGCGGCCGCTCGATATCTTCCTGGTTGCCGGTGAGGCCTCGGGCGATCATCTAGGCGCTGCATTGATAAAAAAACTGCGCGAGCGGGCAGGCGGGGTTCGCTTCCGCGGCGTGGGCGGGCCGGAAATGGAAGCGCAAGGCCTCGCAAGCCAGTTCGGCATGAGCGATATCACCGCGATGGGTTTCGGTCAGGTGATCGCGAAGCTGCCGCTGATCCTGCGCCGCATCCGAGAGACCGTTGCCGCGATCGTACAATCGCCGCCTGACATTCTCATCCTGATCGACAGCCCGGATTTTAGCCATCGTGTCGCAAAGCGTGTGCGCCGCGTTCTGCCGGACTTGCCGATTGTGAAATATGTCTCGCCCACCGTATGGGTCTGGCGGCCGGGCCGCGCCAAGAAACTCAAGCCGCTCCTTGACCATATTCTCGCGCTGTTTCCCTTCGAGCCGGAAGTCCACAGACGGCTTGGCGGACCGCCCACGAGCTATGTCGGCCATCCGCTCTTGGAACGGCTGAGCGAGCTGCGTCCCTCACAAGCCGAGGAAAAGTTACGGAGGGAAGAACCGCCGCTCGTGTTGATTTTGCCCGGCAGCCGTACATCTGAAATCGAACGGCTAAGCGCGCTATTCGGGGAAGTACTCGCCCGCATTGCAAGCAAGCGGACGATTGAAGCGGTATTGCCGACTTTACCCGCCCAGCTGGATCGTATTCGTACAGCGATAGCCAGTTGGCCGATAAAGCCCCATATCGTTTCGTCGGAAGCGGAGAAATACGCAGCCTTTCGCCGTGCGCGTGCGGCGCTCGCGGCTTCCGGCACGGTGACGCTGGAGCTTGCGCTTGCCCATGTGCCGATGGCGGCAGCCTACCGGGTTCCGCGTTGGGAGGAATTCATTGCGCGAAGGCTCGCCGTCACAACGTCAGTCATCCTCCCCAACATCATTTTGGGCGAGCAAGTCGTGCCGGAGCTTTTGCAAAGGGATGCGACTGTCGAAAAACTTGTGGATGCTCTTGAACCTCTTCTTTCGGACGGTCCGGAGCGGCAGCGGCAGCTTGCCGGATTCGCGCGGCTTGATGAAATCTTCGGCACGGATATGGAACCGGCGAGTGAAAGGGCTGCTAAAATCGTGATGGAAGTATATGAAAACAAACGGAAATTGATTAGCGCAACCAGGCATTTGCGATAGCCAAGCACCCGGAAAGACTGTAAACAGATCCGGGGTTCCCTAGAGCGGTTTAGTCAGAATGTTGCTTCGTCCTGATCAAGGCGGTCCGGTTCGTGCCGCCATCACTGGTGTTCACGGCTATTTGCCGGACTACGTGATGACCAATGCCGAACTCTCCACCATGGTCGACACGAGCGACGAATGGATCGTGGAGCGCACCGGCATCCGCGAGCGCCGCATTCTGAAGGGCGAAGGGCTCGGCACCTCGCACATGGCAGCCGAAGCGGTGAAGGGGCTGCTGGAAAAAACCGGCACGCATCCCCACGAAATCGACGTGCTCGTGTGCGCGACGATCACGCCCGACATGATCATTCCTTCCACCGCGAACCTGATCTGCGACGCGGTCGGTATGCGCCACATCGGCAGCTTCGACGTACAGGCGGCGTGCTCCGGCTTCGTTTACGGTCTCGACATCATATCGCAGTACATCGAAACCGGCCGCGCCAAAAAGGCGATTCTGGTCGGGGGCGACAAGATGTCGAGCATTCTCGATTTCAAGGATCGCACAACCTGCATTCTGTTCGGGGATGCGGCGGCGGCCGTATTGTTAGAGCCGAGCAATACCGGACGGGGCGTGCGCGACATCGAACTGCACTCTGACGGCGCCGGCATGCAGCATATTCATCAGAAGGCCGGCGGCAGCCGGATGCCGGCCTCCGCCGCGAGCGTCGAACAGCGGCTGCATTATCTCTATCTCAATGGCCCGGCCGTATTTCGGGCGGCGACCGAACATATGTCGGCTTCGGTCCGCGAAATTGTCTCGCGCAACGATCTGACCCTCGGCGAAATCGACTGGTTTGTTCCGCATCAGGCGAACAAGCGCATCATCGAGGCGATCGCCGATCGCGTCGGCATCCCGCACGATAAAGTGATGCTCACCCTGGAGAAATTCGGCAATACCACGGCGGCGACGATCCCGCTCTGCCTGTGGGACTACGAGTCGCGCCTCAAGGAAGGCGACAAGCTCGTCTTCGCCGCTTTCGGCGGGGGGTATACCTGGGGCAGCGCACTCGTGGAATGGGCGTATGACGGTGCAGCCGCGGCGAAGAAGGGCATGCAGGCGCGTCCGCTCAGCCAGATCCCCGCTGAATAGTTCATAAAGAATATTCCCCAAATAGAATGGCCGGGCTTAGCCCGGCCATTCTATTTCCAGATTTGGTTGACCGTTACTTCCGGCGGGAGCTAGGGACGTAGTCGCGCTTCGCTGCACCGGTATAGAGTTGCCGCGGGCGGCCGATTTTCTGTTGCGGATCCTCGATCATCTCTTTCCACTGTGCGATCCAGCCGACGGTACGTGCGATCGCGAACAGCACCGTGAACATGCTGGTCGGGAAGCCCATCGCCTTCAGCGTGATGCCCGAATAGAAGTCGATATTCGGATAGAGCTTCTTCTCGATGAAATACTCATCCTTGAGCGCGATGCGCTCGAGCTCCATCGCGACGTCCAAGAGCGGATCGTCCTTGATGCCGAGCTCGTTCAAGACCTCATGACAGGTCTTTTGCATTATCTTGGCGCGCGGGTCGTAGTGCTTATAGACGCGATGCCCGAAGCCCATCAGGCGGAACGGATCGTTCTTGTCCTTCGCGCGCTTGATGAATTCCGGAATGCGGTCAACATGGCCGATATCGGAAAGCATCTTGAGCGCGGCTTCGTTCGCCCCGCCATGCGCCGGTCCCCAAAGACAGGCGCAGCCGGCGGCAATGCAAGCGAAGGGATTTGCGCCGGAAGAGCCGGCGAGGCGCACGGTTGATGTCGAGGCGTTCTGTTCGTGGTCGGCATGCAAAATGAAAATCCGGTCCATGGCGCGCGCGAGAACCGGATTCACTTTGTACTCCTCGCAAGGCACAGCAAAGCACATGCGCAGGAAGTTCGACGCATAGTCGAGGTCGTTCTTCGGATAAATGAAGGGCTGACCGATTGAATATTTGTATGCCATCGAGGCGAGTGTCGGGAGCTTCGCGATCATGCGGATTGACGCGATCAAGCGCTGCTGCGGATCGGTGATGTCGGTCGAGTCGTGATAGAACGCCGAAAGCGCGCCGACGGAGCCGACCATAACGGACATTGGATGCGCGTCACGCCGGAATCCCTGGAAAAAGCGGCTCATCTGCTCGTGAACCATCGTGTGGTTTGTGACCCGCTTCTGGAAATCGGCGCGCTGCGCCGCGGTCGGCAGTTCGCCGAACAAAAGGAGGTAGCAGGTTTCGAGGAAATCGCCGTGTTCGGCGAGTTGTTCGATCGGATAACCGCGATAGAGCAGCACGCCCTCATCGCCGTCGATATAGGTAATCTTGGATTCGCAGCTCGCGGTCGAGGTGAAGCCGGGATCGTAAGTGAACATCCCGCTCTGGCTGTAAAGTTTGCCGATATCGATCACCGCCGGACCGATGGTTCCCTCCTGCACCGCGAAGGACCAGCTTTGATCCCCGACGGAGAGCTTGGCTGTTTTGGTGTTCGTGCCCGATTTCGCGTCCATCGGCTTACTCCATCTTGCAAGGGGACAATCGCCTGGGCTCTGGCGGGCGGACGGTAGAACGCCGCGACCCGAGGGATCGAGCCAGCCGATCGGCTAATTTCGTAGCTCTTTCGCAGCGCACAAGCAAGCTGCGTCGTTTCGGAAACGTTCGCTATGGCGGGATGTTCCTAGGCTGAGGCGGCCTTGCCGGCCTGATCGCGCAGGCGTGCAATACTTTCGTCTTTGCCGAGCGCCGTCAGGACGTCGAAAATCCCTATGGATGTCGATTTGCCGGTGAGGGCGGCGCGAAGGGGCTGCGCGACAGCGGCAAGTTTCACGTTTTCACGCTCGGCAAGCCCGCGCACGGCGGCATCAAGCGACTCGGATTTCCATTCGGTCGTTTCAAGAACCGGAATGACGCGGCCGAGGATCGCGCGCGCTTCCGGATTTAAGATGTTCTTTGCCTTATCCTCCAATTGCAGCGGGCGCTCTGCGAACAGGAATCGTACGCCGTCCAACAACTCTCGAAGCGTCTTTGCCCGCTCCTTGAGGCCCGGCATGATCGCGAGAATACGGTCGCGCACCGCTTGAAAACGTGGCGCGAGCGTTACGCCATCGGGTAATTCGGGAAGAAATTTTTCTAGCGCATCGACGAGATACCCATCCGAGCTGTTGCGGATATAGAGCCCGTTCAAATTCTCAAGTTTTGCGAAATCGAAGCGAGCGGCCGACCGGCCAACACGATTGAGATCGAAGAGCGAGATCAACTCGTCGGTCGAAAACACCTCTTGATCGCCATGGCTCCAGCCAAGGCGGACGAGATAATTGCGCATTGCCTCGGGCAGGTAGCCCATTGCGCGATAGGCTTCGACACCAAGCGCACCATGGCGCTTCGAAAGCTTCGCGCCATCCGGTCCGTGGATAAGCGGAATGTGCGCCATCTTCGGGATCGGCCAGCCGAGCGCATCATAAATCTGCGCCTGACGCGCACCGTTCGTGAGGTGGTCATCGCCGCGGATGATGTGTGTGACACCCATGTCGTGATCGTCGACGACGACACTGAGCATGTAGGTGGGCGTGCCGTCGGAACGAAGAAGCACGAGGTCGTCGAGATCCTTGTTCTGCCAGGTCACGCGGCCCTGTACGAGGTCTTCGATCACCGTCTCGCCTTCCGTCGGCGCCTTCAGGCGAATGACCGGATCGACGCCCGCGGGCGCTTCCGATGGGTCACGATCGCGCCAGCGGCCGTCGTAACGCGGCGGGCGGCCTTCCTTGCGCGCAAGTTCGCGCATTTCCTGTAATTCCTCAGGCGAAGCATAGCAGCGATAGGCGCGACCGACCGCGAGCAGTGCCTCGGCGATTTCGCGATGACGCGCAGCGCGTTGGGATTGAAAAATCGGCTCGCTGTCCCACTCCAGGCCAAGCCATTTCAAGCCGTCGAAAATCGCTTTGATTGCCTCGGGCGTGGAACGTGCGCGGTCGGTGTCTTCGATGCGCAGCAGCATCTTGCCGCCGCGTCCGCGCGCATACAGCCAATTGAACAAGGCCGTGCGTGCGCCGCCGATATGAAGGAAGCCGGTGGGCGAGGGAGCGAAGCGGGTAACAATAGGAGTGGTCGTATCGATCATGAATTTCGAGTCTGGCGCGAACGAGCGGCCCATGTAGCATAGGGAATTGGCGCCGAGTAGGGCGGGGGCCCCGGAATGGCGGACAAAAACGAACAACCGCGCGTGGGAGTCCGTGCGGCGGTGCTGGGCGGCCGGCGTGCGGCCGCGTGGGCCGGCATGGCTGCGGGCGGATTTTTTCCCGCGCTGTGGCGGTCGGTCGAGGAAGCGTTTCGCGCGGAGACGGATGCCGCGCGGCTTGCGCCATGGCTGCCCGTATGCTTCGGCATCGGCATCATCCTTTACTTCGCCGCTCCACTGGAGCCGGCGCTTGGCGCCGGGGGCGGCGCGTTCATTTTGTTCGCTGTCGTTGCTTTTCTGTCGCGGGAGCGGCCGATTGCTTTTGCAGTCTCGCTGGCCCTCGCCGTTACAGCCGCTGGTTTTTCCGTGGGCACGCTGCGCGGGCTTTATGTTGCGCATCCCATGCTGGCGCGGCCGACGCAGACGGTCGTGCTCACGGGTTTTGTGGAAGCGCGGGACGCGACAGATCGCTCCGACCGGATCGTGCTCCGGCTCACTTCGGCGAGCGGGCGAGGATCGGAACACCTTTCCCAACGCGTGCGCGTGTCGCTGCGCCACGGAACGGCGCCGGAGGTAGGTTCGCATGTCGAAGTGAAAGCACGCTTGCGCCCGCTGCTCGCGCCGACGCAGCCGGGCGGATACGACTATGCACTCGGCGGTTATTTCGCGCAGCTGGGGGCAACGGGCTTTGTGCTCGGAAAGGCACATCCGGTCGCGGCGCCAGTCGAAACCCCTATCCAAATTCGCGTTTATGCTTTCATTGAACACCTTCGCCGCGCGCTGACCGCGCGTATTCTTGCGGTGATCCCCGGCGAAACCGGCGCGGTCGGAACAGCGCTCATTTCCGGCGTGCGCGACCAGATCCCGCCGGACGTGAACGAGGCGATGCGGATTTCCGGCCTCTATCACGTTCTATCGATCTCGGGCTTGCA
>JAJPHK010000043.1 GCA_021325315.1 Alphaproteobacteria bacterium
AAGGGCCAATGCGGGGACAGGAGCCAAATGAAAATCGTCATGGCCATCATCAAGCCGTTCAAGCTGGAAGAGGTGCGTGACGCCCTCACCGGCATCGGCGTTCACGGACTGACCGTCACCGAGGTCAAAGGCTACGGCCGGCAGAAGGGGCACACGGAAATCTATCGCGGCGCCGAATATGCCGTGAATTTCCTGCCGAAGCTGAAGATCGAGGTCGCGGTCGCGACCGACCAGGTCAAAAAGGTGATCGGCGCGATCACCGGAGCCGCCAAAACCGGTCAGATCGGCGACGGAAAGATTTTCGTCTTCTCGATCGAACAAGCCGTTCGCATCCGCACGGGTGAGACCGATGCAGACGCTCTCTAATCATCACAACAGGAAATCCGTGACGGAGACATCTTCCATGAAACTGAGAAACTGGATTTACGCAGGCTTGCCCGCGCTGATAATGGCGATTTTCGCCGCTGCGCCGGCTTTCGCCGAAGACCCGACGCCCAACAAGGGCGACACCACCTGGATGATGACGGCGACCGTCCTCGTCCTCGTCATGACAATTCCGGGCCTTTCGCTGTTCTACG
Source organism: Alphaproteobacteria bacterium (assembly GCA_021325315.1). Lineage (GTDB taxonomy): Bacteria > Pseudomonadota > Alphaproteobacteria > Rhizobiales > Xanthobacteraceae > Palsa-892. The sequence goes on from JAJPHK010000043.1 coordinate 579, forward strand.
GCGGTCTCGTCCGCTCGAAGAATATGCTCTCGATGTTGACGCAAGTGTTCTACACCGAGTGCGTCGTACTCATCATCTGGTGCCTCTACGGCTACAGCCTCACCTTCACGGCGGGCTCCGGCATCACCGCCGACTTCATCGGCGGATTCTCCAAGGCGTTCCTCTCGGGTCTTACCAATGCCGCGACGTTCTCGACCGGTGTCGTAATTCCCGAAGGCGTCTATGTGATGTTCCAGATGACCTTCGCGGCGATCACCGCGGCGCTCATCCTCGGCTCGGTCGCCGAGCGCACGAAGTTCTCCGCGATCGCGCTGTTCATGCCGCTCTGGATCACTTTCGTTTATTTCCCGATCGCCCATATGGTCTGGTACTGGGGCGGCCCGGATGCGATCGCGGCGGCGGCGAAAGCGCTCGCCGCGGCCACCGATCCGAAGGCGAAGGAAACCGCGCAAGCCGCGCTCGATGCGGCGCTCGCCGACGGCGGCTTCCTCTACAAGGCCGGCGCCATCGACTTCGCGGGCGGCTCCGTCGTGCACATCAATTCCGGCATCGCCGGCATGGTGGGCTGTCTGATCGTCGGCAAGCGCATCGGCTACGGCAAGGACGTCATGGCTCCGCATTCGCTCGTGATGACCATGATCGGCGCCTGTTTGCTGTGGTTCGGCTGGTTCGGCTTCAACGCCGGTTCGAACCTCGAGGCTTCGGGCTCGGCGGTCGTCGCCTTCCTCAACACCTTCATCTGCACGGCGATGACGGCGCTGACCTGGATGTTCGTCGAGTGGATCGTGAAGGGGAAGCCGAGCACCCTCGGCGTTGTGACCGGCGCGGTCGCGGGTCTTGTCGCCGTGACGCCCGCTTCGGGTTTCGCGGGCTCGATGGGCTCTCTCGTCCTCGGCATCGTCGCCGGCGTCGTCTGCTTCTTCTTCTGCACGACGGTGAAAAGCGTCTTCAAATATGACGACGCGCTCGACGTGTTCGGCGTGCACTGCATCGGCGGCATCGTCGGCGCGCTCGGCACCGGCATTCTCGTCAATCCGGCGCTCGGCGGCACCGGCATCACCGACTACGCCATGAACGCCGGCGCGGGCGGCATCGCCGAATACGACTTCCTCGCGCAGATGACCTCGCAGTTGAAGGACGTGATCGTCACGCTCCTGTGGTCGGGCATCGGCTCGGCGATCATCTGGAAGATCGTCGACATCATCGTCGGCCTCCGCCCGTCTCCGGAGAAGGAGCGCGAGGGCCTCGATATCACCGACCACGGCGAACGCGCCTACGATATGTAAATGTAACCGCGTAGCGTTCTCCCAAAGCACGAAGGCCCCGGCAAAACCGGGGCCTTCTTCTTTGGTGATTCTACATAAGCAGCGAAGCTGCGCGCTCCTGCGGCGGCATCGATGGTTAAGGAGACCTTAACCAGCTTCTTTTTATCGTCGCGCGGAGGGAAGCGGTCCAAGGGACGGATCAAAGGAAGGGTTATGCGTAACAGCTCGCGCGCGCCTGCGCATTTTTCCGATGGCATTGCCGGGATGCTGCGCCGCCGCGCGGCGGAGATCGTCGGACTTTCTCTTGTAGCGCTCGCAGGCTGCGGCATGGCGGCGCTCGCCACCTGGTCGGCGCTCGATCCGAGCTACAATTACGCCACCGACGCTTCCGCGCGGAATCTGTTCGGTCGCCCCGGCGCGGTCTTCGCCGACTGCCTGATGCAGGTCGTGGGCCTCGCTTCCGTCGTCTTCATTCTTCCAATCGCCGTCTGGGGCTGGCGCTTCATTACGCACCGCGATCTCAAGCGCATGCGCGTGCGTGCCGCCGCATGGCTGTTCAGCCCGATCTTCGCGGCGGGCCTCGCGGCTTGCGTGAAATCCACGCTGAACTGGCCGCTCCCCGCCGGTCTCGGCGGCGTTGTCGGCGACCTCCTGCTCAAGCTCCCGCTCTGGCTGTTCGGCGGCTCGCTGATCGTGCGGCTTGTGCTTGCCGCGATCTTCGGCGCACTCACGCTCGCAACACTTGCGGTCGCATTCGGCCTCGGCTTCCAGTCCGAGCCCGAGCCCAAAGAAGAAGATGACGACGACGAGCCGGAAACGCTCATCGGCCGCATTCTGGTTTCCTGGGGCGCGATCACCCACGCTTTCCTCGGCTTCAAAGCGCGTCTCCTCAATCCGTTCGGCCCGGGCGTGCTTTCGTCGCTCAAGGGGATGTTTGCGCGCGAGGAGCCGGAGTTGCCGCGCGGCACCCGGCAAGAACCGGTTTTGCGCCTTGGTCAATCGGCGGAAGACGATTACGACGACGAGGAAGAAGACGAGACCCCCGCGCGCCGCGCGCCGCGCGCCGTGGCACCCGCCCCGAAAAAGCGCCGCGTCTCGCGCGGCCGCTATGAGTTTCCGCCGCTCGACTTGCTCGCTCCCGCCCCGAAGGAACGCGCGCCCGCGCTTTCGCCCGCGGCGCTCGAGGAAAATTCCCGCACGCTGGAGACCGTGCTCGACGATTTCGGCGTGAAGGGCGAGATCGTGAACGCCCGCCCGGGCCCCGTGGTCACGCTCTACGAATTGGAGCCCGCACCCGGCATCAAGTCCTCGCGCGTCATCGGCCTTGCCGACGACATCGCCCGCTCCATGAGCGCGGTCTCCGCGCGCGTCGCGGTGGTGCCGGGGCGGAATGCGATCGGCATCGAGCTTCCGAACCCGAAGCGCGAGAAGGTCGTGCTGCGCGAACAGCTCGCCTCGAAAGAGTTCACCAAAGGCAACGCGGCGCTGCCGCTCTGCCTCGGCAAAACCATCGGCGGCGAGCCGGTGATCGCGGATCTCGCGCGCATGCCGCATCTCCTGATCGCGGGCACCACCGGTTCCGGCAAATCCGTCGCGATCAACACGATGATCCTGTCGCTCCTCTATCACCACCGGCCTGAGGAATGCCGCCTCATCCTGATCGATCCGAAGATGCTGGAGCTTTCGGTCTATGACGGAATTCCGCACCTCCTCGCGCCGGTCGTGACCGATCCGAGGAAGGCGATCATCGCGTTGAAATGGACCGTGCGCGAGATGGAAGAGCGCTACAAGAAGATGTCCAAGGTCGGCGTCAGGAACATCGACGGCTTCAATGCGAGAATCGCCGAGGCGCGCGATAAGGGCGAGACGATCACGCGCACGGTGCAGACCGGCTTCGACCGCGAAACGGGCGAAGCGATCTACGAGCATCAGGAGATGGAGCTCGAACCGCTCCCCTATATCGTCGTTGTGGTCGACGAGATGGCCGACCTTATGATGGTGGCGGGCAAGGATATCGAAGGCGCGATCCAGCGCTTGGCGCAAATGGCGCGCGCCGCCGGCATCCACCTCGTTATGGCGACGCAACGCCCCTCGGTCGACGTCATCACCGGCACCATCAAGGCGAACTTCCCGACCCGCATTTCCTTCCAGGTCACGTCGAAAATCGACAGCCGCACGATTTTGGGCGAGCAGGGTGCGGAACAGCTCCTTGGCCAGGGCGACATGCTCTACATGGCGGGCGGCGGCCGTATTTCCCGTGTGCACGGGCCCTTCGTCTCGGATCGTGAGGTCGAGCACGTCGTCGCCCATCTTAAGTCGCAAGGGACGCCCGAATATCTCGAAGCGGTTACCGCCGAGGAGGAAGAAGGAGCCGACGGCGGCGCGGTGTTCGACAAGGGCGACTTCGGCGCAAACGACGACGGCGCCGATCTCTACCGGCAGGCGGTGCAGATCGTACTCCGCGACCGCAAGGCTTCGACGAGCTACATCCAAAGGCGGCTCTCGATCGGCTATAACCGCGCCGCCACGATCATTGAGCGAATGGAAAAAGAGGGTATCGTGGGGGCCGCGAATCACGCGGGCAAGCGCGAGATCCTCGTAGAAGGCGCGGAAGACCCCTATTGACCTTCAAAAACCGAGTCGCCAAATCGCCATAACTGCCCGCTAGCGCATGACCAGGCCGATTCCCTCGGCTGGAGGAACTATGATTCGGTTGCTTTCCCGTTTGAGCCCGGCCACCGTCGCGATTTTCGCGGCGAGCGCCGCTTTGGCGGCACCTCCCTCGAGCCTGTTTCCGACCTCACGGCCGACCGTTACGCTCGACAAGGAGCAGCGCGCACAACTCGAGAAGATCAATAACTATTTCAACTCGATCACGAACCTGTCGGGGAAATTCGTCCAGGTCGGTCCCGACGGCAACAAGACCGAGGGCGAGTTCTATATGCTGAAGCCGGGCAAGGTCCGCTTCGAATACAATGACCCGAGCCCGATCGAACTGATCTCCGACGGCTCGGCCGTCGCCGTCCGCGACCGGAGGCTGGCGACGCAAGATATCTATCCGCTGTCGCAGACGCCGCTGCGGTTTCTCCTGTCCGACAAGCTCGATCTCCTGAAGGACACCAACGTCGTGAACGTCTATAGCGACGATCTCTTCATGACGGTCGTGATCGAGGAGAAGAACCTGGTCGCCGGCACCAACCGGCTGATGATCATGTTCGGCGCGAAGGATCATCAGTTGAAGCAATGGACGGTGACCGACCCGCAGGGCTACGACACCACCGTTGCGGTTTCCAATCTCGATTCTTCCAAGAAGCCCGATCCGAAGCTTTTCAAAATCAATTACGAGCGGATGCTGCAGTAAAGCGGCCGCTCATCCCTCCGCATGCGCTTTTCCGTCGCCACCTGGAACATCAATTCCGTTCGGCTGCGCTTTCCGCTCGTGAAGCGCTTTCTGCAAAAGCACGAGCCGGATGTGTTGTGTTTGCAGGAGACGAAATGCCCGGACGACAAATTCCCGCGCAAGGATTTCGAGAAGATTGGCTATCCGCATATCGCGGTCTACGGCCAGAAGGGCTATCACGGCGTCGCGATCGTCTCGCGCCACCCGCTCGGCGGCGTGCAGCGCGAGAACTTCTGCAAGAAAGAAGACTGCCGCCACCTCGCCGCGACTTTCGGGCCGGACGCCGGGCTGAAAGAGCCCGTCACCATTCATAATTTTTACGTCCCGGCCGGCGGCGACGAGCCCGATCCCGTGATCAACGAGAAATTCGCGCACAAGCTTTCGTTTCTCGAAGAACTTGCCGAACACGCAGTCTCGCGCGATGCAAGGAACGGCGCGCGTTCGATCCTGGTCGGCGATCTTAACGTCGCGCCCTTGGAGCACGACGTCTGGAGTCACAAGCAGATGATCCGCGTCGTCAGCCACACGCCGGAAGAAGTGGAGCGCTTCGAGAAATTCCGCGAGTCAGGCGGCTGGATCGACGTGATGCGCGCTTTTGTGCCCGCAGACCGGAAGCTCTACACGTGGTGGAGCTATCGCGCGCTCGACTGGGCGGAATCCGATCGCGGCCGCAGGCTCGACCATGTGCTGGTGAGCCCGGCGCTCGAAAAAGCGGCGATCGAGATGAACATTTTGAAGAAAGCCCGCGGGTGGAAACAGCCGTCGGATCACGTCCCGGTGACGGTGGCGTTCGAACTCTGACTTCTCCGCATCGTCGTTCCGTGCTCACGGGCTTCGCCCGTGCCCCGGCGTCGTCTACCGCTCGCTTTCAGCGTCTTCGAACAGCGGCCGCACCAGGTCGAGGTCGTTCATCACCCGCGCGATGCGCGAACTGACGAGCCGCCGCAGCGCGGTCGCGGCCTGCGGCTCGCCTTCCAGAATCCGGATGAACACGACACGCGGGATACGGAAGACGATCGTCGATTCCGTCGCGATCGCGGTCGACGGACGCAGCGTCTCGGCAATCATCGCCGTTTCGCCGATCAGCGTGCCGCGTTTGGCCTTCAGCGGTTCTTCGCCCTTGCGGTCGTTCGCGTTCTGCAAGACAAGCTCCCCGCTCACGACAATGTAGCCGCCGTCGGCGGGCTCGCCTTCCTCGAACAGAATGTCCCCGCGCGAAAGTTTGATCGTCTCGACCGAGATCGCGAGCAGCCTTAAGGCCTCCTTGCCGAGGAGGTGAAGCGTGGGAATCCGGTCGAGAAAGGCGATGTCGTCTTCAAGCGCCATTACGGAACGAGCTTGTAGCCGCCCGCTTCCGTCACGAGCAGCGCGGCGTTGGCCGGGTCTTGCTCGATCTTCTGGCGCAGGCGGTAGATGTGGGTTTCCAGCGTGTGCGTCGTCACGCCGGAGTTATAACCCCAGACCTCCTGCAAAAGCACCTCGCGCGAGACGGGTTTTTCGCCCGAACGATAGAGATAGCGCAAAATCGCCGTCTCTTTCTCGGTGAGCCGCACCTTCCCGCCGCGTTCGTTCACCAAAAGCTTCGTTCCGGGGCGGAAGCTGTACGGCCCGATCGGGAAGACCGCGTCCTCGCTCGCCTCGTGGCTGCGGAGCTGCGCGCGGATGCGTGCGAGCAAAACCGCGAAGCGGAACGGCTTGGTGACATAGTCGTTCGCGCCGGCCTCCAGCCCCAGAATGGTGTCGGAATCGGCGTCGTGGCCGGTGAGCATGATGACCGGCGATTTAAACCCGTTCTTGCGCAAGATACGCACGGCCTCGCGCCCGTCCATGTCGGGCAGGCTCACATCCATGATGACCAGATCGAAATGCCCGCTCTTTGCCTGCTGTACGGCGGCTTGCGCGCTTTCGACCGCTTCCACCTCGAATTCCTCGTGAAGCGCAAGCTGTTCCTTCAGCGCGTTTCGCAGCTCCGCATCGTCATCGACCACGAGAATCTTGCGCGTATTGGCCATGGCGGCTCCCGGAATATTTCGAGTTTACAACAGGCTTAGGGCTGACAGATAGGCCGCAAATATCGAGCTTTTTAGGTATTGCGGCGAGGGAACTAGCCTCGCATACGGGCGGCAGGCAAGGGCAGGATGGGCAATGCGGCGGCAAACCACCATCACGGTTGCGCGAGCATCTCTTGATCGCGCGCGCGGAATTCTCCGCTATGGCGGGAAGTCGCATCCGGTGGCGCTCGGCCGCACGGGGATTAAAGCGAATAAATTCGAGGGCGACGGCGCAACCCCGCGCGGATGCTTCCGTCCGCTTCGATTGTGGTGGCGGGCCGACCGCTTGCCGCGGCCGAAAACTTCGCTGCCGGTGAAGCGAATCACACGAAGCGATGCCTGGTGCGAGAATCCCGCCGACCGGCGGTACAACCGCCCTTTCAAGCTTTCCGATAATGCGCCCGGCGACCGGCTGTGGCGCGACGATCACCTTTACGATGTCGTTGTCGAGATCGACCACAACACGAAGCCGCGTGTCGCCAGGCGCGGCAGCGCCGTTTTCATCCATCTTGCGCGCGCAGGATTGAAGCCGACCGCCGGCTGCATCGCGATGCCGCTCGACGAGCTCAAGCGGCTGGTCGCTATACTCAAGAAAGATTCCGTAATCCGAGTCGTTTAGGCCCCCACCCGCTCGCTTCGCTCGCCTCCCTCCCCCGCTTGCGGGGGAGGGATTAAGGGTGGGGGCGTTCCCCGAAGATCGCGCTGCCGACGCGCACATGCGTCGCGCCGAAGGCGATCGCGCTTGGAAAATCCGCGCTCATGCCCATCGACAATTTTTCGAGACCATTCCGTTTCGCGATTTTCTGCAGGAGCGCGAAATGCGGCGCCGGCGGCTCGTCGAACGGAGGAATGCACATCAATCCTTCGATGGCGAGACCGTATCGATCGCGGCAGGTTTTGATAAAGGCGTCGGCGAGGTCCGGCGCAATCCCCGCCTTCTGCTCTTCGCCGCCGGTGTTCACCTCGATGAACAGTTTCGGCTTCCGTCCCTGTTTCGCGATTTCGGCCGCGAGCGTCTCCGCGATCTTCGGCCGGTCGACGGTATGAATGGCGTCGAAGAGCGAAACCGCCTCTTTCGCCTTGTTCGATTGCAGGGGTCCGATCAGATGCAGCTCGATATCGGGATAGCGCTCGCGAAGCGCGGGCCATTTCGCTTTCGCCTCCTGCACCCGGTTCTCGCCGAAGACACGTTGCCCCGCGTCCAGCACTGGAACGATCGCCTCCGCGCCGAAGGTCTTGCTCACCGCGACCAGGGTCACGTCCTCCGGCTTGCGGCTATTGGCAAGCGCGGCCTTGCGGATTTCCGCCTGCACGAAAGCGAGGCGCTCGGCGGCATTCGGAATGGCTGGCCGATCCATGGTTTTCATGGCCTCCGCATAACCCGGCGGGATGATTTGCGGCAACCGCAAAGCATTGACCGGGCGCGGCTTTTCGTGTCCTTTCCGGTCCTTTCGGTGAATTCGGATGAAAAACGAGCGTTACAACGCCCGCGAGGCCGAGCCGCGCTGGCAGAAGATTTGGGAAGAGCGCGGCATCTTTAAAACCCGCAACGACGACCCGCGCCCGAAATACTACGTCCTCGAGATGTTTCCCTACCCGTCCGGGCGCATCCATATGGGCCACGTCCGCAACTACGCGATGGGCGACGTGGTCGCGCGCTACATGCGCGCCAAGGGCCACAACGTCTTGCACCCAATGGGCTGGGACGCCTTCGGCTTGCCGGCCGAGAACGCCGCTGCGCAAAACAAGATCCATCCGAAGAGCTGGACCTACGATAACATCGCGACCATGAAGGCGCAGTTGAAGTCGATGGGGCTCTCGCTCGACTGGAGCCGCGAAATCGCGACCTGCGATCCCGCCTACTACAAGCACCAGCAGAAACTCTTCCTCGACTTCCTCAAAGCCGGTCTCGTCGAGCGCAAAATGTCGAAGGTCAATTGGGACCCGGTCGACCAGACGGTGCTCGCGAACGAGCAGGTGATCGATGGCCGCGGCTGGCGCTCGGGCGCCTTGGTCGAGCAGCGCGAGCTGACGCAATGGTTCTTCAAGATCACCAAATTCTCCGACGAACTGCTTTCGGCGATCAACACCCTCGACCGCTGGCCCGACAAGGTTCGACTGATGCAGAAGAACTGGATCGGCAAGTCGGAAGGTTTGCTGATCCGCTTCATGCTCTCGCAAAACGCCGGTGGCGCGAGCGAAGTCGAAGTCTTCACCACGCGCCCCGATACTTTGTTCGGCGCGTCGTTCGTGGCGCTCGCGCCCGATCATCCGCTCGCGCTTGAGGCCGCGAAGAACAATTCCGCGATCAAAGATTTTATCGAGGAGTGCAACCGCACCGGCACAGCGCAGGAAGCGATCGACAAGGCCGAAAAGAAAGGCGTCGACACCGGCATCCGCGCCGTCCACCCGTTCGATTTGAAGTGGCAGCTTCCGGTTTACGTCGCGAATTTCGTGCTCTCCGCCTATGGAACGGGCGCGGTCTTCGGTTGCCCGGCCCACGACCAGCGCGACCTCGAATTCGCGCGCAAATACAAATTGCCGGTGAAGCCCGTTGTCGTCCCACCGGACGCCGATCCGAAAACCTTCGAGATCGGCGACGAGGCTTACCTTGAGGACGGCGTGCTCGCGAATTCGCGCTTCCTCGACGGCTTAAGCGTGCCCGCCGCCAAGGAAGAAGTCGCAAAGCGTCTGGAAAATGAGACACGCGGCAACCGCCCGGTGGCGAAGCGCCAGATTCAATTCCGCCTGCGCGACTGGGGCATCTCCCGCCAGCGCTACTGGGGCTGCCCGATTCCCATCATTCACTGCGAGAAGTGCGGCGTCGTGCCGGTGCCGGACAAGGATTTGCCGGTGCAGCTTCCCGAAGACGTCACCTTCGACAAGCCGGGCAACCCGCTCGACCGCCATCCGACGTGGAAGCATGTGAAGTGCCCGTCCTGCGGCGAGCCCGCGCGGCGCGAAACCGACACCATGGACACCTTCGTCGACTCGTCCTGGTACTTTCTGCGCTTCACCGCTCCGGACGCGAACACACCGACGGATCGTAAGGCCGCGAAATACTGGATGCCGGTCGATCAATATATCGGCGGGATCGAGCACGCGATCCTGCATCTTCTCTATTCGCGCTTCTTCACCCGCGCGATGAAGGAGACCGGTCACGCCGATCTCGACGAGCCGTTCAAGGGCCTCTTCACCCAGGGCATGGTCGTGCACGAGACCTACAGGAAAGCCGACGGCTCTTATGCTTCGCCAGCCGAGGTGAAGATTTCGATGGAAGACGGCGAGCGGGTCGTAACCTTCGAGAAAACCGGGGAAAAAATCGAAGTCGGCCCCATCGAAAAGATGTCCAAATCGAAGCGCAATACGGTGGACCCCGACGACATCCTGTCCACTTACGGGGCGGACACGGCACGCTGGTTCATGCTCTCAGATTCGCCCCCCGATCGCGACGTGATCTGGACCGAGGAAGGCGTGCAAGGCGCGACGCGCTTCGTGCAGCGCCTGTGGCGGCTCACGAACGAGCTTGCCGAGCTCGCCGCCCCCGCCGGCACCGCGAAGCCCGCGCAGTTTTCCGGCGATGCTTTGAACGTCCGCAAGGCCGCGCACGCCGTGCTCGCCAATGTCAGCGAAGACATCGAGCGGCTCCGCTTCAACCGCGCGATCGCGCAGGTGTATCAGGCGACGAATTCGCTCACCGACGCCGCCGCGAAGGCGAAAGCCGCGGGCAAAAAAATCGCGGGCGACCTCGCCTATGCCTTCCGCGAGGCGGGTGAGATTCTCGTCCGGCTTGCCGCCCCCATGATGCCGCACCTTGCCGAAGAGTGCTGGGCGGCGCTCGGCCATAAAACGCTCGTTTCCCAAGAGGCCTGGCCTGTCCTGGAGCGCGAACTGCTCATCGAGGAAACCATAACTTTACCGGTACAGGTTAACGGCAGAAAGCGTGCGGACGTGACAGTGCCCCGAAATGCAGGGAATCCGGAGATCGAGGCCGCGGTACTTGCGCTCGATCCCGTCAAGCGCGAGCTTGGAAACCGCGCGCCCAAACGTGTTATCATTGTGCCGCAAAGGATCGTGAATGTCGTTTCATAAAATCAGCTTGCGCACGGTGTCCCGCCGTGCCGTTGTGCTTGCGGCGTTGCTCGCTGTCTCGGGCTGTTTCGAACCGATGTACGGCGACCGCTCGATTGGCGGCACCGGCGCCAGTCTCCGCACCGCGCTGAAGGACGTCGAGATCGCGCCCATCGAAGGCCGCGTCGGCCAGCAGTTGCGGAACGACATTATTTTCGAGCTCTCCGGCGGCGCGGGAAACCCCGTCGGAGCCCCCTTTCGTCTTCAGCTCAGCGTTGCGACCAGCAATTTCAGCGCGATCCTCGATCCGGCTTCCGGCCTCTCCCAGGCGGAAACCATCGCGCTTGACGTGACCTACAAGCTGAAGGACGTTGCCAACGACAAATTCGTCCTGACGGACAAGGCGATCGCGCGCGTCACCGTCGACAGCACCAATCAGCGCTATGCCCGCATCCGCGCCATCCGCGATGCCGAGAACAAGGCGGCGCAGATCGTGGCAGAGCACATCCGCTCCAGGATCGCTTCCTACTTCCTCCTCAAGACCTGACACCGGCGCCGTGACCGCGCTGCGCGCTGGCGAGATCGACCGCTTTCTCTCCCGCCCCGACCCGCGCCGGCCGGTCGTTCTCATCTACGGCCCCGACAGCGGCCTTGTGAGCGAGCGCGCGGCGAGCGTCGTGCGCGCGATGCTCGGCGAAAACAGCGACCCGCTTTCCGTCGTGCCGCTCGAAGGCGACGCTATCGCCGCCGATCCGGGACTCCTGATCGACGAAGCGCAAAGCTTTGGCCTCTTCGGCGGCCGCCGCGTGATTCGCGTGCGGGCAGGCGGGAAGAATTTCGCGCCCGCGCTCGAAACCGTGCTCGAAAATCCGCCGCAGACGGCGATCGTGATCGAAGCAGGCGACCTGCGCCGCACATCGCCCTTGCGCGCGATCTGCGAGAAATCGCCCGCCGCCGCCGCGATCCCCTGTTACGTCGATACCGAGCGCGATATCGCGCGTTTGATTGCCGACTCCAGGCTCGCCATCGATCCGGAGGCGCGCGAGGAACTCCTGTCGCTCTTGGGCGCCGACCGGCTCGCGAGCCGCACCGAAATCGAGAAGCTCGCGCTTTACGCCGGCAAAACCCGCATCGGCGTCGAAGACGTGCGCGCGGTGATCGCCGACGCGTCCGCGCTTGCGTTAGATGACGTGGTGGATTGCGCCGCGGCGGGCCAAGCGGAAGCCGCGCTCGTCGCGCTGAACAAGGCCTATGCCGCGGGCACGGCGCCCGCCGCGATTCTGAACGCCGCGATCCGGCACGTCACGCTTCTGCATCGCCTGCGGCTCTCGATCGACAAGGGCGACAGCCCCTCGGAAGCGGTCGAGAACGCGAGGCCTACGATCTTCTTCCGCCGCCGCCCGAAATTCGAGCGCGCCCTTTTGCGCTTCACGACGGACGCGCTCGCGCGCGAGATCGTGGCGCTCTCCGACGCCTCGCTCGCCGCCCGCAAGGATTTCGACCTCGCGCGCACCATCGTCGAGCGTGCGGTCTTGCGGTTAGCAAAGAGCGGGAAGCAGGCGCCGGCGCGGAGAGCGTAAAGAACCGTCATTCCGGGGCGCGCACGAAGTGCGCGAACCCGGAATCCAGACAGGCTCGCTAGCGTATCTGGATTCCGGATAGCCGAGCTTCGCTCGGCTATCCGGAATGACGAGCAGTCTAATGCCTTCCCGCGAGCTTGCGCGACAGCGCCTCGAACTGATCGAGCGTCTTGTAGCGCACGCGCACTTCGCCGCCCTGCCCGCGCTGCGCGATCTCTACCGACAAGCCTAGCGCGTCGCTCAATCGTTTTTCGAGCGCACGGATGTCCGGGCTTTTTTGCGCTTTCGTCCGGCGGCGGCCGCCCTTGCCTTTCAAAGCCGGCCGCTCCTGCGCGCGCGCTTCCGCCTCGCGCACGTTCAATCCCTCTTCGACGATCAGTTTCGCGAGGCCTTCCGGGTCTTCGTGCGCGAGAAGCGCCCGCGCGTGCCCGGCGGTGAGCTTTCCTTCCTGGAGATATTTTTTCACGCTCGGCGGCAGCTTCTGTAGCCGGAGCGTGTTCGCGACATGGCTGCGGCTTTTCCCGACCACGCGCGCGAGATCGTTCTGCGTGTACTTGAACTCGTCCATCAGGGACTCGTAGCCCGCCGCCTCTTCGAGCGCGTTCAGGTCCGAACGCTGCACGTTCTCGACGATCGCGATTTCGAGCGCCTCGCGGTCGCCGATCTCGAGCTGCAGGACCGGCACCTCGTGCAGGCCGGCCTGCTGCGCCGCGCGCCAGCGCCGCTCGCCGGCGACGATCTCGTATTGGTCGGATTTCCCCGGCACGCCGCGCACGAGGATCGGCTGCAGGATGCCTTTTTCCTTGATCGAGGCGGAGAGCTCGGACAACTCCTCGTCCGCGAATTTGCGGCGCGGGTTTCTCGGATTCGCGCGGATGAGCTCGATCGGCACCCGCCGCGCGCCGCGCGCGCGCTCCAGGGCTCCCGACTCGTCGCCCACGTCGCCGATCAGCGCCGCTAGGCCCCGTCCTAGTCTCGATCGATCCGCCACCGCTGCCATGGTCGCCTTTCCGCTTATAGGAATTAATTCTATGCCGCCGCGAGTCCGCGCTCGCGCTTCACGACTTCCGACGCGAGCTTCAGGTACGCCTGGCTCCCGGTGCATTTGAAATCGTACAAAAGCACCGGCTTGCCGTAGGACGGCGCTTCCGACACGCGCACGTTTCGCGGGATGATCGTCTGATAGACCTTGTCGCCCATGAACTGTTTCACGTCGGCGACGACCTGGTCGGAGAGATTGTTGCGCGCATCGTACATCGTGAGCACGATGCCGTGGATCGAGAGCTTCGGATTCAGATTCGATTTCACCTGCTCGACGGTTTTCAAAAGCTGCGACAGTCCTTCGAGCGCGAAGAACTCGCATTGCAGCGGCACGAGAATCGAATCAGCCGCGGCCATCGCGTTGATGGTGAGAAGATTCAAGGAAGGCGGACAGTCGACGAGCACATAGCCGAAGCCTTCCGGCTGATCGGGGCCGGCGAGCGAGAGGAGCGCGTTGCGCAGGCGATAGTTCCGTTCGCGCTCGTTCGCAAGCTCGAGCTCGAGCCCGGAGAGATCCATCGTCGACGGCGTGATGAATAGGCGAGGGACCGCCGTCTCCTGCACGATGTCGGAAAGTTTCGCTTCGCCGATGAGCACATCATAAGTGGAACGGCGGCGGCTCTTGCGTTCTATGCCGAGGCCCGTCGAGGCATTGCCTTGCGGGTCGAGATCGACGATCAGCACCCGCTCGTTGATGGCGGCGAGCGCCGTGCCGAGATTGATCGCGGTCGTCGTTTTGCCGACGCCGCCTTTCTGGTTGGCGAGAGCGAGGACGCGGGGTCGCTGGGTCATGGCCTATTTTTCCAAGCGTAGTTAATTTTTTCTTAAAGCCTGCTCGACGACGACAATCCGTCCGGCCGCATCTGTTTTACTGGGGACGACTGTCGAAAGAATCTTCCAAGATTTAGTGGCCTCGGTCAATTCGTTCTCAACATTTGCCCCCTTCATAAACAGGCCTTTTGCGCCGGTTTGCAGCAAGGGATGCGCGATTTCGAGGAGTTCGGGCATGGGCGCGAGCGCGCGGGCCGTGACGATCGCAAGGCCGGGCAGGGCGCCCGCATCGACTGATTCGATTCGGGTGGCGTGGATTTCCGCGGGCAGTTCGAGCAAGCGCACCGCCTCGCGCAAGAACGCCGCCTTCCGCTGATCGCTCTCGATCAGATGCACGCGCGCGCCCTGCTTTTCCTTGAGCGCGATCGCAAGCACAGCGCCCGGAAATCCGCCGCCCGCGCCGAGATCGGCCCAGACTTTTGCGCCTTTCGCGAGATCGAGAAGCTGCAGGCTGTCGGCGATGTGCCGCGTCCAGAGTTTCGGAAGCGTCGATTCCGCGACGAGCTGCACCGCGCGCTGCCAGCGTAGAAAGAGTTCGACGAAGCGATCCAGCCGCTCCGCCGTTTCACGTGAAACGGGTGTGATCTTCAGCGCGGCTGCGCGATCGGAAGACAAATCGTGCGCGTTCATCCGGCTCGGCGCGCATGCAGAGCGACGAGGGCGAGCGCCGCCGGCGTCATGCCTTCGATGCGGTTCGCGTGGCCGATGGTGCGCGGGCGCACCGTGCCGAGCTTCTGCCGGAGCTCCAGCGAAAGACCCGGAATGTTCTCGTAGTCGAGTGCGGCGGGAATCTGCATCGCCTCTTCCTGCCGGAAGCGTTCGACGTCTTCCGCCTGGCGCTCGAGATAGACCGCGTATTTCGCGTCGATCTCCAGCTGCTCCACGACCTTCGGCTCGAACTTCGAAAACTCCGGCCAGATGCGCGCGACGTGCGAGGCGTCGAACGACGGGTAGGAGAGGAGATCGAAAGCGGTTCTGCGCTGACCGTCGAGCTTGAGCGCGATTCCGAAGGCCTGCGCCTCGTTCGGCGTGACCGACACGGACTTCGCCCAGGCGCGCGCCTCGTCGAGCTTCGAAATCTTTTCCCCGAAGCGTTCGCGGCGCACGGTACCCACACAGCCGAGATCGATGCCTTTTTGCGTGAGCCGCTGGTCGGCATTGTCGGCGCGCAAGGTAAGGCGATATTCCGCACGCGAGGTGAACATCCGGTAGGGCTCGACGACCCCGCGCGTCACGAGATCGTCGATCATGACGCCGAGATAGGCTTCCGCGCGATCGAAGATCACGCCCTCGCCACCGGCTGCGCGGCGCGCGGCGTTGAGTCCGGCAACGAGTCCCTGCGCACCCGCTTCCTCGTAACCCGTCGTGCCGTTGATCTGGCCCGCGAGGAACAGGCCGGGGAGGCGCTTCGACTCGAGCGTGTGCAGGAGCTCGCGCGGATCGACATAGTCGTATTCGATGGCGTAGCCCGGCCGCTTGATTTCAACCCTGGCGAGTCCGGGAATCGTCGCGACCAGCGCCCGCTGCACTTCCTCGGGCATCGAAGTGGAGACGCCGTTCGGATAGACGGTGTCGTCGTCGAGGCCCTCGGGCTCCAGGAAAATCTGGTGTCCCTCGCGGTCGCCGAAGCGCACGACCTTGTCCTCGATCGACGGGCAATAGCGCGGGCCCTTGCTCCGGATCTGCCCGGAATACATCGGCGAGCGATGCACATTCGCGCGGATGATTTCGTGCGTGGCGGGCGTTGTCCGCGTGATGCCGCAGGCGATCTGCGGGTTTTCGATTTTCTCGGTCAGCGTGGAGAACGGCTCGGGCGGATTGTCGGCTTCCTGCAACTCAAGCGAGTCCCAGTCGATGGTCTTGCCGTCGAGGCGAGGGGGCGTGCCGGTCTTGAGCCGCCCGAGGGCGAATTCGTATCGCGCGAGTGTCTTCGACAAGCCCAGCGCGGGGGCCTCGCCCACGCGGCCCGCGGGGATCTGCTTTTCGCCGATATGGATGAGCCCGGAGAGAAACGTCCCGGTGGTGAGCACCACGGCCCCCGCCGCCACTTCACGTCCGTCCACCAGCCTCACGCCCGCGACGCGGTCTTCGCGCACGATCAGGTCGTCGACTTCGGCTTCTATGACGCTGAGATTCTGCGTTTCCCGAATCTCAGCCTGCATCGCTTGGGCATAGAGCTTTCGGTCGGCCTGCGTGCGCGGCCCGCGCACCGCGGGGCCTTTGCGGCGGTTGAGCACGCGAAACTGAATCCCGGCGCGGTCCGCGACCCGGCCCATGAGCCCGTCGAGCGCGTCGATCTCGCGTACGAGGTGGCCCTTGCCGAGACCGCCGATCGCCGGATTGCAGGACATCACGCCCACGGTCGCGAAGCGGTGGGTGACGAGCGCCGTTTTCGCGCCCATACGCGCCGAGGCATGCGCGGCTTCACAGCCCGCATGTCCGCCGCCGACCACGATGACGTCAAAGGATTTCATGCCCGCGTTCTTCGCGCGGATTCGGCCGGGCGTCAAAACGTTTCACGTGAATCATTTCACTCGTCATGGCCGGGCTTGTCCCGGCCATCCACGTCTTTTCAGACTCCGACGAGAAAGGCGTGGATACCCGGCACAAGGCCGGGCATGACAACGGCTGAGCCCCCTGTTTCACATGAAACAGCCGGCATTAACCTTTCATTTACCAACGCAGAAGTTTTTGAAGATCTCGCCCAACACGTCCTCGACGCCGATCTTGCCGGTGACGCGCGCGAGCGCATTCGCCGCCGAGCGCAGCTCCTCGGCGAACAGTTCCTCGCGTCCTGAAATCTCCGGCTTCGACAGGGCCATCAGATGTTCGCCTGCCTCCTCGAGCGCCTTGCGCTGCCGCGCGTGCGTGACCAGCGCCGGCTCCCCCGCGAGCTGGCTCGCCGCCTCCGAAAGCTTCCCGATCAGCGCATCCATGCCCGCGCCGGTCATGGCGGAAACCGCGAGCTGATTCGGCTTCGGCTTTGCCGTCATCAAATCCGCTTTCGTGCGCACGATCCATTCGCGCTTCGGATCGCGCGGCACGAGATTGGTATCGTCGTCGACGAGCCACAGCACGAGATCGGCGGCTTCCGCCCGCGCCCGTGCCCGTTTCACGCCTTCTGCCTCCACCGGGTCGCTCGTTTCGCGAATTCCGGCGGTATCGATCAGCACCACCGGCACGCCTTTCAGGTCGAGTGCGACCTCGATCACGTCGCGCGTGGTGCCGGGGATATCCGAGACGATCGCCACATCCCGCTCGGCGAGGCGATTTAAGAGTGTCGATTTTCCGACATTCGGCGGGCCTGCGATCGCGACTGTGAAGCCTTCGCGCAATCGCTCGCCGCGCGCGGCGTCCCTGAGCGCGAGGCGAATCTCGGCCAAAAGTTCGGCCGCCGTATTGCGTGCTGCATGCAAGAGATTGTCCGGCACGTCGCCCTCGTCGGAAAAATCGATCGCCGCCTCGATCTGCGACAACGCGGAAAGCAATTTCTCCCGCCAGGTCTCAACCTTCTTCGACAGCCCTCCGCGAAATTGCCGGATTGCCTGCCGCCGCTGCGCCTCGGTCTCCGCGGCGATCAGATCGCCCAGACCCTCGACCCCGGTGACGTCGATCTTCCCGTTCAGGAGCGCGCGGCGGGTGAATTCCCCCGCTTCCGCCGGCCGGAAGCCTTCGAGCTTGCCCAGCACCCGGAAGATCGAGGCGACAATTGCGCGGCCGCCATGGATATGCAGCTCCGCCATATCCTCGCCGGTCTCGCTCTTCGGCCCGGGAATCCAGAGCACCAGGCCGTCGTCCAATGTTTCACGTGAATCCGGATCGGTGAATTTGGCGTAGGCGGCGCGGCGCGGTTCGGGGATTTTCCCGGCGAGTGCTTGCAGGGCCAGACCCGCCTTCGGCCCGGAAATACGGATCACGGCAATCGCCGCAGGCAACCTTCCGCTCGATAACGCGTAGATCGTATGTGACATGCTAAGGACTTCTTATGCCCGAAAACCGCCTTGCGAAAGAAACCAGCCCTTATCTCCTGCAGCACAAGGACAACCCGGTGGCCTGGTGGCCGTGGGGACCGGAAGCGCTCGCCGAAGCGAAGCGCGAGAACAAGCCGATTCTGCTCTCGATCGGCTACGCCGCCTGCCATTGGTGCCATGTGATGGCGCACGAGAGCTTCGAGGACGAGGCGACCGCGGCGGTGATGAACGAGCTGTTCGTGAACATCAAGGTCGATCGCGAGGAGCGGCCGGAAATCGACGAGATCTACATGAACGCGCTGCATCTCCTGGGCGAGCAGGGCGGGTGGCCGCTCACGATGTTTCTCACATCCGATGGTGAGCCGTTCTGGGGCGGCACGTATTTTCCAAAGACCGCCGCCTATGGCCGCCCCGGCTTTCAGGATGTGCTCCGCCAGGTCGCGAAGGTCTTCCACCAGGAGCACGAGAAGGTCGAGCGAAACCGCGCGGCCCTCAAAGCCGAGCTCTCCACCCGCGCCAAAGCCCAGAGCAGGGTCAAAATCGGAATTCCGGAGCTCAACAACATTGCCGAGCGGATCGGCGGCCTGTTCGATCCGATCAATGGCGGCCTCAGAGGCGCGCCGAAATTTCCCCAATGCGGCATGCTTGAATTTCTCTGGCGCGCCGGCGAGCGCACGGGCGAGGAGCGCTACTTCGCGGTGGTGAACCGCTCGCTCGAGCGGATGAGCGAGGGCGGCATCTACGATCACCTTGGCGGGGGCTATGCGCGCTACGCGGTCGACGAACGCTGGCTCGTGCCGCATTTCGAGAAGATGCTCTACGACAACGCGCAGATCCTGGAGCTCTTGGCGCTCGCCTATACGCGCACCGGAAACGAGCTCTTCCGCGAGCGCGCGCGCGAAACAGTCGGCTGGCTCGCACGCGAGATGACGACGGAGGAGGGCGCCTTCGCGTCCTCGCTCGACGCCGACTCCGAAGGCGAGGAAGGGAAGTTCTACATCTGGTCTCGCGCGGAGATTGCCGAGGCGCTCGGCGAGGAGGACGGTAACTTTTTCGCCCGGCACTATGACGTGACCGCCGACGGCAATTTCGAAGGCCACAATATTCTGAATCGTTTGAATCGTTTACCGCGCAGCAAGGAAGACGAGGCGCGGCTCAAAACGTTACGCGAAAAATTATTGGCGATTCGCGCCAAACGAGTCCGGCCCGGCCTCGACGACAAGGTGCTCGCCGACTGGAACGGCCTGATGATCGCGGCGCTCGCGAATGCGGGCGCGCTGCTCTCCGAGCCTGACTGGATCGCGCGCGGCGAAAGAGCATTCCGCTTCGTCGCAGAAAAAATGACGAAGGGTGATCGGCTCGGGCATTCGTGGCGGGAAGAACGGCTGGTCTTCCCCGGCCTCTCTTCCGATTACGCCGCCATGATCCGCGCCGCGCTCGCGCTCCATCAGGCAACCGGCGAAAAGGACTATCTCGACCGCGCCATCCGCTGGTCGGCGGCGCTGGAGCAGCATCATTTCGATTCCGAAACGAACGGCTATTTTCTGACCGCCGACGACGCCGAAGGTTTGATCGTGCGGCCTTCGCTCTCGCGCGACGACGCACTCCCCAACCCGAACGGCCTGCAGGCGCAAAATCTCGTGCGGCTCGCGCTGCTCGCCGGCGACGACAAATACCGCGAGCGTGCCGACCGCTTGCTCGAAGGCTTGCTGCCCTTCGCGGCCGAGAGCCTGTTCAACCACATGTCGCTTCTCTCCTCGCTCGATCTCCGGCTGCGGCATCTTGAAATCGTCGCGGCCGGAAAGCGCGCAGACGAATTCGCGGGCGCCGCGCTGAAAATTCCGTTCCTGAACCGGACCGTGCTGCGCGTGAAGAACGCCGACGCTCTCCCGCCTTCGCACCCTGCGCGCGAAAAACTTGCTTCGCTTTCCGGCGAAAGTGCCGCCTTCGTTTGCGAGGGCGAGCGCTGCTCGCTGCCGGTGATGGAACCCGGCAGGCTCGCTGAAGCAGCCGCGAATTTTTCCCGAGATTAGTTACATGAATGGAAAACGGGCGCTTGACAGTTTTCAG
>JAJPHK010000197.1 GCA_021325315.1 Alphaproteobacteria bacterium
GCGCTTTTCAGTGAGGCCCACCGACGCAATCTGCGGGTCGCAATAGGTGCAGCCGGGGATCTTGTTCTTGTCGATCGCGTGCGGCTTCAGGCCATTAATCGCTTCGACACAGATCACGCCTTCATGCTCGGCCTTGTGCGCGAGCATCGGCGGCCCTGCGACGTCGCCGATCGCATAGATGCCGTTCACGCTGGTGCGGCCATAGCCGTCGGCGACGATGGTGCCGCGATCGATCTTCACGCCGAGCTTCTCGAGCCCGAAGCCCTCGACATTCCCAACGACACCCGCGGCGGAAATCAGCTTTTCGGCAGTGACCGTCTGCTTTGATTTTCCATCGTCGATTGTCGCAGTGATCTGGCCGGCCTTCTTCTCGACGCCTGTCACCTTCGCGTTTGTGATGATCTTGATGCCCTGCTTTTCGAAACGCTTCCGGGCGTTTAGCGCAATCTCCTCGTCTTCTACCGGCAGGATCTGCGGCAGCATCTCAACAACCGTAACGTCAGCGCCGAGCGTCTTGTAAAAGCTCGCGAATTCGATCCCGATGGCACCCGAGCCGATCACCACAAGCGATTTCGGCATGGTTTTTGGCACCATAGCGTCGAAATAGGTCCAGATCAGATCATTGTCCGGCTCGATCCCGGGAAGCACGCGCGGCCGCGCGCCGGTCGCAAGGATAATATGCTTCGCCTGATAGCTCCCCGTCCCGAGTGCGCCTTTGGGCGCAGCCTGCGTGAGCTGACCTTTGTATTCTTTCACCGTGACCTTGCCAGGCGCGTCGATCGTCGCTTCGCCCCAGATGATCTGCACCTTGTTCTTCTTCATGAGGAACGCGACGCCGTCGGAAAGCCGCTTCGACACCCCGCGCGAGCGCGTCACCACGGCCGACGCATCAAAACCGATCTTCTCCGCCGAAAGCCCGTATTCCTTCGCGTGCTGTAGGTAGCGATAGATTTCCGCCGAGCGCAGGAGCGCTTTCGTCGGGATACAGCCCCAGTTGAGGCAGATGCCGCCGAGAAATTGCCGCTCGACGATCGCTGTTTTGAACCCGAGCTGCGCCGCGCGAATGGCGGTGACGTAACCGCCCGGGCCCGAGCCGATGATGAGAACGTCGAAACTGGTGTCTGCCACGAGAATTCCTGTCTTTTACAATTCCGAATTTGCCACCCGGACGCAATCCTTGTTCATACCGGCGAACAGATCGTCCGCGGGGCCGAACAGCTTCTCGACATCGGCGGGCGGCGTGTTCCGCGCGTTGGCGACAACCTTCTCGAGCGCCCATGAAAGATGCGTGTAGCGAACGCGCGCTTCTTCGCTTTGCAGATTGGCGAGATAGGTGCCGAGCGCAGCGAAATGGCTGACCGCGTTCTTCGCGTCGATTTCCCGCTTATCGGCTTCTGCGCCTCCGGCGGCAAGGAGCGCGACGCGCATCTTGATCTGGAAATAGGCGTCGATGATGTCCTTACAAGTGCGCATGGATTCGCCGCGGGCCACGTTCTTCTGCACGATCTCGACAAATCTTGTATTGAGGTAGCCCTGATAGAATGAAGTGAGCAGCGAAAGCCCCGCGACAAACAGCGAAATGTAGCCTGCAAACGATGCGAATTTTCCGTCTTTCTTGCCTTCCCCCGCGTCGCCCTCGGCCATGACGGCCTCCTAAGCGAGAAGCCCGAGCGGCTTCTCGACATATTCCTTGAACGCACGCAGCAATTCGGCGCCGAGCGCGCCGTCGATCGCGCGGTGATCGCAGGAAAGCGTCGCCGACATGATGGTGGCGACCGCAGGCTTGTTGTTCTTCACGACGACACGCTGCTCGCCCATGCCGACCGCGAGGATCGAGGCGTGCGGCGGGTTGATGATGGCGGTGAAGTTCTTCACGCCATACATGCCGAGATTGGAAATCGCCGACGAGCCGCCCTCGTATTCGTGCGGCTTGAGCTTGCGGGCCCGCGCGCGCAAGCCGAGGTCGCGCATCTCGTTGGAGATGACGCCGAGCGTCTTTTCTTCGGCGCGCCGGATGATCGGCGTGATCAGCCCGCCGTCGAGCGCGACCGCAACGCCGATATCGGCGTGCTTGTGCCGGAGCATGCCGCTCTCCAGCCAGCTCACATTCGCGGCAGGAATTTTGATCAGCGCCATCGCGAACGCCTTGATGATGAAGTCGTTCACCGAGAGCTTGTAGCGCGCCTTGCCGTCGGAGCCTTTCGGCGCCGAAGCGTTGATTTCCTCACGCGCCTTCAGGAGCTCGTCGATCTCGCAGTCCATCGTCACGTAGAACTGCGGAATCTGAATGCGTGCGGCGGTAAGCCGCGTCGCAATCGTCTTCCGCATCATATCGTGCGGGAGGAAATCGTAGCTGCCTTCCTCGAACAGCGCCCTGATCTTGTCGTCGGACGGCAAGCCGGGCACTTGCAACGGCGCTGGTGCGCCGCGGGGCGCTTGCGGCGTACGCGCTTCCTTGCCGGCACCCTCGATATCGCGCGCGATAATGCGGCCATGCGGGCCCGAGCCCTGGATGCGCGAAAGATCGATGCCGCTTTGCTTTGCAAGCCTGCGTGCGAGCGGCGAGGCGAATACGCCGCCGGGGCCTTTACCGTTCGTGGGTGCCGCGGCTTCGGGTTTCGGAGCGGGCGCCGCGGCTTTCGGGGCAGGCGCTGGCGCAGTTTTCGGCGCGGATTTTTCCTCGGCTTTCTTTTCCGGCGCGGCCGGCGTTTTCGGCGGAGCTTTCACGCTGCCGATCGCGGATTTGTCCTCGCCCTCCTCGAGCAGCACCGCAATCACTTGATTAACCGGAACGTCGGGCGTACCTTCTTGCACCACGATCTTGCCGAGCGTGCCCTCGTCGACGGCTTCGACCTCCATCGTCGCCTTGTCGGTTTCAATTTCGGCGATCACGTCGCCGGCCTTGACCTTGTCGCCCTCTTTCTTGAGCCACTTCGCGAGATTGCCCTTCTCCATCGTGGGCGAAAGCGCGGGCATGAGGATATTGACGGGCATTGTTCCCTCAGCGTTTCTTGCGCCGGCGCGCGGCTTTCTTGGCAGGAGCTTTCTTCTTCGACTGCGGCTTGGCTTTTTTCGCAGGGGCCGCGGTCATCTCCTTGCCCGCAAAGGACGAGCGAATGCGCGCGGCCACATCCTCTTCACTGAACTTCTTGTCGGCGTTGGCGTAAACACGTCCGATCCTGCTTACGATTTCCGAAAGGATGCCGCCCCACTCTTCCGGCTTCTCGAAAGAGCGGCGCAGGGTGAGATGCAGCTCGCCCTCGACAATTGAGGCGCGCAGGATTTCCACGCCGCCCTTCTCGAGCGCGTCGCTCGGAATCGCAAGCGCGTCGAATTCGACGATTTCGGAGCGGCTCATCCATGCCTCCTGGCGGCGGCTGTAACGATTTTTACCGGTGTCCATCCCCGGCGCCGCCGTTCGCGCCGCGCCTCGACGGTTTCCCCTTCGAGATGGACCGGTTTCGCTTCGCGCTCCCACAGCCCTTCGAGCATCGTTCCGGCGGCGTTGAGGGTTGCAATCTCCCGCGTGCCGTCGTTCATGACCGCAGCGATATAGGTACCGCACATCCTGCAAAGCAGATAATCGGTGATCTTAAGCCCGAACCGATAACACATGAGTTCGCCTAACGGCGCCGAAATCGTCAGGCTCCCGTTCGGATCGGTGACCGTCTTTGCGCCGCGGCTCCGGCAAAAAGAGCACTGGCAGGCGCGCAGCTCGATCTCGTCGAGCGGCAAGCCGCTTTCGAAGGAAATCCGGACTTGTCCGCAATGGCACGCGCCGTTGAGAAGCATGGCATCACCGATAGCTCACGGCCCGCGCCGCAGCGATCACTTCCTCAACCGAAGGCAGCGCGAGTTTTTCCAGATTTGCGGCATACGGCATCGGCACGTCCTTGCCGGTCACGCGCTTCACCGGCGCGTCGAGATAATCGAAGGCATGCTCCATGATCTGCGCGGCGATTTCGGAGCCGACGCCCGATTGCGGCCAGCCTTCCTCCACCGTGACGCAGCGGCCGGTCTTCTTCACCGACTCGACAATCGTCGCGACATCCATCGGCCGGATGGTGCGAAGATCGATCACTTCCGCGAAGATATGTTTCTTCGCGAGCTCCTCCGCCGCTTCCAGTGCGTAGCGCATGCCCATGGACCACGAAACGATCGTCACGTCCTTGCCGGGACGCGCAATCTTCGCTTTGCCGAGGGGAACGATGAAATCGTCGAGTTTGGGGACGGGAGAGGCTTTGCCGTAGAGCAATTCGTTTTCGAGGAAAATAACCGGGTTGGGATCGCGGATCGCCGATTTAAGAAGGCCTTTGGCGTCGGCGGAAGAATATGGAGCTACGACCTTGAGGCCGGGAATGTGCGAGTACCAGGCGGTGAAATCCTGGCTGTGCTGGGCGGCGACTCGGGACGCCGGACCGTTGGGCCCGCGGAAAACAATCGAGCATTTAATTTGTCCGCCCGACATGTAGAGCGTTTTCGCGGCGGAATTGATGAGCTGATCCATCGCCTGCATGGCGAAATTGAAGGTCATGAACTCGACGATCGGCTTCAGCCCCGCGAAGGCGGCGCCGACGCCGAGCCCCGCGAAGCCATGCTCGGTGATTGGCGTGTCGATCACGCGCTTGGCGGAAAACTCCTGCAGCAAGCCCTGCGTGACCTTGTAGGCGCCCTGATACTCGGCGACTTCCTCGCCGATCACGAACACGTCCGGATCGCGGCGCATTTCCTCGGCCATCGCGTCGCGTAGCGCCTCGCGCACCGTGAGCTCGACCATTTCGGTGCCTTCCGGCACCTCCGGCTCGGCAGCCTCGACGGGAGTCGGCGCCTCGTTCGGCGCGGCCGGTATCGGCATTTGATAGCCGCCGCGCGCGGTTTTCTCGCCGACAGGCGGCTCCGACTCCGCTTCTTCCTTGCTCTCCGGCGCGGGCCGGGCTTTGCTCGGCACGGCACCGTTCAATTCGCTCTTGTCCTCGCCGTCGCCGAGGATCAGCGCGATCGGCGTATTGACCGCGACGTCCGCGGTGCCGGCGGGGACGAGAATTTTGCCGAGCGTCCCCTCGTCGACCGCCTCGACTTCCATCGTGGCTTTATCGGTTTCGATCTCGGCGATCACGTCGCCGGCTTTCACCGTGTCGCCCTCGTTCTTCACCCATTTCGCAAGATTACCCTTTTCCATCGTGGGCGAGAGCGCGGGCATAAGAACTTCGATGGGCACGGCAACTCTCCGCTCAGCGCAATACGTCGGTCACAAGCTCGGATACGTCCGGCTCGGCGTCGTGGGTGGCGAAATCGGCGGCTTCGTTCACGAGGTTTCGCACTTCGCCGTCGATTTTCTTGATCTCGTCCTCGCTCAGGATTTTTTGTTCGAGAATGCGCGCACGCACTTGCTCGATGGGGTCGTGCTCGGTGCGCACTTTCTGAACTTCGTCCTTGGAGCGGTACTTCGCGGGATCGGACATCGAATGCCCGCGATAGCGATAGGTTTCCATGTCGAGAATATACGGGCCCTTGCCGGAGCGCGCGTATTCGACCGCGCGTTTTCCGGCGGCGCGCACCGCGCGCACATCCATGCCGTCCACTTTCTCGCCGGGAATTTCGAATGAAGCGCCGCGCTTGGAAAAATCCGTTTGCGCCGACGAGCGGTGCACCGCCGTGCCCATCGCATATTTGTTGTTCTCGATTACGTACACGACAGGCAGCTTCCAAAGCTGCGCCATGTTGAAACTCTCGTACACCTGACCCTGGTTGGCGGCGCCGTCGCCGAAATAGGTCAGGCACACACGGCCGTTCTCGCGGTAGCGGTTGGCGAAGCCGATGCCGGTGCCGAGCGAGCACTGCGCGCCGACGATGCCGTGGCCGCCGTAGAAATTCTTCTCGGTGGAGAACATGTGCATCGAGCCGCCCTTGCCCTTGGAGTAGCCGCCCTTGCGGCCCGTGAGCTCGGCCATGACCCCTTTCGGATCCATGCCGCAGGCGAGCATGTGGCCATGGTCGCGATAGCCGGTGATGACCTGGTCGCCTTCCTCGATCGCCATCTGCATGCCGATCACGACCGCTTCCTGGCCGATATAGAGATGGCAGAAGCCGCCGATCAGGCCCATGCCGTAGAGCTGGCCGGCTTTTTCCTCGAACCGGCGGATGGTGAGCATAGAGCGATAGGCGGAAATTTCGTCGTCGCGGGTCCAGTCGGACGCGCCGTGGGATTTACCGTTCGCTTTCGGCTTTTCAGCCGCTTTTGCCTGAGCCGCCATACTTTTGGCTTAGCGCAAAATTTTCTTGCGCGCCACTGCGGCCCATTGCTGTGTATGAAGCAAGAGAGTTTCGTAAAAACCCGAAACGGCGCAATGCCGTTTCAACGGCCGGGAGAAAGCTTTACCAGATCGTTCGGGAGGGCGAAGCCGAGGTCGCGGCGGGCGAGCTCTTCCACCGTGTCCGGGTCGATGCTCTGCGGGCGCAGGAGCGCGAGATGGCGGTTGAGGTCTTCGCGCTCGGTGCGGAGATCGTCGCGGATGCGGGTGAGCCGCTCGATATCGGCCTCGTATCCCTTGCGGGCGTTGAGGCCGTAATTGCCGGTATAGGCGTGGAAGGCGAAATAGCCGATCAGCGACACGGCCGCGAGGTGCAGCAGAAGGCCTTGGAAGATGCGGCTGAATCGGGTGCGCGTGATCATAGAGGGCTTATGGAGCGCGATAGGTTGCTCCGCCGTTAACGCGGAGTCAGTTCAATGCTTCAAGAGCGAGCTTGCAGTACCGGTCGCGACGCTCGCAGCACCAACACCCGGTAAATTGCCTGCGGCACCTAACCCTGTCCCCTCTAGGCCACCTGCTTTTGAACCGAAAATTGGACGGAATGAGATAGCTGGCGCAGGATCGGAGCCAGGTAAAGCCGGCGGCAACACTTGCGGTAAAGCCGCATTCGGGCCGAGTGCGCGGCTGAAATCCACCGCTTCCATTGAACTGCTTCGGCTCATAGCAGGAAGGTCGAATTTAAGTTCGAACAATGGCAGATTCCATTGCGGCTGCGCGGGGGCAGAAGCTTGTTGTTCGGGCAGCGAAAAACTTTGCGGCAAGCTCTGTTGTTGGGCTGGTGAAATTAGCAGGACTGCTTCCTCCGGCGGCATAGCCGTTTTTTTCAGATCGATTTGCGGCACCCAAAAGTCGGCCACGACATTAACGGTCACCGCCAAAAGCAGCGCCACACAGATTCCTATGGCGGCGAGTTTAAGCTTCATGGTTGAAAACCGCCCCATGCCGGTCCTCGCTTCGTTCCGAATACGATCCTGAATCAATTGGCAAAGTAAAGCAAATCAGCAAAGCGCCTTCAATGCGGAACGACCTGCATAACGAGCCTCTTTTCCGAGTTCCTGCTCGATGCGAAGGAGCTGATTGTATTTCGCCGTCCGGTCCGAGCGCGCGAGCGAGCCGGTCTTGATCTGCCCGCATTGGGTGGCCACCGCAAGATCCGAAATCGTCGAGTCTTCGGTTTCGCCCGAGCGGTGCGACATCACCGCGCGATAGCCCGCGCGCTGCGCGGTTTCGACCGCGGCGAGCGTCTCCGTGAGCGTGCCGATCTGGTTGACCTTCACGAGGATCGCGTTCGCCGTGTGCTTCGCGATGCCTTCGCGCAGACGCTTTTCGTTCGTGACGAACAAGTCGTCGCCGACAAGCTGCACCTTCGCGCCGATCTTGTCGGTCAAAAGCTTCCAGCCCTCCCAGTCGTCTTCCGCCATACCGTCCTCGATCGAGATAATCGGATAGCGCGCGCAGAGATCGGCGAGGTAATCGGCCTGCGCCTTCGCGTCGCGCGTCTTGCCCTCGCCGGTGTAGGCGTATTTCTTGTCCTTGAAGAATTCGGTCGCCGCGCAATCGAGCGCGATGAAAATGTCGTGGCCCGGCTTGTAGCCCGCCTGCTCGATCGACTTCATGATGAAGCCGAGCGCCGCGTCGGCGTCCTTCAGGTTGGGCGCAAAGCCGCCCTCGTCGCCGACATTGGTGTTGTGACCGGCGTCCTTCAGCCCTTTCTTCAGCGTCTGAAAAACCTCGACGCCCATGCGCAGCGCTTCCGAAAATGTCGGGGCGCCGACGGGCATGATCATAAATTCCTGGAAGTCGATCGGATTGTCGGCATGCACGCCGCCGTTCACGATATTCATCATCGGCACCGGCAAAAGCCGCGCGTTCGATCCGCCGACATAGCGGTAGAGCGGCAGGCCGTGCGCCGCCGCCGCCGCTTTCGCGGCCGCGAGCGAAACGCCCAAAATCGCATTCGCGCCGAGGCGCGACTTGTTCGGCGTGCCGTCGAGCTTGATCATGATTTCGTCAAGCTTGGCCTGCTGCTCCGCGTCCATACCGCCGAGCGCCTCGAAGATTTCGCCTTCGACGGCGGAAACCGCCTTCTGCACACCCTTGCCGAGATAGCGCTTCTTGTCGCCGTCCCGCAGCTCAACCGCCTCGTGCGCGCCGGTCGAGGCGCCCGACGGCACTGCCGCGCGGCCGCGCGAGCCGTCTTCCAGAACTACGTCCACTTCGACGGTCGGATTGCTCCGGCTGTCGAGAATTTCGCGTGCGATGATGTCGATGATGGCTGTCATGATGCGGGCCTTCTACATGAGGGAAACCGTCCCGCAAAGGCGGAATGTGCATTAGTTCATAGAATGGTTTAATGAACCGGCCGGAGAACTAGAATGCGCAAGAACAAACTCCAGCTCGGCAAGCCCGTCCGCCTCCCGGCCTCGCCCGAGGAAGCAGTGCTCGACCGCGTGTCGAATCCGCATTCCGATACCGATTATCTTGCGCGTTTCACCTGTCCGGAATTCACCTGCCTCTGCCCGATCACCGGCCAGCCGGATTTCGCGCATTTCGTGATCGACTACGCGCCGGGAAAATGGCTTCTGGAGTCGAAGTCGCTGAAGCTCTATCTCGCGAGCTTCAGGAACACCGGCGCCTTCCACGAGGATTGCACCATCAGGATCGGCAAGCGGATCGTGAAAACGATCGAGCCGAAATGGTTTCGGATCGGCGGCTATTGGTATCCGCGCGGCGGCATTCCGATCGACGTGTTCTGGCAGAAGGGCAAGCTGCCCGCCGGGCTCTGGGCGCCGGATCAGGGTGTGTCGCCTTATCGGGGGCGCGGCTCATGAAACGAGCGGAATTGCAGCAGCTTCTGATCGAAGTCGATGAAGCTCGCCAACGCTACGGACATTTGCCGCTCTATTTGGTCGCGCCTGATTGGTGTTCCTCAGGCATCTAGCTGCCTGAAAAAATATCGAGTATCGCAACCGGGCCCAATCTCATTATCGATAATTTTCCAATCTCCGAGCAAACCAGAAAACGTCTTGCTGGCTGGCAGGCGCTGTTCGATTCCGAGGTTCCCGAGCGGATTTGGGTCAAGCCTGGCAGTCGAGCAATATTTCTTGCGGAGGGATTGAACGTCGCGATAGCCGTTTCAACGGATATTGGCGAGGATAGCTTGATCGAATATCACCTTGGTGACCAATGCCTGTTGTTCCGCGGCGGCAAATGTGTCGCCATTTGTCCGATCGACCCGACAACGAGCGGGTTGTGGGAAGGAACTGACGACTAGCGTTTTGCGATAGCGTCGAACTCCTGCAATTTCCGCAACAGTGGTTCCATCTGCTTCAGCGGCACCATGTTCGGCCCGTCCGAGGGCGCGTTGTCCGGATCTGGGTGCGTCTCGATGAAGACGCCCGCGACGCCGACCGCGACCGCGGCCCGCGCCAGCACCGGCACGAATTCGCGCTCGCCGCCCGACGACGTGCCCTTCCCGCCCGGCTGCTGCACGGAGTGTGTTGCGTCGAAGACCACCGGCGCGCCGGTCGTGCGCGCGAGGATCGGCAGCGCGCGCATGTCGGAGACGAGCGTGTTGTAGCCGAAGGAGGCGCCGCGCTCGGTCACGAGCACGTTGCGGTTGCCTGCGCCCGTCAGCTTCTCGACTACGTTCTTCATGTCCCACGGCGCGAGGAACTGGCCCTTCTTCACGTTCACGACGCAGCCGGTCTTTGCGGCGGCCAGCAACAGGTCCGTCTGGCGGCAGAGGAAGGCGGGAATTTGCAATACGTCGACGACGTCCTTCAGCCGCGCGCACTGCTCGGCTTCGTGTACGTCCGTGAGCGTCGGAAGCCCAGTCTGCGCCGTAATCTCCCTGAAAATCGGAATCGCCTTCTCCAGCCCGATGCCGCGAGCGGCTTTCGCGCTCGTGCGGTTCGCCTTGTCGAAGGAGGTCTTGTAGATCAGCCCGATCTTCAGCTTCTTCGCGAGCTTCGCGAGCGCTGTTGAGACTTCCAGCGCATGCTCGCGGCTTTCCATCTGGCAGGGGCCGGCGATGATCGAAAGCGGCAGGTCATTGCCGAATTTGACCTTGCCGACCGTGACATGCGGTCGCGCAGAAGGGGCGCTGTCCTGTGGCATGAAATGCGAAGCATCGATTGCGCCGTTCGTGATCGATTTCAGTTTCGCGATCAATTTCAGCGAAGGATTGGTTTTCCCGCTTTCGATCTGCGAAAGATGCGAGGCCGCGCAACCTGCGGCTTCGGCAAGCTCGTTCAGCGTTTTCTTGTTGGTTTTGCGCCAGCGCGCGAGCGGGTGGGTTTCCATGCGCCTGTCTACCGTATCCGGAAAATTCGTTCAAAGTGAAATTTCACTTTTAATGAATATCTGTTGAAAACGCAGGTATCAGGCGGATTCGAAGGCGATCACCGCTCCGGCCGTCTCCCTCGGGCCCACAACGAGCCGCCCGTGAATATCGCGCGGACGCATGCCCTTGGCCTTCAGGCGCTTCCGCACGGCTACGAGATCCGGCACATGAACGATCATCGCGCCCAATCGCGCTCCGCGGTCGGCCGGCCCTTCCACGCCGAAAACGTCGTAAAAGCCGCGTCTGTCATAAATCAGGATATCGCCCTGAGGCGTTTCGACCATAAGCCCCAGCGATGTCGCGCGAATATCGCGCGCGCCGGTGAACGCCTCGAAGAAAATGTGATGATCGGTCGGATTGTCCGCGACGAACACGGCGGCCACGATGCCGTCGGCATTGTTGGCGTGTCGCTGCAATTCCGGAAACCAGATGCGCTCAGGTGTCCCGTGCTGGCAGGTGAAAAAGCCCGCATGCGGCGAAGCCGGATCGCGCGCGAAGGCAAGCGAAAACGAAACCTCGGTCTCCGTGAGATCCGGAAGAACCGCCTTGCGCGAAAAATTCATCAGCCCGAAGCCGCCAAATCCCGCCTCATCGAATGCTTTCTTGTCCGCGCCGGCATCGCGCGACTGCAGAACGAGGAACGAAAGCCCTTCTCCGCAGCTTTCCAGGAATTCGCGGTTGAAGTTGCCGAACGAATACGTCCCAGGCGGCACGCGCGGCATCAGATCGGGATCGGAAATCGCGAGGAGCTCGATATAGCATCCCTCGAATTGCACCAGGCGATTGCGCGTACCCCAGGGATGCGCGTTCTCGGCGCCGGCGCGGAAGCCAAGCCGTTCATAAAGAACGCGCGCGGCATCGAGGTCGCGCACGACATGAACGATGTGGTCGATCCCCCGGCTCATGGTTTGTTTTAGCGCATTTCGCCCGGCCTGCGCATGGCTTTGTCGGCGCACAGCCATTGGCTACAATCGGGCAACCTTGGGGGAAGCGATGAATGTGCGGATTTTGGGCAGCGTGCTGGTCATCCTCGCGGCCGCGATCTTTTTCTTCTTTTATACCGAGACCGGCCGGCTTCTGGTGACAGCCGCAGGCTTTGGGGGATTGTTGCGTTAAACCAGCCGGCTCCGCTCCACCGCGGCACCCACGAACGACGCGAACAAGGGGTGCGGCTCGAACGGCCGCGATTTCAGCTCGGGATGGAATTGCACCCCGATGAACCAGGGGTGATCCGGATACTCGATGATTTCGGGCAACAGTCCGTCGGGCGACATGCCGGAAAAGCGCATGCCCTTGTCTTCCAGCCGGTCCTTGTAATGCGTGTTCACCTCGTAGCGGTGGCGGTGGCGCTCGGAAATATCCGTCGTGCCGTAGATTTCCGACACGCGGCTTCCTTTTGAAAGTATCGCCGGATATGCGCCGAGCCGCATCGTACCGCCGAGATTTCCGCCCACCTGCCGGCGCTGCAATTCGTTGCCCTGCATCCACTCGGTAAGCAGCCCCACAAGCGGCTCCTTCGTCGGGCCGAATTCGGTGGAGTTCGCGTCCTTGACGCCCGCGAGGTTGCGCGCGGCCTCGATCACCGCCATCTGCATGCCGAAGCAGATGCCGAAATACGGCACCTCGCGCTCGCGCGCGAAACGTGCGGCCTTGATCTTCCCTTCCGCGCCGCGCTGGCCGAAGCCGCCGGGCACCAGAATGCCGTTCACGTGCTCCAGAAACGGCGCCGGATCCTCGCGTTCGAAGATTTCCGATTCGATCCAGTCGAGCTTGACCTTTACCTTGTTCGCGATGCCGCCGTGGGCGAGCGCTTCGATCAGCGATTTGTAGGCGTCCTTGAGGCCTGTGTATTTCCCGACGATCGCGATCGTGACGTCGCCTTCCGGGTTGCGCACGCGCTCTTCGATCCGTTTCCAGCTCGAAAGATCCGGCTCGCGGGCGTCGTTGATGCCGAAGGCCGCGAGCACTTCGCGGTCGAGTCCGGCCGCATGATAATTCGACGGCACGGAATAGATATTGTCCACGTCGCGCGCTTCGATCACGGCGCTTTCGCGCACGTTGCAGAACAAGCCGAGCTTCCGGCGCTCCTCTTTCGGAATCTCGCGGTCGGTCCGGCACAGAAGAATGTCGGGCTGAATGCCGATCGAGCGCAGCTCCTTCACCGAGTGCTGCGTGGGCTTCGTTTTCAATTCGCCCGCGCTCGGGATGTAAGGCAAGAGCGTCAGGTGAATATAAATCGCGTGGGAGCGCGGCAACTCGATGCCGAGCTGGCGGATCGCCTCGAAGAACGGCAAGCCCTCGATGTCGCCGACGGTGCCGCCGATCTCGACCAGCACGAAATCGACGCCGTCGTTCCCTTCCAGGATGAAATCCTTGATCGCGTTGGTGACATGCGGAATGACCTGGATGGTCGCGCCGAGATAATCGCCGCGCCGCTCCTTCGCGAGAATTTCCTGATAGATGCGGCCGGTGGTGATGTTGTCCTGCTTGGTCGCAGGCCGCCCCGTGAAACGCTCGTAGTGACCGAGATCGAGATCGGTCTCCGCGCCGTCGTCGGTAACGAACACCTCGCCGTGCTGATACGGCGACATCGTCCCCGGATCGACATTGAGATACGGGTCGAGCTTCCGGAGCCGCACCTTGTAACCGCGCGCCTGCAAAAGCGCGCCAAGAGCGGCCGAAGCGAGACCTTTACCGAGGGAGGAGACCACGCCGCCGGTGATGAAGATATACCGCGCCATGGGACTTATCCCTTAGCGGCTTGCGCGGGCTTTGGCGAGCGAATTTCTGCGCTATCCTGGATTGCGTTTTCCGCAGGCGGCTCAACGCCGGGCGTATCGCCCTGCTCCAGCCGGAAACGAATGTAATCCGCGGCCCCCCGGAATTCGCGCTCGATCCGCTGCAATACGGTGCGAGACGGCGGCTTCCCTTGCGTGTAGGTGGTGGCAAGCCAAAGCTTCCAGGCTTCGGTACGGCCGTCGATGATCATGCTGCCGTAATAGGCGCCGCGTCCGATCACGTAACCGATGACGGTGTCCTCCGCTTCCTTACTCCCCGCCTTGCGGCCGTGATGATGATAAACTTTGACGAGGGGCGTGAACACGCCGGTGAAGCCCGCAAGCGAGCAACGTGTGGCAAATTCGATGTCCTCGCACGGAAACGGCGTCCCCGACCCGAGGTCGTCGCGGAACAACCCCGCCTTCTCGAACACTTCGCGCAGGAAAAAAATATTCGCGCCCTGGAAAGTACCGGTGGGAAGCGCCGTGCCCGGCTTGATGATCGCCATGCGATCGATCCTCGCATTCGCGATCCGGGAGTCGTCCTCTTGATCGAAAAGAAGAATCTGCCCCATGCCGTACTGAAACTGTTGCGGCTCGGAGAATTGCAAGCGCAGCGCCTGATGGTAATTATCGTCGAGGTAGCAGTCGTCGTCGGTGAAGGCGATGAGATCGCCCTTGGCGGCATTGATGCCGGCGTTGCGCGCTCGCCCTAGACCTTTTCCGGCCTTCACGATCCTGGTCTTCGGATAGGCGTAGGCGAACTCCTCCATGACCTTCACGGTGTCGTCGGTGGAATCGCTATCGACGAGGACCAGTTCGATCTGATGCGATTTCATCTGCGGAATGTTGAACGTCCTGAACGTTGTCCGCAGTTGCTCGGCGCGGTTTCGGGTGCAGATGATGTGGGAGATTTTCATGCGACCACGCCGCCCCGGCTGAAAATCGATTGCGCCATGGGATTCAACCTCTAGCCCCCGAAAACTGATTCGACGAGGGGGAAATCCTTCCTCCACAAGCCCAAAAAGCGGAAGGGCCGGTTTCCCGGCCCTTTGGCTGATTTCATTGCGGCAATTACTTCGACTGCGGCACTTGCGGACCCGTTGGCGCCGGCGTGTCCGAAGGCACGCTCTGCTGTTTCAGCTGATCGAGGATGCTCTTGCCGGAATCGCCTGTCCCCGGGGCCGGCGCAGTCTGGTTCGCCGGCGTGCTGCCACCCTGAAAGATCGAACCCTGCCGCCCAAGACCTGCCACCACCGACAGGAGAAGGCTGGTCAGGAAAAACGCGCCAGCCAAAATCGCCGTTGCTTTGGTGAGCACGTTGCCGCTGCCGCGCGTGGTCATCAAACCGCTGCCGCCGCCGATACCCAGCGCACCTCCTTCCGATTTTTGTAGAAGGACGACGCCAATCAGGGCGAGCACGACGAAGATGTGGATGACGATCAGAACGGTTTGCATGGCTTTCTCGCGAATTCGTGCGTCCAATACACGATGATGGCGCTGCTGGCCACCTCCGGCGATCAATGGGAAGCGAAAGCGGTCTTTTCAAGCCTTCCGTGAAAAACGAGCATTGCTGAAGCTTTGATGTAAGGCCTTCATGTACTTTCGAAAGAATCTCTAACGGGCATTAACGATTGGCCAATTTGCTTTGAAAATTAAAGATAAGCCTCGGCAATTGCGAGGAAATCCCTGGCCTTCAGGCTTGCGCCGCCAACTAGCGCCCCGTCTACATCCTGGGCCTGAAGCAGCGTCCGGGCGTTTTCTGGCTTCACCGAGCCCCCGTAGAGGACGCGGATCGATTGTCCGGCAGCTTCGCCAAACCGGGCCGACAGTTCCCGCCGGATCAAACCGTGCACCTCAGCGATATCCGCGACCGTGGGGGTTTTCCCGGTACCGATTGCCCAGACCGGCTCATAGGCGATCACAACCTCTTCGCCCGTCGCCCCGTCAGGCACCGAGCCCGAGAGCTGACGGCCTACGACTTCAAGGGTTCGCCCCGCTTCCCGCTCGGCGAGCGTCTCACCTACGCAGATTATGGCGATCAACCCGGCGCGCCGCGCCGCTTCGGCTTTGGCGCGAACGAGCGCGTCTTGTTCGCCGTGGTCGGCTCGACGTTCCGAGTGGCCTACAATAACGGCGCGCGCGCCGCTGTCCTTGAGCATCTCGGCGGAGATGTCGCCCGTATGGGCACCTGACGGCTTCGGATGACAATCCTGCGCGCCGATCATCACGCTCGAGCCTGCGGCGGCGGCCGCGAATTCTTCGATTAAGGTGAACGGCGGGCAGACCAAAAGATCAATCCTGGCGGCGAGCGTGGCCGGGCAGTCTTTGATCATCAGGTCGAGTTCGACGATCGACGCCGCAAGGCCGTTCATCTTCCAGTTTCCGGCCACGAGAGGACGCCGCATGGTGGTTTTCGCCTGATTTTCTGCCCATTAGCGGGTAGCAAACCCGCTCGAACCGCGCAAATTCGAGGCGCCCGGCGTTTGCTTGGCCAAGCCCCTATCCCTATTATCCGCGCCATTCTTCCCTCGCATGACCGAGACTTGACGAATGCTGCATGTATTTCGTGGAAAAATGGGCGGATGGCTTGTGAAGTTCTTCATGAGCCTGCTGATCATCGCCTTCGTGATCTGGGGCATCGCCGACGTTTTCCGCAATTTCGGCGCGGGGACTGCGGTCCAGGTCGGCAACCTGAAGATCACGCCCGAGCAGTTCCGCAACGCCTATTCCGAGCGGATGCAGCAATTCAACCGCCAGCTCGGCCGCGGGATCACGCCCGAGCAGGCGCGCGCGCTCGGTATTGATCGGCAAATTCTCGCGGAAATGATCGGCGAGGCGGCGCTCGACCAGAAGGCGCAAAAGCTCGGGCTGAATGTGAGCGACAAGATGCTCGCGGAAAAGATCGAGAAGTCGCCGGAATTCGCGGGACCCGGCGGGTTCAGCCACGACTATTTTCTGTTGGTGCTGCGTTCGAACGGCATGAACGAAGCGCAATATATCGCCAACCAGCGCCGCACCATGTTGCGCCAGCAGATCGGACAAGCGATCGCGGGCGACGTCACGGTCCCGAAAGTAATGAGCGATGCCTATCGCCGTTACCGCAGCGAGGAGCGAAGCATCGATTTCGTGACCCTCGGCAAGGATCAGGCCGGCGCCGTGCCGCAGCCCACGCCCGAAGAACTCAAGGCGTTCTATGACGAGCGCAAGGCGCTCTTCCGCGCGCCCGAATACCGAAAGCTGCAGATGATCGTGCTGACGCCGGACGTGGTCGCGGCTTCGATCGAGATGCCCGACGCCGAGCTCAAGAAAATCTATGAGAACCATAAAGACCGTTTTGCCACACCGGAGAAGCGTGAAGTCGACCAGATCGTGTTCCAGAAACCCGAGGACGCCGCGGCTGCTTCAAGCCGCCTCACTTCCGGCCTCTCCTTCGATGCGCTTGCGCAGGAGATGAAGCTTTCGCCGAAGGATATTTCGCTCGGGCTTGTCACGAAGCGCGATATTCTCGATCCGGCGGTCGCGGACGCCGCCTTTTCGCTCAAGGCAAATCAGGCCAGCGCGCCCGTTACAGGACGCTTCGGCACGGTCATTCTTCGCGTAAAAAAAATCGAGCCCTCGGTCGAGCAACCGTTTGAGGCCGTCAAGAACGATTTGCGCAAGGAGGCCGTTTCCGAGCAGGCGCGCCGGGAAATCCTCGACTTGCACGATAAAATCGAAGACGAGCGCGCCGCCGGCTCTCCCGTTCCCGAAATTGCGAGCAAGCTGAAACTGAAATTCGTCACGATCGATGCCGTAGACCGGAGCGGACGAAAACCCGACGGCACGAAGCTCGACGGCGTTCTTGGGAATGCCGACGTTCTGACGGCCGCTTTCCGCGCGCCGGTCGGCACCGACAACGATACGATCGATCTGCGTTCCCAGAACGGATATGTCTGGTTCGACGTTGTTTCCATCACCCCTTCGCATGAGCGGCCTTTTGACGAGGTGCGCACACTGGTCGGAGAGCGCTGGAAGGATGAAGCGGTCGGGAAAAAGCTTGCGGCGCGTGCCGACGAAATCCGGGCCAAGCTCGACTCCGGTCAGACCTTTGCGCAGGCCGCGCCCGGTATCTCGGTCGCGCATCGCGACAAGCTCGTGCGCGGAAAGGCGGTCGAGGGGCTCGACGTCGCGAGCATCACGCGTATCTTCGATACGCCCGAAGGCAAGAACGGCGTTCTGGAAACCCCGGACAGCGTCGGACGTATCGTCTATCGCGTAACGGAAGTGAAAACGCCGGTCGCGACGTTCGAAACGGCGAACGCGGATACGGCTCTGGCGAGCGGCATTCAGGAAGATCTTGTCACGGAATATATCCGCCGGGTTCAGAACGACCTCGGCTTTTCCGTGAATGAATCCGTGATCCGTTCGATCACCGGCGCCGACAAATACTGACCTGGCCATGGAAACCTTGCCCGACGCCTCCGCTTTCACGGCGCGCTACAACGCTGGCGAGGCGCAGCTTGTCTGGACGACGCTCGTCGGCGACTTGGAGACGCCCGTCTCCGCTTTTTTAAAAATTGCCGGCGGCAAGCCGAATACGTTTTTGTTCGAGTCCGTCGAGGGCGGCGCCGTGCGCGGGCGATACTCGATCATCGGCCTCGATCCGGACGTGATCTGGCGCACGAAGGGGGAGCGCGCAGAGATCAATCGCAATGCGATGAACGATCCGAACGCGTTCGAGCCCTGCGGCGAGCCGCCGCTCGCCGCGTTGCGTACGCTCGTCGCGGAATCGAAGCTTGATTTGCCGCATTCGCTTCCGCCGATGGCGGCAGGCGTCTTCGGCTATCTCGGCTACGACATGGTGCGGCTGATGGAAAAACTGCCGCAGCCGAATCCCGACCCCATAGGAATTGCCGACGCGATTTTGATCCGCCCCACGCTCATCGTCGTATTCGATGCCGTGAAGGACGCGATTACGGTCATTACGCCGGTCCGGCCGGCGGCCGGCGTCACCGCAAAAGCGGCGCATGCGCGCGCGCTCGAACGGCTGTCCGCCGTTGTCGATGCGCTCGAAAAGCCGCTGCCGAGCCAGGAGGCAACCCCGGATTTCGACCCGCTCAAGATCGCGACCACATCCAACACGGCGCCCGAAGAATACGAGAAAATGGTGCTCGCGGCGAAAGAATACATTCTCGCCGGCGACGCCTTTCAAATCGTGCTGTCACAGCGGTTTGAAGCGCCTTTTCCGCTGCCGCCGTTTTCGCTTTATCGCGCGCTACGCCGCACCAACCCCGCGCCTTATCTTTATTTCCTGAACTTCGCGGATTTTTCCGTCGCCGGATCGAGCCCGGAAATTCTCGTCACCGTCCGCGACGGCAAGGTGACCGTGCGCCCGATCGCCGGCACGCGCCCGCGCGGGGCGACGCCGCACGAGGACAAGGCGCTCGAAGACGAACTGCTTGCCGACCCGAAAGAACGCGCCGAGCATTTGATGCTGCTCGATCTCGGCCGCAACGACGTCGGCCGGGTAGCGCAAATCGGCACGGTGAAAGTCACCGACCGGTTTTTCATCGAGCGCTACAGCCACGTGATGCACATTGTCTCCAACGTCGAGGGCAATCTAGATACGAAAAAACACGATGCCTTGTCCGCACTGATCGCGGGCTTTCCGGCCGGCACCGTTTCCGGCGCGCCGAAAATCCGCGCCATGGAAATCATCGACGAACTGGAGAAAGAAAAACGCGGGATTTACTCCGGCTGTGTCGGTTACTTCTCCGCCGCCGGCGACATGGATACCTGCATTGTGCTGCGCACCGCGCTGATCAAGGACGGCAAAATGTACGTCCAGGCTGGCGCCGGAATTGTCGCCGACTCCAACCCGAAATCCGAGCAGCAGGAATGCGTGAACAAGGCAAAAGCCCTCTTTCACGCCGCCGAGGAAGCAAGGCGCTTCGCAAGCGCCGCCAAGCGGGGGCAATAAACAGCCGACTTTACGCCGCTTGACACCTTTTCTGTGCTTGATTATATTCCTATCACCCTTTCCCGCCGAGGGGCGCGCTCATGAGGCGTCTTGGGTAGCGGGGAAAGGTCCGGCGCCTGCTGCTCCGTTCGCAACGGGGCACCGGGACGGCATGGGGCCCCGCCTCCGGTCACTAGGAACCGGCGCGAGGAGCTCGCTGACGGA
>JAJPHK010000033.1 GCA_021325315.1 Alphaproteobacteria bacterium
AGATGCACAATACTTTGGGGATCCCGAATGGATTTCCATGAAAAGTCTCGAATCCTCCAAAAGAATTTTTATATATGCAGAAGAGCAATTGTCTAACGACGACATGGAGCGATTAAAGAAATTTGCGCGAGAATTGGGACACGCGGTTCAATTTCGAACGAATGCCTATGCCGAACAACGGCTAAAGAAATCGAAGCCACTAGCTTTCATCTCTCACGATTCTCGCGATAAGGAAGTTGCTCGGAAAATCGCGACCGGTCTTGAGCGGATGCAATGCCCTGTGTGGTATGACGAATTTTCTCTGAAGGTGGGTGATAATCTGAGACAGAAAATAGAAACAGGCCTGAAAGAATGTAAGAAATGCGTTCTACTACTGAGCAAAAATTTTTTCTCGAACGGAGGTTGGACTAAAAAAGAATTTGATTCTGTTTTCAGCCGCGAAATCCTAGAAAAGAACGAAATATTGCTGCCAGTATGGCTGGACGTATCCAAAGAGGATGTATTTCAGTACAGCCCCAGCCTCTTAAATATTAAGGGCATCAACTTTTCCGCTTTAGGAGAAGACGAGGTTTGTCGACGCTTACACCGGTCGATTGACGACACTTAACCCACCTTCCCCACCAAAAGCTGCCCGATCGTAATCACGATCTCGAATGCGATTAATCCTACGATCAGCAACTCGAGCCGCAACGAGCGCTCGGTGTCGCTCATGTCGGTGAGCGCGCGCGCCGTATCCGAGATCACGGTGAGCTTGCGGTTCAGGCTCTCCACCCGCTCCTTCAGCTCGTACTCGTCCTTCAAGCGCGAGTAGAGGCGCGAAAGGTCGGGCCGGTCCCAGAGCACGTCCGGATCTTCCGCGACCGCGACGCGGCCCGAGACGCGATGCTGCACGAGAAGCGCCTCGCCGATCAGCTTCAGAATCGTGCGGCGGCCGCCCGGCGTCTTGCCGGTCGCGGCGAGTTCGGCCGCGAAGGGCTCGATCGTATCGAACACCGAGGCGACTTCCTTTTCGTCTCGCGCGAGCACGACCGAATCGGCGAGCGCATAGGCAACGAGGAGCAGCCGCTCCAGGGCAAGATCCCGTACATAGATGGGGCCGCCCGCGGGGATTTGATCCTCCCGCTCGACGGAAATCTCGATCGTCGCGGTTTCATCCTCGCGCTCGCGCGTCTTGAACGGGCCGGAAATCCGGCCTTTCAAGTTCTTCAACACTTCGCTTTCTTCGGGCTGCGCAAGGCCGATGAAAACAACCACGCCGTAGCGGAACACGACCGCAAGCCCGTTCTCGCCCGCCGGAAACGCAAGGGGCAGCTTTGAAATCGTTTTCAGCGATTCGTCGCGCTCGAGCGCGGCGACGTCGATGCGGTCGCCGACGAGAAGCGCGCGCACGGAGACGCTCTTTCCCTTGATGGGAAAGTTCGCGGGGTCGGGGTTAATCGTGACCGGCTCGGCCGGCACGAAAGTATGGGGTGTTACGTCCAACATGGCTTTGCTCGAATGCCCAAAGCGGATCGTTCGGCGCGAAGGCGCCGTTCTGCAGCCGGTTTGGGGATCCAAACAAATATAGGGTACCATTGCGGCATTCGCATGAAATGCGAAGAAGCCCCGAAAACCGGGCGTTTTCCGCAACGGTCTAGATTATATTCCCATCCGCGCCGGATTATTCCTAATTGCGGCAAATATTCTCAATCGCGCAGAATTACGCCGTAGCGACAAGCATCGCGGTCCCCAGCACGGTCAGGCCGATTGAAACCGCCGCGAGCGGAAGCAGAATCTGCACCGCCGCTTCCTCGCTTGAAAGCCGTGCCTGCCAGGTTTCGAAATCGCTCGCGAGCCAAGCGCGCAGCGAACCGGGTTCGGGGTCTTCGGCGCGCATGCGGGTTCGCATGAACTTGCGGCGGGTCAGGAAAACGGCGCCGGGAATTCCGATCGCGGCAAAGATTACGAAACTCACCATCACCAGAGCGAATATCTGATAACCGGCGCTCGCGAAGAACAACCATGCCGCGAATACATACCAGAGCGCGAGCCCGACGGCGGTTTTCCAGATCGCGGGATGCAAGTCCGCCGTGACATGCCGATTGTGGCGAGCTTTGTGACGATTCATCGCATTCTCCTTGCAGGAAAACGCCCTCCTTTTTCTCTTCCTTCTTAAGCCGAACGCCTCCTCCCTCCGCGCGGTTCCAGGAAAGCGCGCGGAATTTCGCCGCAGCAAATGCTATGCTGCGCGAATGGGGGACAGATTCGCGGGAAACGTCCGAAACGTCGCCGCGCTCGCCTGCGGCCTTGCGCTTTTCGGCTGCGGGCTGCCGTTCAGCCAGATCCGGGCGCAGCTTTCGCCCTTGCAGGGCCAGCCGCTTTCGGCCGCGACCGCGAAACTCGGACAACCGACGGAAGAGCGCACGCAATTCGGCAAGCGCGTCGTGATCTGGAAAAAGCAGTGGACATTAGATGCCGACGGCGACGACCAGGAATGCGTCGTGCAGGCCTACATGAAAGGCGACACGATCGAGGCGATCCATTTCACCGGCGATGAAAGCCAGTGCTATCGCTTCGCGGAGACGCTGGCGAAACAATAGCTCAGCGCGAAATGCACCGCCGCTGGCGCTCAACCCGCTTATAGCCGCCGACCTTGATGTGATTGCCGCCGATCACTTCCTTGATTTGACCGGCAGGACATGAGCCATCATCGACAAGAACCCGCTGGCCTTCCTTGAGCGCACCCATCGGCGGCTCCTTCTTTAAGATGTCAGCGACCGCGGCGGCGCTGCAAAACATCAACACAGTTCCGAAAATTGCCGTTCGCGAAACAGCACGCATGGCCTTTCCCTCCGGTCTCAACGGGCGAGCTTCGGCAGCACGGCCGCGCCCTCCGGCAGCGGCATTCTGTGCGCGTTCAGTTGCATTGCCAATAACGTGTAATAGCCGTTCGTGCCAACGAGATCGACAACGCCTTGCGGGCCGAAACGGTCGAGCGCGCGGTAATACAGGTCATCGGAAACGTTTTTGGTTCGGTGCAGCTCGATGGAGAAATCGTAGACGAGCGCCTCGTCCTCGCTCATTCCTTCGGGGCGGCGGCCGTCGCGGATCGCGTCGGCGATTTCCTGTTTGACGCCGGATTTCACCGCGATCGGCTGGTGCAGGAACCATTCGTAATCCTGCGAGCATTCGCGCGCGGTAATCAGCACCGCGAGCTCCGAAAGTTTCTTCCCTATTGAGGAGCGGTAGCGGAGATATTCCCCGAGCTGCTGCGCGCGGCTCATCACTTCCGGACTGTGCAGCAGGAGACCGAAGGGGCCGAAGGGCGGCTCCTTGCGGAGCGCGAGAAACTCCTCGGCGGCTTTCTTCTGTTCGGGCGTGTAGGTTTCCGGCGCGGGCGGCGCGAGGCGGGTGTAGTCCAATTTCTCCGACATTTTATTCCTGCAGGTTGATCAGCGCAGAGACCCTACTCCGTCATGCCCGCGCTTGTCGCGGGCATCCTGGGGACGCAGTACTTTGCTGATCGGGATGGCATTCGAACTCGGGCATGCCTGCGTTCGATATTATAAAGCCCAAGTCGGGTAAACCCGACTAGGGTGACAAGCCCGGACACGAATGAACTATACCTGCCGCAGATACCGGATCGGCCGCCCCGGCGCGATCGCCTGCGCGGCCGCCACGATCGCGTTCGCGTCGATGCCGTAGTGCTTATAGAGATCAGCGATGGTGCCGGTCTGACCGAAATGCTCGACGCCGAGCGAGCGCACGCGATGACCGTGCACGGCGCCGAGCCAGCCGAGCGTCGCAGGGTGGCCGTCGAGCACGGTGACAATGCCGCAATGGGACGGGACGTCCGCGAGCAGGCGCTCGATTAATGACCTCGCATGCACAAGCCCGCGCTCGCGGGCGCGCTGCGCGGCGGTCCAGCCGGCGTTCAGGCGGTCGGCGGATGTGATTGCGAGCAACCCGACATCGCGGCGGTCTTCCGACATCAAGCCGACCGCCTCGATCGCTTCCGGCGCCACCGCTCCCATATAGGCCACGATGACCTGCGCGTTAGGCCCGGGCTTCCGCATCCAGTAGCCGCCGTCGACGATGCCTTGTTTCAGCTCCGGGGTAAGCTCGCGCGCGATCTGTTCGATGGGGCGCGTGGAGAGACGGAGATAAGTCGAGCCGCCGGTCTCGTCGCGAAGCCAGTTCTTTTCCGAAGCTTCGCCGTCGCCTTCCTTCTGCATATAGGAAAGCGCCCACGGCAGGATCACCGAAAGCTCGTCGACGAAAGCAGGCTCAAAGGCAGCGAGGCCGTCCTGCGCCATGCCGATCAAAGGTTGCGCAATCGACTGATGCGCGCCGCCTTCCGGCGAAAGCGTGATCCCCGAAGGCGTCGCCGCGACGATAAAGCGCGCGTCCTGATAACAGGCGTAGTTCAGCGCGTCCAAGCCGCGGGCGATGAACGGATCATAAAGTGTGCCGACGGGCAGGAGCCGTTCGCCG
This sequence comes from Alphaproteobacteria bacterium, assembly GCA_021325315.1. Taxonomy (GTDB): domain Bacteria; phylum Pseudomonadota; class Alphaproteobacteria; order Rhizobiales; family Xanthobacteraceae; genus Palsa-892. Next base: position 4,474 of record JAJPHK010000033.1, read on the forward strand.
TTGATGGAATGCGACAAACCCAGCGCCGAGAGGAGAATAAAGAGATTCATCTCGGCAATTCCGAGCTCGATGTGCTGGCCTTGCGGCGAGAATTCCCAGGTGAAGGTCGAGGGAATGTGCTCGCTCTTGAAAGTGTCGGGTGCGGCGACCCGGCCGAATATCTTTCGCCTGTTCACCCAGGGGCCGAGATTGGTGGAGACGGTCACATCAGGCGACGCCGTCACAATCCGGCGTGCGAAGTCGTCGTCGCGCTTGCCGATTTCGTTCAAGAGCGCGCCGAAGCCCGCCTGTGTCGACATGGCTGGCTGAATCGTGAGCCGGATTTCGTCCGGCACTTCGACGCGCGGCGCTTTCAGGCGGCGCTCGCCGCCTTGCGCGAAGGGCACGCGGGCGAGAAATTCCTGAAGCTCGTTTTCCGGCAGCGAAAGCCCCTCGAAGCGGTCCCATTCATGGCCTTCGCGCACATTCAACGCCTCGCGGAAGCTCTGCATCTGCGCGGGCGTCATCAGGCCCGCGTGATTGTCCTTGTGGCCCGCGATCGGCAGGCCAAAGCCTTTCACCGTGTAACAAATGAAACAGACCGGCCGGTCGTGATCGACAGCGTGAAACGCGTCGAGCATCGCGGGAAGATCGTGCCCGCCAAGATTGTTCATGAGGCGCGCGAGTTCCTCGTCGGATCGCCGCTCGATCAGCGCCGTGACGTCGCCCTGATCGCCGATTTCCTGGAGAAGACGTTTGCGCCAGGCTGCGCCGCCGGAGAAGACGAGCGCCGAGTAGAGCTGGTTCGGGCAGTTATCGATCCATGCTTTCAGCTTTTCGCCGCCCGGTTCCTTGAAAGCGGCCTCTTGCAACGAGCCGTATTTCACAATGACGACGTCCCAGCCGAAGGCCTTGAAGAGATTTTCGTAGCGCGCCCACAGGCCCTCGTGCACAACGGCGTCGAGGCTTTGCCGGTTGTAGTCGATCACCCACCAGCAGTTCCGGAGTCCCTGCTTCCAGCCTTCCAGTATCGCTTCGAAAATATTTCCTTCGTCGAGTTCCGCGTCGCCGACGAGCGCGATCATGCGGCCTTCGCGGCGCGACGTGCCCCAGCCGTGCGCGCGCACATAATCCTGCACGAGCGACGAAAACAAAATCTGCGCGACGCCGAGGCCCACGGAGCCTGTCGAGAAATCCACGTCGTCGGTGTCCTTCGTGCGCGAAGGGTAGCTCTGCGCGCCCTTGTAGCCGCGGAAGTTCTCCATCTTCTCGCGCGTCTGCTTGCCGAGGAGATACTGGATCGCGTGGAAGATGGGGCTCGCATGCGGTTTCACCGCGACGCGGTCCTCTGGCTTCAGCACGTCGAAATAGAGCTCGGTCATGATCGTCGCGAGCGAGGCGGAGGAGGCCTGGTGGCCGCCGACCTTCAGGCCATCGGCGTGCTCGCGCAGATGATTGGCGTTGTGAATCATCCAGGTCGCGAGCCAGAGCACTTTCTTCTCCAGCTCGCGCAGGATGGCGAGATCGTCCTTCTGCCCGCGCATGGCGTCCGCCTCCTCGGCTGCGAGGGTATTATCTGCACGAAATAGAGCAATTCTTGCTGTATTTTGTGCTATACCAGAGCATGTTGGTAGTTTTTACTATTATTTATCATTATATGAGTGATTTATGCCAACGCAGAAACTCGACGCCATAGACCGCAAGATCCTGCAAAGCCTGCAGGCCGACGGGCGCATGAGCCTTGCGGAACTTTCCGAAAAGGTCGGCCTCTCGCCCTCGCCTTGCCTGCGGCGCGTGCGGCTCTTGGAGAAAGCAGGCGTGATCAAGCGCTATGTCGCTGTGGTCGACCAGCAGAGCGTCGGCCTTCCGGTGAGCGTGTTCGTCTCGCTGAAACTGGAGAGCCAGCGGCAGCAGATGCTCGCGAATTTCGGAAAGCTCGTCGCGCGCTGGCCGGAAGTGCTGGAATGTTATCTGATGACCGGCCCGCGCGACTATTTGCTGCGCGTCGTGGTGGAGGACCTCGCGGCGTACGAACGTTTCCTCAAGCAGAAGCTCACCCGCGTCGAAGGCATCGCCTCGATCGAGTCGAGCTTCGCGCTCGAGCAGGTGAAATACACCAACGTGCTGCCGATTGAGTGAGCGCGTCGCGCTCTCTTCCGTCATGCCCGGCCTTGTGCCGGGCATCCACGCCTTTCTTGTCTAGCTGCCGTTAAGACGTGGATGGCCGGGACAAGCCCGGCCATGACAAATACAAGCAACAGTTACTATATCCCCGCCTCCTTCAGCGCCTCGCGCACGTTGCGGAAGCTGTCGACGCCGGCCGGCACGCCGCAATAGCAGGCCACCTGCAGAAGCACCTCGGCGATTTCCTCTTTCGTGAGGCCGTTGGTGATCGCCGCTTTCGCATGCAATTTCAATTCGTGCGGCCGGTTGAGCGCGGAAAGCATCGCCAGATTAATGATGCTGCGCGTCTTGCGATCGAGGCCGGGGCGCGTCCAGATTTTCCCCCAGCAGCACTCTGTCGTGTATTCCTGCATCGGGCGCATGAAGTCGTCGGCGTTCGCAAGCGACTTGTCGACGTAATCGGCGCCCAGCACTTCGCGGCGCACTTTCAGGCCCTTTTCGAACAGCGTTTCACTCATCTTCTTCCCCTTTTTCTGCCGGTCCGGCGTCGCCGCACTTTATCATTCGGCGCGGCGGGTGCAGAGATGCTAAGAAAAGGCATGGGGAAGATGATACGGCCGCTCGACGGAATTCTTGTGGTCGCGATCGAACAAGCGATCGCGGCCCCCTACTGCACGCGGTTACTCGCCGATCTCGGCGCGCGCGTGATCAAGATCGAGCGGCCGGACGGCGGCGATTTCGCGCGCGCCTACGACAAGCGCGCACGGGGAATTTCGAGCCATTTTGTCTGGTGCAACAGATCAAAAGAAAGCGTCGCACTCGATCTCAAGCAACCAAAGGCGCGCGAAGCGCTTTCGAAGCTCGTCGCGCGCGGGGACGTGTTCCTGCAAAATCTCGCGCCGGGCGCTTGCGCGCGTATGGGCTTCGGCTCTGAAGAATTGCGCAAGCGCCATCCGCGTCTCATTACCTGTTCGATCTCCGGCTATGGCGAAAACGGGCCGTGGAGCGACAAGAAGGCCTATGACCTCTTGATCCAGGCCGAAGGCGGGTTTCTCTCCGTCACCGGCACCAAGGACGAGATCGTGAAGGCGGGCGTCTCGATCGTCGATATCGCCGCCGGCGTTTCCGCCTACAACCAGATTCTCGCGGCACTTCTCCTGCGCGGGAAAACCGGCAAAGGCAGCCACATCGACGTCTCAATGCTCGAGGCGATGGTCGAATGGATGGGCTTCCCGCTCTATTACGCACTCGACGGCGCCTCGCCGCCCGCGCGCAACGGCGCCTCGCACTCCACGATCTATCCCTACGGGCCGTTCGAGACGAAAGACGGCATGGTGCTCTTCGGCTTGCAGAACGACCGCGAGTGGGCGGCCTTCGCGGAAAAGGTTTTGCAGCGGCCCGAGCTCGCCAACGACAAGCGCTTTTCCGGAAGCGACGGCCGCATGAAAGAGCGGCCCTTCCTGGAGCCCATTATCATCTCGACCTTGAAGGCGCTTTCGACCGAGGAAGCGACCGCGCGGCTCGAGCGCGCGGGAATCGCAAGCGGCCGCGTGAACGACTTGAAGGCCGTGTGGGAACATCCGCAGCTCATGGCGAGAAAACGCTGGACGCACGTGCAAACGCCCGCGGGCAAAATGCCGGCGCTCATGCCCCACGACATCGACAGCTTCTCGCCGCGCATGGATGCGGTGCCCTCGCTCGGCGAGCATACCGAAAGCGTGCTTCGCGAGATCGGCATGGAGGAGGGCGAAATCCGCGCGATCAAGACCGCCTGAAATTTCGGCCGCGGCCGAAGCATTCGCCGCGCCGCGCAGGCTAGAGCGTTTTTCAGCTGAATTGCGATGCCTCTCTAGCGTCATGCCCGGCCCTGTGCCGGGCATCCACGTCTTTCTTGTTTCGAGACTGTTAAGACGTGGATGGCCGGGACAAGCCCGGCCATGACAAGTCAATTCAAGTACAAGCCGTTCCAGAGTTGTCGGAAAGCGTGAATCGCATGCCGCAACAAGCAAGTCTTCCGAAAGAGCTGCTGCTTCTGCTTGCGCTTTCCACGTTGTGGGGCGCGTCCTACAGCTTCATCAAGGTCGGAGTTGCGACGATACCGCCGATCACCTTCATCGCCGCGCGCACACTGATTGCGGGCGCAATCTTGCTCGCGATTATCCGCTGGCGGGGATTGCGGCTGCCCTCCGATGCCGCGACCTGGCGGCGTTTCCTGTTTCAGGCGTGCCTGAACAGCGTCGTGCCATTCACGTTGATCGCCTGGGCGGAGCAGATCACGGACGCCGCGCTCGCAACCATTCTGAATTCCACCTCGCCCATCTTCACGTTTTTATTGACGGCGCTGATTACGCGCCATGAGCCCGTCACCGCACGCAAGCTGTTCGGCGTGATCGCCGGGATCGCCGGCATTTGCCTGATCCTCGGCGTCGAGGCGCTCGGCGGCATCGGGCACGAATTTGCGGCGCAGCTTGCGATCGTCGCGGCGACCATCTGCTACGCGGGAGCGGCGATCTTCGGAAAAAATTTCAAGGGGCTCGATCCGATCATGCCAGCGGCGGGCTCGCTTCTTTGCGGCGCGGCGATTCTCATTCCGGCGAGTCTTGGCTTCGAGCGGCCCTGGACGCTCTCGCCGTCAACAGAATCGCTGTTCGCGCTCCTGGGACTCTCGGTGTTTTCGACGGCGCTCGCCTTCGTGATCTATTTCCGGCTCCTGCACACGCTCGGCTCCGTCGGCACTACTGCGCAGGCCTATTTGCGCGTTCCGATCGGAGTCGCGCTCGGCGTCCTGTTTCTGGGTGAAAGTCTCAGCCCCACCGCATGGATCGGGCTTGTGTGCGTGATCGCTGGCGTCGCGGCGATGACGATGCCGGTGCGCGGGTCTTCCGGGATTTTGGAAGCTAGCCAGCCGAAATGAACGCCGCAGCTATTTCCAGAGCGCACCGGCTCGCATCGCCCACTTGCCGCCGGGCCCGTGCACGGCCGCGAAAAACAAGCCGGCCATGAAGACGAAATGATTGATGAAAGCGCCGAATTCCATCTGGTTGCCTTCCCAATGCGACGGTCCGTGAAAGGCAAAACCGAGGAACACGACATAGGCCGCCGCGATCAGCGCCGCCTCGGAGAAATATGCGCCGGTCAAGAACGCGATCACGAGCGCGGTTTCGAGAAGCGCAGCGCACCACGCGAGCACCATCGGGATTGGGAAGCCCGCCGCGGCGATGTAGCCCGCCGTCGTTTCCATCCCTGCAAATTTGAATGCGGCCGCCATGGCGAAGACGATTGCAAAGACAAGCCGGGCGACAAGGATGAGAACCGTTTGGGTCATAGGCGCCTCCTCCATCCCAATTACGCCGCGATTCCACCACGCGGCAGGATGTTTGGGGAAAAATTATATTCTAACATTTTCTCACAGCAATTCGCTTGTTTCGTGTCCGCCCCTCTCGTTCGACCCATATAGCCGCGCGTGCCATAGTCGAAATCGTACAAGCGAGGGGGACGACCCATGGCGCACGAAGGACACGGCAATCACTGGCAAGGCCTCGTGGGTGAGCGAGTAACAGACCGTTGGTTGCCGATAATGGTCGAACGCGGACGCTTAATCGATCCGCGCACGGACGGCTCTTCGCCCAACAGCACAACACTGGGTATTGCGTGGCCGGATACGCCGCTAGGTGGACTTGCGCTGATCTCCAGAAAGACAGCAGAAACGAACTTCGTATTGGTGTCGGGCTATCCCTTCGCGGTCAAAGGCGTTCGTCATCGGCTGTTGATCGAACAAATCTTCCCTTGGCAGAACGGTATCGAAGCGTGGATCAAGGCCAGCCTGCCCGGGGGCGACGGTCCTGATCTGACTTTTTTTGATACCCGCTTCTATGCAAACCGGCGGCGCCTGCATATTGGATCGGAGGCCGAATTTATTCTTGCCGGATTGGCCTATACCGCTGAGGTTATTCATCCCGAGCCTGTTCTCATAACCAACCCGGAGACGATCCGCGTGATGCGCGCGAAGACAGATCAGCCCGATAGTCTCGACCCGATCGAGGTCAGTATGGAAGGGGCGGCCGTGTTGCTTCCCAAAGACGCATACGCGCCTGATGAATATCAGTTCCAAGGTCCCGTAAAGATGGTCGAGGCCTTTGATGCCTTCGACAGGCGTATCATTAAACTCAGACTAACCGTTGCAAGGCTGAGGGATACCGATGCAACGGACATCGATATCGATCTTTATGTCAGCGATCATGTGTGGCGAACCGGCGAACGCCCGCTCTCCGGTAGCGATGTGCGTGGGCTTTTCTGGCTGCAAGGACATCTGGCTGCGTAGATGCAATTGACCGCCCCTGCTGCCGCAACAACAGTCCTGCGCAGCGCGAGGCAGGATGGCGGAAGGGGCG
>JAJPHK010000072.1 GCA_021325315.1 Alphaproteobacteria bacterium
GGGCCGGGCATGGACAGCACGGGATAGCAACCACCCCTTAACCACAGCCCTGTAGCTTGCCTGTAGTTGTGGGTGTGGCGTATGCGTCGGTGGACGTGCGTAGCGGCGTGCGGGTTGGTCTGCGTTCTGATGAGCGCGGGCGTAAGCTTGTCCTATGCCGCGCCGAAAGCAGTCGCCGCGGCACCCGCACCGGCGGCGACATCCAAAATTCATCGTCCCGGCACCGTCGCGCTCGACGCGCGGCTCGGCGGCGACGAGAAACGCACGCGCCTCGTCGTCGACCTTTCCAAGAAAGTCGAGATTTCCGCTTATACCGTCGCCGATCCCTATCGGGTGATCATCGATCTTCCCGATGTGAGTTTCGATCTCCCCGCGAATTCCGGCCGTGCGGGCCGCGGGCTGATTTCGGCGTTTCGCTACGGCCAGATCGGCCGCGGCAAGGCGCGGATCGTGTTAGATGCGCACGGCCCGGTGAAAATCGAAAAGAGCTTCGTGCAGACCGAATTCGAGGATCAGCCCGCGCGGCTCGTCGTCGATCTCGTCCCTACGGACGCTTCGACATTCAAGAAAAACGCGGAAGCCGTGAGACCCGTTGAGACGGTCGCGGCGGTGGTAAGCCAGAAATCCGTCCGCGAAACGCCGCCCGCGCCGCGCGAGATTCCGGTCGTCGTGATCGATCCCGGCCACGGCGGCATCGACTCGGGCGCGACCGGCGTCCACGGCGAGGACGAAAAGGACATCGTGCTCGCGACCGGAAAAATCCTGCGCGACAAATTGATGAAGACGGGCCGCTACAAGGTCGTGATGACGCGCTCCGGCGACACCTTCGTGCCGCTCAACGAGCGCGTCGCGATCGCGCGCGCGAACAAGGCCTCGCTTTTTATCTCGCTGCACGCCGACTACATCCCGAAGCGGGAAGGGGACGCGCGCGGGGCCACGATCTACACCGTGTCGAGCCGCGCCTCCGACCGCGAAGCCGCGCGCCTCGCGGAGAAAGAGAACAAGGCCGATCTCATCGCCGGGCTCGATCTTTCGAAGCAGAGCGACGACATCGTGAACATCCTCTACGATCTGACCCACCGCGAGACGCAGAATTTCTCATCGCTCTTCCAGCGCACGCTGGCCGGCCAGATGAAATCGGGCGGCATCCTGCTGCATCAGGATTCGATGCGCTCTGCGGGCTTCGTAGTGCTCAAGGCGCCGGACGTGCCGAGCGTCTTGGTCGAGCTCGGCTATGTCTCGAACGCCGAGGACGTGAAAAACCTCACCTCCGACGCCTGGCGCGACAAGGTCGCGGATTCGATCGCGGCTTCCGTGGACAGCTTCTTCGCCGAGCATTCGGCGGTGGCTTCGGTACGCTGAACGGCCCTCTCTTTCGAACTTGGGCTTGATGGCATTTTCGCCTCTCTGAACGCCGTCCACATCCCTCTCGCCGCAGGCCCGAAAAACGGGATAGCATGACCGGAATCGGGGCAGCCGGTCGCGCCGGGGCCGGGACGCCGAAAAGGGAGGCTTGCATGAAGCTGGAGTTGTTTTGGCTCGCGCTGACGACCATTTTGACCGGGCTGTTGTGGATTCCGTATATGCTCGATCGCATTTCCATTCGCGGCTTCATGGGCGCGATGGCGAACCCGTCGCCGCGCGACAAGTCGCATTCGCCTTGGGCGACGCGGCTCTTGTTCGCGCATATGAACACGATCGAAAATCTGGTCATTTTCGGACTTCTCGTGCTCGTGCTCGCTCAGCTCGAGATTTCAAATCGCACGACCGTGCTCGCGTCGGCGGCGTTCTTCTGGTCGCGGCTTGCCTATGTCGTGATCTACACGCTCGGCATTCCGGTCCTGCGCACGCTCGCCTTCGCCGTCGGCTTCGTCGCCCAGGCGGTGCTGGCGCTCGCGATTTTCCACGTGGTGTAACGCTGGTCATCCACTTGTCATGGCCGGGCTTGTCCCGGCCATCCACGTCTTAACGGGCTGTCGGCTAAAGAAGGCGTGGATGCCCGGCACAAGGCCGGGCATGACGGAATAGAGCTTTCCGTAGAAAATAAGCTCGATTCGATGCCTCAGCCCTTGTTTTCGCCATAGCTTGAGGCGAAGCAGGGGGCGTGGTGTAAGTTCCGTCCCACCTCTGGCAGACAAACGGCTCCGCGGCCCATCCGACGAAGACAAGCATGCGTATTTTTATGCGGTTTCTGGGGTTCATGTTCGCGCTCGGCGCGATCATGTTCATCGTGGGCGCCGTTGCCGTCACCATGGTGATCTTCCACTACAACAAGGATCTGCCGGACTACACGGCGCTGCAGAAATACGAGCCGCCGGTGATGACCCGCGTCCATGCCGCCGACGGCTCGCTCGTCGCCGAATACGCCAAGGAGCGCCGCCTCTATATTCCGATCCAGGCCGTGCCGAAGCTCGTGAAAGAGGCCTTCATTTCGGCCGAGGACAAGAATTTCTACGATCACGGCGGCATCGATCCCGTCGGCATCATTCGCGCCGTGTTCAGCAATATCGAGAACTACGGCAAGCGCCGCCCGCAGGGCGCGTCGACGATCACGCAGCAGGTCGCGAAGAACTTCCTCGTTGGCGACGAGCGCTCGCTCACGCGCAAGATCAAGGAGGCGCTCTTGGCGATCCGTATCGAGCGCGCCTACTCGAAAGACAAAATTCTTGAACTGTATCTGAACGAAATTTATCTCGGCCTCGGCGCCTACGGCATCGCCGCCGCCTCGCTCATCTATTTCGATAAGTCGGTGCACGAGTTGACCACGGAGGAGGCGGCTTATCTCGCCGCGCTCCCGAAAGCGCCGACCTCGCTGCATCCCTTCCGCCAGCATGACCGCGCGGTCGAGCGGCGGAACTACGTCATCGATCGCATGGTCGAGAACGGCTACATCTCGCCGGAGGAAGGCAAGCGCGCCCGCGCAGCGCCGCTCAAGGTGACGCCGCGCCCGACCGGCGCGCATATCTTCTCCGCCGAATATTTCGCCGAGGAAGTCCGCCGCGAAATCTACGAGCGTTACGGCGAGAAAAAATTGTACGAAGGCGGACTTTCGATCCGCACCACGCTCAATCCGAAATTGCAGGTGATCGCCAAGAAGGCGCTTGCCGACAACCTCGTGAAGTTCGACGAGGCAAAAGGCTGGCGCGGCGCGCCGGCGACGATCGACATTTCCGGCGACTGGGGCGCGAAGCTCGCCGAACAGCGCGCCCTGAACGACATCAGCTGGAAGCTCGCGGTCGTGCTCGACGCGGACGCCACGCAGGTCAAAATCGGCATCCAGCCGCAGCGCACGGGTTCCGGCCAGGTCTCGAAGGAGCGCGAAACCGGCATCATTCCCCTCGACGGGCTGAAATGGGCGAAGTGGTCGGACGGCCCCGAAAAGGGGAAGGCCATTACCAAGGCGACGCAGGTGCTGAAGGCAGGCGACGTCGTTTACGTCGAGCCGCTCACCGGCAAGGACGGCAAGCCGATCGAAGGCCAGTGGCGGCTACGGCAGGTGCCGGAGGTCGAAGGCGCTATCGTCGCGATGGATCCGTGGACGGGGCGCGTGCTCGCGATGTCCGGCGGTTTCTCCTTCGACGAGAGCCAGTTCAACCGCGCGACGCAAGCGATGCGTCAGCCCGGCTCCTCCTTCAAACCGTTCGTCTATGCGGCGGCGCTCGACAACGGCTACACGCCGTCCACGGTCGTATTGGACGCGCCCATCGAAATCAATCAGGGTCCGGGCCTGCCGCCGTGGAAGCCCGAAAACTACGCCAAGAAATTCTACGGCCCGCAGACGCTCCGCTTCGGCATCGAGCAGTCGCGTAACGTCATGACCGTGCGCCTTGCACAGGACGTCGGCATGCCGCTCGTCGCCGAATATGTGAAGAAGTTCGGCGTCTACGACAATCTGCAGCCGATCCTTTCGATGGCGCTCGGCGCCGGCGAGACGACCGTGATGCGCATGGTCGCGGGCTATTCGATGTTCGATAACGGCGGCCGTTTGATCAAACCGACCTTGATCGACCGCATCCAGGACCGCTACGGCAAAACGATCTATCAGCACGATCAGCGCGAATGCATCGGCTGCAATGCCGACAAATGGGCGAACCAGCCCGAGCCCACGGTCGTCGACAAGCGCCCGGTGGTGCTCGATCCGATGACAGCTTATCAGGTCACGTCGATCCTGGAAGGCGTCGTGCAGCGCGGGACCGCGACCATCATGCGCGACCTCAATCGCCCGATCGCGGGCAAGACCGGCACGACGAACGACGAAAAGGATGTCTGGTTCATCGGCTACACGCCGGAAATGGTTGTCGGCGCTTACATGGGTTACGACAAGCCGCGCCATCTCGGCCGCGGCGTGAGCGGCGGCCACAACGCGGCGCCGATCGTAAAAGAATTCATGAAACAGGCGCTCGCTGACACGCCGGCGCAGCCGTTCCGCGTTCCGCCTGGGATCAAGCTCATCCGCATCAACGCGCGTACTGGTTTGCGTGCGGGTCCGAACGACGACAAGGTGATCCTGGAGGCCTTCAAACCCGGCACCGCGCCGCCTGACGCGTACTCCGTGATCGGGCTTTCGGACGACACCGGCAATCCCTATGGCGGCGGCGTCTCGCCGGAAGCGCAGCGCCAGCTCGGCCGCGGCCCGCACGGGTTGTGGTGACGGAACTTTCCCACCGCACGAAATTTTGAAAAGCGGAACGATTTTTCCGCCACGGCGATTCGTTATTCGAGTCCCCGTTCAATTTCGTTCGCACATTTCGGAGATCGTGATGAAAAACGCCGTTCGCGTCGCGCTCACAGCAGTCTTCACTCTCGCCATTCTTCCGATCGCTTTTGCGCAAGCCCCGACGCGCGTGCGCGGCACAATCGAAAAAGTCGAAGGTTCCACACTGGTGGTGAAGGCGCGGGACGGGTCGGAACTCCGCGTAAAGCCGAAACCCGACGCGAAGGTGTACGGCATCACGAAGACTTCGCTCGATAGCATCAAGCCGGGTTCCTATGTCGGCTCCGCCGCGGTTCCGACGCCCGACGGCAACCTGAAGGCGCTCGAAGTGCACGTCTTCCCCGAAAACATGCGCGGCACCGGGGAAGGGCACCGTTCTTTCGACATGGGGCCGAAGAACACCATGACGAACGCGACCGTCGTCGATGCCGAGGTCGGGCAGGACGGCAGGACGCTTTCGGTCAAATACAAGGGCGGCGAGAAGAAAATCACGGTGCCGCCGACGGCGCCGGTCGTCACGTACGTTCCCGCGAGCAAGGACGATCTCAAGCCGGGCGTCAGGATCGTGATCCCGAATGCGGCCAAGTTGCCCGACGGGACGTTCGAAACCGCGGGCATCAATGTCGGCGTGAACGGGACGACCCCGCCGATGTAGCGCGTCTTTCTTTCTTTTGTCATTGCCGGGCTTGACCCGGCAATCCATGATGCAGTGCGGTTTACGTGGGAAGTCATCATGGATGCCCGGGACGAGCCCGGGCATGACGTGCGGAGGCGTTTATGCGCAAGCCTTCCTTGGCGGTAATTTCCCTGCTCGTGGCATCCTCTGTTTTTCTATATGCAGGCGAAATGCACGCGCAACAAAAGACCACGGTCGTCCTCGGCACCGCGACGCCGGGCGGCGGCTTCCCGCTTTACGGCAAGGCCTTCGCCGAGGCGATCAACGAAACGGATCCCTCGCTTTTCATCGAGACGAAAAACACCAAAGGCAGCACCGAGAACATTCCGCTCCTGGAGGAAGACAAGCTCGACATCGGGCTCGTGCAGGGCGAGGCGGCGCATGACGCTTTCGTCGGCTCGAAACATCGGAAGCCGACGAATTTGAAAATCATCGCCGCGATGTATTCGACCGCCGGCATGTTCATCGTGCGCGCCGACAGCCCCGCGAAGTCGATCAAGGATCTTGTCGGCAAGCCCGTCGCCTTCGGCGCCAAGGGCTCCGGCCTCGTGATCCTGTCGCGCTATGTGCTCGACGGCATGGGGCTCGATCAGGATAAGGATTTTCAGGCGGTCTATCTCGAGAAGGCGGGCGACGGGCCGGAAATGGTGCAGGACGGCCGCGTCGCGGCGCTCTGGGGCGGCGGCGTCGGCTGGCCGGGCTTCACCAAGCTCATGAGTTCGCCAGGCGGCGCGCGTTTCATCGCGCCCTCGGCCAGCGAAATCAAAGCGATCCGCGAGAAGCATCCGTTTCTCAAGGAAGTGACGATGCCCGCGAACAGCTATCCGGGGCAGAGCGAGCCCGTGCATTCCGTCGGCTCGTGGAGTTTCGTGCTCGCACGCTCAACGCTCGACATGGATGTCGCGTATCGGATCGCGCGGGCATTGCATAAAGCCGAGCCGCTCATCGGCCAGAAGCTCGCGCAGGCGAAGGAGACGACGCTCGCGAACACGGTCAAGGCCGCGCCCAATCCCGGCTATATCCATCCGGGCGTGATGCGCTATCTGATCGAGAACGGGCTGTTGCGTTAGCGATCCTGCTTCGGGCTCATAAAACGCGACACGCCGAGAACCGCCAATCCGATGCTCGCAGGAAAGAGCGCAAGCATACTTCCGCTCGCCGCGAGCGCCGCCGTACCCGCCCAGGAAATCGAGGAGAAGGCTTCCGCGAAAGTCGCGACGCGCGACGAGGTGTGACGGCGGCGGAAGTGGCTGCGCTTCGCCTGCGCGCGAAACCAGAGCTGGATCATGGTGGCGGCGACGACCGCGATGGCAGCGCCCGCTGCTGTGATCGCCGCCTCATAGGCTGAGGCGAGAAAGAGCGCCGCGACGAACGGCGCGAAGACGAGCGCGCAGGCGCCGAGCACGGCTTCGATCTTGGCGCGGATGATGAAGCGCGGCGGGACAGGAGCGGTGGCGACGAGTTCGGGCGCGTCCTCGCCGGAGATCGCAAGCCACGCGAGCCCGCCCGCGAGCTGTCCCGCCGCCATGACGAGAACCGGAACGAGAATAAGCAGCGCGCCCGCGCCGTCGCCGTAATTGCGCCAGAGCAGGATTGCGGGCGGCACGAGATAGAGAATCTGCATAAGCGTTTGCGAAACGAGCCACGGGTCGCGGCGCAAGAGCGCCCATTCCTTTCGCCGCAGTGCGCGATCCGGCGAAAGATTCCGGAAGCCCGCGCGCGATGATCGCTTTCTTGCCTCGAACGAAACGCCCGCCGCCGCAACCGCGTGATCGCCGAAGCGCGGCGCGAAAATCGCGACGGCGGCGAAAAGAAGCGTCATGCTGGCGATGAAGGTGATTGCGAGCGCGTGCACGTCGCCCAACATCGCGCGAGCCGGAAGCCATAGGGCGCTTGTCGTATCCGGCAGATGCGCGGCAAGCACATCCGATTGCAGAAAAACAAAACGCGAAAGGTCGCCGTATGACAGGATCGCGCCGATCTGCAGCCCGATCACGAAACCGGCGCCGATCACGGCGGCCACGATCTGTGCCACGAGCCGCGTGCGTTTCGCGCCGATCGTGCGAAACAGCCCGACCGTAAAGCCGACCGCGAGCGCCGCCGCGGCGGCGCCCATCGAGAGCACGACGCCGTAGGCCGAGAGCCAGCGCGCACCATGCCAGAGCGCCATCACGTTGATGAACGGACCCGCAAGAAGAAGCGCCATCAAAATTGCGCCCGCCGCCATCGTCACGATGCGGAGCGAGAAGACGCGCCGCGCCGAGGCAGGCGAGGAGAGGATGAGGTCGAGATCGGAACGCGTGTAGAAGGCGCGCGTCACCGACTCCATCGCCTGCGAGATCATCAGTGCGAAGGAAAGCAGCGCCGAGCCGGAAATGAGAATCAGCGCCGCCTTGGAGGGGGCACTGCCGGGATCGGCGACATTGCGGAGCCCTAGCACCGCCATGCCGTGCATGAACAGCACGAATCCAATCAGCGCGAAGAAGGCGACAGCCATGCGGCTTCGCTTGCCGCCGGTCATCATCGAAAGCCAGTCGCGCCAGGCAAGACGCAATTCGTGCGCGGCGAACCAGACGGTGGTGGCAGGCGCGCTCATTGTTTCTTCCTGTCATGCCCGGCCTTGTGCCGGGCATCCACGCCTTTCTTTTCTTCCCGCAGCAAAGACGTGGATGGCCGAGACAAGCCCGGCCATGACGAGCTTCTAGGTTTGCGCACTATCACGCAGCCGCCTGTTCCGCGACCAAGGTGAGAAACGTGTCTTCCAGCGTCGCTGTGCCGCGTGCGCGGACGCGAAGCTCGTCGAGCGTTCCTTCCGCGATCAGCCGCCCGTGCGCGATGATGCCAATGCGGTCGGCCATGCGCTCGGCGACTTCGAGAATGTGCGTGGTCATGATGACCGTGCCGCCCGCGTTCACGCGTTCGCGCAACACACTTTTCACCTGCCGCGCGGAACCGGCGTCGAGCCCGGTGAGCGGCTCGTCGAGAATGATGACTTTCGGTTCGTGCACGAGTGCCCCCGCGAGCGCCACCTTCTGCCGCATCCCCTTGGAGAAGCCTTCGCAGCGCTCATGCGCATGCGCGCTCAAGCCGAGCCAGCCGAGAAGCTCATGCGCCCGCGCTTCCGCGACATTCGCATCCACCTGCCAAAGCCCGGCGACGAATTCGAGATATTCGAGGGGCGTCAGCTTGTCGTAGATCATCGGCTCGTCCGAGACCCAGGCGAGCACGGCTTTCGCGGCGACCGGATCCTTGAGTGCGTCAATCTCCGCGAGGCGGATTTCGCCCGCATCGGGTTTGAGCAGCCCCGCCACCATGCGGAGCGTCGTGGTCTTGCCCGCGCCGTTCGGGCCTACGAGCGCGTAGAATTCGCCGCGCCTGACCGTCAGATCGAGGCCGTCGACGGCCGGGCGCCCGAAGCGTTTCGCCAGTCCGCGGATTTCGAGCGCGGGAATGTCTCGGTGCTGCATGGGGGCTCGCATGGTGTGGCGCGCGAGCCTAGGAGAGAGAAGTTTCCCGCCCGTGAAGCATCAATTAAAATTTTAGGGATCGGACCAACACCGTCATCACCGGGCCGCAGCGGCCCGTGAGCGTAGCGAACGGTCGCTGCTGCGAGACCCGGTGATCCATGGTGAAGCCCGGTCCGCGCCGATAGTCGTCATGGATTGCCGGGTCTCGTCCGCGCCGCGGCTCGCTTTGCTCCCGACGGCCCGGCATGACAAGGTTAGGTTTTGCTTTTCACCCGAAGGTTGCTAAGAAAATCCGCGAGGAAGTCAGAATCATGCGCGCGGAAACGCAGAAAATCGTCGAAGAGATCGAGCAGTCTTTCGGGCTGCTGAGGAGGTCGCTTTGACGTCGACAAGGCCGAGAAGCGGCTGGCGGAGCTGAACCGCCTCGCCGAAGACCCCAAGCTCTGGGACGACCCGCAAAAAGCGTCGAAACTGATGCAGGAGCGCACCTCGCTCGGCGAGCAGCTGGGTGCGCTTACGCGTATCGGTCAAGAGCTCAAGGACAACATTGAGCTCATCGAGCTCGGCGAAGCCGAGAAGGACGAGGGCGTGATCAAGGAGGCGGAAGCCGCGCTCCTGAAGCTGCGCGACGAGACCGCGCATCGTCAGGTCGAGGCGCTCTTGTCCGGCGAGGCCGACGCCAACGACACCTATCTCGAAGTCCATGCCGGCGCTGGCGGCACCGAAAGCCAGGACTGGGCCGAGATGTTGCTGCGCATGTACATGCGCTGGGCGCAGGATCACGGCTTCAAGGTTTCGGTGCTCGACCGCACCGACGGCGAGGGCGCGGGCATCAAGTCCGCCACGATCGAAATCAAGGGCAAGGACGCCTATGGCTGGCTGAAAACGGAGTCCGGCGTGCACCGGCTCGTCCGCATTTCGCCTTACGACGCGAACGCCCGGCGGCACACTTCGTTTTCGAGCGTGACCGTTTATCCCGTCGTCGACGACGACATCAAAATCGACATTGATGAATCGCAAGTGCGCGTGGATACCATGCGTTCCGGCGGCGCGGGCGGCCAGCACGTCAACAAAACCGAGTCCGCCGTGCGACTCACCCATATCCCGACCGGGATCGCCGTTGTCTCGCAGGGCGACCGCTCGCAGCACAAGAACCGCGCCGAGGCCTGGCGCATGCTGCGCGCGAAACTCTACGAGCGGGAACTGAAGGCGCGCGAGGAAAAGGCGGCGGCCGAGCAGGCGGCGAAGACCGACATCGGCTGGGGCCACCAGATCCGCTCCTACGTCTTGCAGCCTTATCAGCTCGTGAAGGATTTGCGCACCGGCCACACCAGCACCAGCCCCGATCGCGTGCTCGACGGCGATCTCGACGGCTTCATGGAAGCGGAGCTCGCCCGCCGCACCTTCGGCGGCGGGCCGGAGAGCGTGGAGGATGTCGAATAGGTTGCGGCCTATGGGTGCGCAGAAACAAGCACCCCTTTATAAGTTTTTTAACCATCGCAACCTCTTAATCAAAACGATCACCCTGTAGGAACGCCTGCTCGTGCCGTTCGTCGCAGGCAACGCGAGGAGCCTCGACATGGTGAAGCCTGCACGTTCCGCTTTTTTGGCGACAATTCTCGTTTTCGCTTTTTCAAGCGGGTCGGCGTCCGCCGAAAACGGGGTTTTCAAAGACAAGATCGTCTTCGGACAGGTCGCGGCGCTCACCGGTCCGGCGCAGCTTCTTGGTCAGGGCATGCGAGAAGGCATTCTCGCCGCCTTTGAGGAAGCCAATCGCGCCGGAGGAGTCCACAGGCGAAAACTGGAATTGAAGTCCCTCGACGACGGTTACGAGCCCGAAAAAACAATCGAGGCCACCAAGAAGCTGATCAACGAGGAAAAAGTTTTTGCACTGGTTGGCGCTGTCGGAACGCCGACATCGAAGGCCGGCCAGCCAATCGCAACCGAAGCCAAGGTGCCGTTCATCGGTCCGTTCACCGGCGCCGAATTTTTGCGCGGTCCTTACAAGCGGTACGTCGTAAACGTTCGCAGTTCCTATTTTCAGGAAACGGAGGCCTGGATCGAACATCTGACGAAGGACCTCGGCATCTCGAGGATCGCCATTCTTTACCAGGACGACGCCTTCGGGCTGGCGGGGCTTGCGGGAGTCGAGCGCGCACTCGCCAAGCGCAACATGTCCTTGGTCGCGTTCGGATCTTACATACGAAATACGACAGCGGTTAAGACGGCTCTTCTGGATATTATGAAGGCGCAACCGCAAGCGGTCGTAACTGTCGGAGCTTACAAGCCGGTCGCGACGTTTGTGAAGGTCGCACGGCAGATGAGATTCGATCCGGTTTTCGTCGCCATCTCGTTTGTCGGCTCGGACGCCCTAGCGCGTGAACTGGGCAGCGACGGCAACGGCGTCGTCATCAGTCAGGTCGTGCCTTTCCCGAGAGATACGAACATCCCTCTGGTGGCGGCGTATCAGGCGGCACTGAAGGCGTCGGCGCCCGACAGCAAGCCGGGTTTTGTGTCGATCGAGGGATATATCGTCGGCCGTCTGGTCGTGGAGACACTAAAGCGGATTTCCGGCGAGCCGTCGCGGGAAGCCTTCCTGGATGCGATCACGAAGGGTGAATTCGATTTCCAGGGAGTGAAGCTCCATTACACCGCCGACAAAAATCAAGGCATGGATCAGGTTTTTCTCACCGTCGTGCAGCCCGATGGATCGCTCAAGCCGGTGACGCGATTGCTCAGAACATCGGGACGATGATCAAGGCAACTGCTTGGATGCTCGCAGATGAAACTACACTCGGCTGTATCGAAACTTCGTCTCTGGTTGGGCCGCGCCGTATGGCGTAGCTGGCTCGGCACCGTTCGCGGTCGGCTCTATATCGCGTTCGGTTTCGCCGCGAGCATGACCGTGATCGGTTCGCTGATTGCGCTCTATATTTTCACGACGGTCGGAGACACCACGACCGAGATCGTATCGCGCAGCACGCCTGCTATGGTCGATTCGCTCCGGCTCGCCGAGGAAACGAGCAGTCTGCTTGCGACCGCGCCAAAGCTCATGGCCGCAAACGACGAGGCGCGCCGGGTCGAAATCGCCAGCGAACTGAGCGAGAAGGAGCGCCGCTTCTCCGAACTGATTGAACGGCTGCGCAAGATCACCGGCAAGAACGACATGGCGATCGCGGCCGCCAAGGACTCCATGATGGGGCGGCTGAACACGCTGAATCAGGCGGTGGCCGATCGCATCGCGACCGCGAATAAACGCCAAAAAATGGCGGCCTTGGCGCGAAAAACCCATGAACAGTTCTTCGCAGCCATTAACACGGTCGTGGACGACACGAACTTTGAGTTCATGACAACAGGCCGGAACGCGGGAACCGACGCGTCGGTCGAGCTTGTCGAATTGTTGCGCCGGGCGCTGGAGGTTCAATCGGAGATCAACCTGTTTGCGGGACTCCTTACCGAAGCTTCGCTGGTGACGGAACGCGCGCGCCTTCAGCCGTTACGCGACCTTATCGGCTCGGCCGAACGGAAGATCGCAGCCAATCTCAAGGCGATGCCGCGCGGCGAGGCGCGGCAGCAGCTGACACAGATGTACGAGCGCATGGTCTCGTTCGCCGGCAAGGACGGAATTATCGATTTGCGGAATCAGGAGCTCACGTCGCGGGAGGAAGCGGATTCGACATTCGCGGAAACGGTGCAGGAAGCCGCAAAATTAAAACAGGCAGTGGGTCATCTGGTTGATGTGCACAATCGCAATACGCAATCGCTTGTTTCCCGCGCGGAAGAGCAAATTCGCGCCGGCCGTGCAAGCCTGATCGCCCTCGCCATTGTCGCACTGGCCGCAGCCGCTTTGGTGGCATGGCTCTACGTCGCCAGAAATCTCGTTCGGCGCCTCGACGTCGTGAGCGAAGCCATGCGGCGAATCGCCCGCGGCGATACGGACGTCAAAATTCCTGAGGACGGCCACGACGAAATTGCCGATATGGCGAAAGCCCTCATCGTTTTTCGGACGGCCACGAGTGAAGTCAATGCCGCGCGCGCCAGCGAGGTTTCCCGCGCGCGGCAAGCCGAGACCCGCCGTCGGGAAATTGAGCGCGCGACGGCCGATTTCGAGCGAGCCATCTCCGATGTCGTCGGGGCTTTGGAACACGCTTCCAGGCACATGAACGATTCCGCTGGCACCATGACAATGAGCGCCAGCAACAACCGGTCGCATGCGACAGTCACGGCCAAGGCCACGGCGGAAGCGACGTCGAACGTCGAGAATCTTGCATCCGCCGCCGAGGAAATGGCTCGGTCGGTCCAGCATATTTCGACGCAGGTTCGCGACTCCGCGGCCGTCGCACGGCAGGCCATGGACGATGCGCAATCCGTGGTAGCCGTTGTCGAAAGCCTTACCAATTCGGTGACTCAGATCGGGGCAGTCAGCGAGCTCATTCAGAATATCGCGGCGCAGACGAATCTCCTGGCGCTCAACGCGACGATCGAGGCCGCCCGTGCCGGCGAAGCGGGACGAGGATTTGCGGTTGTCGCGCAGGAGGTAAAAAATCTCGCGACGCAAACCGCGAAGGCGACCGAGAATATCGCCCAGCAGATTTCGGAAATTGAAGGCACGACCTCTCATGCCGCCGATGCCATGAAGGGCATCACCAATACAATTGCCCGGCTCGATGCGATTGCAAGCACGGTAGCGGCTGCGGTGGAGCAACAGGGCTGCGTAACCCAGGAAATCGCGCGAAGTGCAAGCGCAGTCGCGCAAGGAACGCGGGAAGTCGCGGCGAATGTCGAACACAGCTCGGAGGCCGCCGCAGAAATCGATCAAATTGCGAACAAGGTTTCCTCCGCCGCGGGCGAGCTTTCGAAGCGATCCGACACGCTCGCAAAGGCGGTTGATCGATTCCTGGCCCAGATGCGCGCTGCATAGAGTCCGTTAGCGGAGCCCGGGCGCCGCTCTTTCGGCGGCGGCCCGGAAAGCGTAGAGGACGTGGAGTAGTTTCGCTCCGCATCTCAACTGTCATGGCCGGGCTTGTCCCGGCCATCCACGTCTTTCTGATGCGCGGCTGCTAAGGCGTGGATGCCCGGCACAAGAGTCTACCCTTGGGCCGGCCACCGATCTCGGGTTTACCCGAGATCGGCGATATCAAAGGGTACAAGTCGGCTAAAGCCGGCTTGTATGGCCGGACCCGAGGGCCGGGCATGACGAATTTTCCGGTTGCGCGAGAAACTACCGCCCGAACATCGGCATCCGCGCCATGTTGATCATCATGTTGTAGCTGTTCACGACGCCGTTGTAGTCCATGGAATAGAAATTCGGATCGGCGCGGCCCTTGGCGAGCTTGTCCTTCACTTCGCGCAGTCGGCCGACGATGTCGCGCGGATAGTGGTCGACCGGGCCGGATTTTCCGCTGTCACGCACATAAGCGTCGAATTCGCGCGCGGCGTCGGCAAGCTTCGAAATCGCGAGATCGAACTCCTTCATGTCGCCGGGCCGGCGCGGGTCCTGCGGCATGAGGTCGACCGCTTTCTTCGCGAGCATCATCGTGCGCTTCATGTGCCAGCGATATTGTTTGCCTTCGGCTTTCTCGATACGCGCAAGCTCAAGCGTATCGAGTTTGTCCTTCAACTCTTCCTGCAGATTATCCATCTTGTCGCGCGCCGCCATGAAAGCGCGCGCGGCCGGCACGAGCTGGCCGTGCAGCCGCTTCGCGCCGGCGGCGTTGTCGGACATGTAATCCTTACGGTCGTAGTAATCGTTCGCTTCGTTCATAATCGGAAAAACGGTCTCGAACGCGCTCGCAAGCTCCTTTGCCGCGGCATCGAGCGCGGGCGCGGCGGGCGGCGTATCGGCGGCCTTGCGCGCGGCCGCGATCGCCTCGCGCGCGCTCGAAGCGCCAACGGAGTAGAGGCCGTAGATGATACGCTCCTTGCCGGTCGGGCCGCGTTCGAGATTCACCCAGCTCAAGTAACGATTCCACGAGTCGCGGGCACGCAGCGATTCGTTGAGTAGTTTGACATAGGCGTTGTTCTTGGCGATCCACCTGTCGAGATCGGCTTCCTGCACCTCGTAACCTTGCGCGTGTGCCGCGACGGTATGGAGGCTGGCGGCGAACAGGGCGGCGGCTACAATGGAGCGCAAAAGTTTCATGAACCATCTCCGTGCAATATCTTTGATGCGAAAGCCCGTTACGATCGCTTAAAGAGGAAACCTATGAAGCCTGCGATGCGCCGCGCTGTGATTGCCGTCACGTTTGCCCTGTTTGCCGCACCCGCGGCCGCGGCTGACCCATCCGGCACGTGGCTCACCGCCGACGGCGAGGCGAGGGTGCAGATTTCGAATTGCGGATCGGCCTATTGCGGCAGGATCGTCTGGCTCAAGGAGCCGAACGATCCGCAAACCGGAAAACCCAAGCTCGACAAATTCAACAAGGACGCTTCGAAGCAATCGCGTCCCGTCATTGGCCTGCAGATCATTTCCGGCATGGAGGCGAGCGGCGCGAATCTGTGGAAAGGCTCGCTGTACAATCCCGAGGACGGCAATACCTTCACCGGCTCGCTCGCGCTGCAGGGCGCGGATCGCATGAAGCTCGAGGGCTGCGTTCTCGCGCTCTTTTGCCGCTCGGAAGTGTGGAAACGGACGAATTGACGACGATAGGCGCTATTGCGGAGGGGGTTCTGTCTACGCATAATATTCCGGTCGCGGTGGCGTAGGGATGCAGCATGGCGGTTCTGGTTCGATTTCTGACCGGATTGGGCTTCCTCTTTTTGGCCGCGGTTCCGGCCGGCTCCGCCGAAACGTCCCGTGACAAGGTGTATTTCGATCCGGCTGCCATCAATGCTTCGCCCGAAGCGTTCAATCCGATGATCGCACTGCCTCAAATCCCGGACTATACGCCGCCCGGTTCCTGGCAGCTCAACGCAATAAAACCCGCCGAGTTGCGCCTCGGCCCCTGGAGGCCTCAGCCGCTCTCGATAAACGACGAAAAGGAAAAGAAAGAAGACGACTTGGCGGGCCGTATCCCGCTGAACGGCGGTTCCTTCGGCATCGAGACCGAGCGCAAATTCAACGCCGACAAAAGCATTCCTTCCCCGAGTCAGTTCTTCGACAGCGCGATCGATCGATACTCCAAAAAGCCGTTCGTCGGTCTGTCCATCGAAGCGCCCTTTAATTCAGAGGACCGCTAGTTTTGGAGGCGCCTTGCCGGAATCGGCTGCGCCCTTCATAAGGCCGCATGGCGAAAATCATCGAGCGCTGGCCGGAACTTCCGTACAACGCGTGGAAAGACACACGCGACACGCTGCATCTCTGGACGCAAATCGTCGGCAAGATCCGGCTTGCACAGATGCCGTGGCAAAATCATTCCTGGCACGTGACACTTTACGTCACCGCGCGCGGGCTTACCACCGGGCCGATGCCGTGGAACGGCGGCTCGTTTCAGATCGGCTTCGATTTCATCGATCACGTGCTGCAGATCCGCACGAGCGACGGAAGGCTGCGGGAATTTTCGCTTCGCCCCATGCCGGTCGCTGAATTCTACGCGGGTGTCGTCGTCTCACTCGCCGATCTCGGGATATCCGTTCGCATCCACACGATGCCGAACGAAATTCCCGATGCCGTTCCGTTCGATCAGGACACAGTGCACAAATCCTACGATCCGGATTATGCGCACCGCTTCTGGCGCGTGCTCTTGGCGGCGAACGAGGTGTTCGCGAAATTCCGCACCGGCTTTCTCGGCAAGGTGAGCCCCGTGCATTTTTTCTGGGGGAGCTTCGATCTCGCGGTCACGCGCTTTTCCGGCCGCGTCGCGCCGAAGCATCCGGGTGGCGTGCCGCATCTGCCGAATGCCGTCGCGCAGGAAGCCTATTCGCACGAAGTGTCGAGCGCGGGCTTCTGGCCGGGCGGCGGCGGGCCGGTCGAATACGCCGCGTTCTATTCCTACGCCTATCCCGCGCCGGAGGGCTTTGCTTCCGCCACAGTGCGTCCGGGCGAGGCATTTTTCAGCAAGGAGCTCGGAGAGTTCATTCTGCCCTATGACGCCGTGAGGACCGCGAGCGATCCCGACAAGGCGCTGATGGAATTTTTGCAGAGCACGTACGAAGCCGCCGCCAATCTCGGAAAGTGGGATCGCAAGGCGCTGGAATGCGCGTTCGGCGAGCCGGGGAGGGTGAGGGCGGTGTAGTGCCGATCTCCTCATGCTGAGAGGCTGGCCGAAAATGCGAGCAATATCTTCAGGGACTTTCTAATCGCCTGAAGATGGATCTTTTTTCGTCATGGCCGGGCTTGTCCCGGCCATCCACGTCTTTCTGCTGTCTTTGAAGCAAAGGCGTGGATGCCCGGCACAAGAGTCTACCCTTGGGCCGGCCGAAGGCCGGA
>JAJPHK010000176.1 GCA_021325315.1 Alphaproteobacteria bacterium
CCCGGTAATCCATGATGAATCGGATAGCCCGCATGGATCACCGGGTCTCGCAGCGTCAGCCGCTCGTTTCACTCGCGGGACGCTGCGGCCCGGTGATGACGAAAAAGGGTATGCGCGGTAATGCGTAAAGTTTTCGCCGGGAGGGCGGCATTTCGCCCTCCCGCTAACCATAATTATTCGCTACTATGCGCGCGCGGTTGCGTAGGGGCCGGTTGAGGGCGATGGTGTTTCCCAGTGTGTGCGTGAGGCTCGCATGATCGAACTGATCATGTTCTTCGCCCTTGGTTTTTTGTCCGCGAGCCTTGTCGCGCTCGTGCTGCTTTCCGCCGTCTGGCATCGCGCCGTCCGCCTCACCACGAAACGCATCGAAGGCGCGATCCCCGTTTCGATGGCCGAGATTCAGGCCGACAAGGATCAGCTGCGCGCGGAGTTCGCAATGTCGACGCGCAGGCTGGAAACGAGCGTCGAACACCTGAAGCTCAAGACCACCGAACAATTCGCCGAACTCGGCCGCAAGAACGACATTATCCGCCGGCTGAAAACCGAGACCGAGGAAAAATCAGCCCAGCTCACGGCGCTCGAAGCGCAGGAGCGCGTGCTGCGGCAAAAGCTCGCGAACACGGAAGAGGAGCTTGCGCTGAAGTCGAAGGAATTGCATCAGGCGGAATCGGAGCTTGCCAAGAAAGCCGCCGAGATCGTTTCGCTCGTGCGCACGCTCACCGACAAGGGCGCCGAATCCGACAGCCGACACATCGAGATCGCCGCGCTCGAAAACCAGTGCGCGAATCTCAAGGAGCGGATCGCGGGACTCGAGAAGGAAGTCGCGGCCGCCGAGGAGCGCGCCGCCGAGGAGCGGAACGCCGCCGACCGCGCCGCCCGCTCGCTCGTCGACGAGCGCGGCAAGGTCGAGACCCTCACCAGCCGCCTGAACGAGATGCAAGAGCTCGCGAACGCCGGCAGGGCGCAGGCCGAGACGCTGTCGAAAAACATCGTCAATCTCGAGGGCGAGGCGCGCCGCCAGGCGGAACTCGCCGCGCAGCGCGAAACCGAACTCACGGCGCGGCTCGCGCAACGCGAGGCGGAACTGATCGAAGCGCGGACAGCCCTTGAAGCAAGCCGCAACGAAGCGCTCGCGCTGCACCGCGAGATCGAGAATTCCAGCCGCTCGTATAACGCCACGGTCGAGGCGCTGAAGTCGGAAAAATCGATGAACGAGGGCGCGATGGCGCAGCTTCGCCAGGATCGCGACCGCCTGCAGCGCGAAGTCGAATCGCTCAAGCAGCAGGCCGAATCCAACTGGGCGAACGAGCGCGTGGAAGGCGCGCTTCTGCGTGAGCGCATCAACGATGTCGCCGCCGAGGTCGTGCGGCTTGCCGCCAATCTGGAGGGCAAGAATTCGCCGATCCAGAAAATCATCGATCAGGCGCCGCCGCGCACGAACGGCGGCCAGCGCACGCCCGAGGCGGCACCTTCCGCATCCGGCGAAACGCCGCTTTCGCTTGCCGACCGCATCCGCGCGCTGCAGCGGACGAGGACGTAGCTACTGCCGCACCGGCAATAGCGCGAATTTAATCGCGTCCGCCTCCACTCCGCTGATCTGCACGATTACCGGTCCTTTGCCGAGCTGGAAGCGGATGCTTTTGCGCACTTCCGGACAGCCGCGCTTGCCGCTGTGGCCGACCGATTTCACGAAGGCGTCGTTCTGGATCAAATCGATCCACGCCTCCTCGGACGCCGTCAGCTGATAAAGACCGGGCTCTTTGATCGAATCGATCTCGATCACGCCCGCGAAGGCTTCCGGGTTCTTCGGCATGCGTTCTGGCGCGCGACTGAACTGCACATCGGAAAATTTCTTCAGGCGAACGGCGGCGGCCGGCGCCGCCGCAAGTTTCATCGTCGCGCCGCTCGCAAGCTCCAAGAGAGGCGCCTTGAACAATTTCCGCTCTTGCGCGATCGGCCAGGCAAATTGATCGCAGGTATCGCCCTGCTGTGTTTTCGCGGAGGAAACAATCAGAACGGCCGACGTGATCAGAACTGCAGCAAACAGATTCTTTTTCATATTCGCCCGTCGATGACTCAATGAGAGGGCGAGACATTAAATCGCGTTTTGGCGCTGGCAAGTGCACGGGTTGTCTCTTCCGCCAATTTCCGCCAATCTCCCGCCGCCGCAACGGCCTGCCGGAGAAGGCAGCAAATTGCGCGTTCTAATTCGCGGGAATTCGAGCGGCGCTTCCAATCCAAACCATAGGCGGGCATAAGCCCGCCAGGAGACCGATATGCGCCTTTCCTTTCGCGCGGCTGCGGCCGCCATCGCTTTTTTATTTGCGGCACCGCTATTCTCGCTTCCCGTGCAAGCCCAGACCGAACCCGTCGTCGTCTTCGCCGCAGCGAGCCTGAAGAACGCGCTCGATGAAGCCGCGCAAACGTGGGCGAAAAAATCCGGGATCGAAGTGAAATTGAGCTATGCCGCGAGCTCCGCACTCGCCAAGCAAATCGAGGCCGGCGCGCCCGCCGACATTTTCATCTCCGCCGACCTCGACTGGATGGATTATGCTGAGACCAAGAAACTCCTGCGCGCCGGAACGCGCATCAATCTCCTCGGCAATTCCATCGTGCTGATCGCGAACAAGGACTGGAACAAAGGCGGCGTGAAAATCTCCGCGAATTTTCCGCTCGCGGAGCTTCTCAGCGGCGGCCGCCTCGCGATGGCCGACACCGCGGCGGTGCCCGCCGGAAAATACGGAAAGGAGGCGCTCGAAAAACTCGGCGTGTGGAATTCGGTCTCCGGCAAGCTCGCGCAGGCCGAAAATGTGCGCGCCGCGCTCGTGCTGGTCGGCCGCGGCGAGGCGCCGCTCGGCATTGTCTACAAGACCGATGCGGCGGCGGAGCCGAATGTAAAAATTGTCGGCACTTTCCCCGATGACTCGCATAAAACCATCGTCTATCCAGCGGCCATGATCGACGCCTCGAAAAACGCCAAGGCAGGCGAATTTCTTCAGTATCTCGCTGGCCCCGAAGCCAAGGCGATCTTCGAGCGGCACGGCTTCACGGCGCTCGCCGCGCGCCCGGCCGGCTGATGGACTGGCCGCATTTTTCGCCCGACGAATGGGACGCGATCCGGCTGAGCTTCCGGGTCGCGACCGTCGGCACGCTCGTGAGCCTGCCCGCCGGTGTCTTTATCGCCTACGCGCTCGCGCGCTGGCGTTTTCCCGGAAAATTCCTGCTCGACGGTCTCGTGCATCTGCCGCTCGTGCTGCCGCCGGTGGTGACCGGCTACATCCTGCTGGTTCTGTTCGGGCGCAAAGGGCCGATCGGGGCGTTTTTCGATCAGTATTTCGGAATCATATTCTCGTTCCGCTGGACGGGCGCGGCGCTCGCGGCGGGCGTCATGGGCTTTCCGCTTCTCGTGCGCGCGATCCGGCTCTCCTTCGAAGCCGCCGACCGCAGGCTGGAAGAGGCCGCGCGCACCCTCGGCGCGAGCGGCCTTGCGGTTTTCTTCACCGTGATCTTGCCGCTCGCGCTGCCCGGCATTCTCGCGGGCGCGGTGCTTGCGTTCGCGAAGGCGCTCGGCGAATTCGGCGCGACGATCACGTTCGTCTCGAATATTCCCGGCGAGACGCGCACGCTCCCTACCGCGATCTATACCTACACGCAGGCGCCGGGCGGCGATTTCTTCGCGGCGCGGCTCGCGGCGGTCGCGGTCGTGCTTTCGCTTCTCGCCCTTCTCGTTTCCGAATTTCTTTCGCGCCGCATGGCGGCCAGGATCAGCGGCTAGATGTTCGACGTTGCGGTCCAAAAGAAGCTCGACGATTTTTCGCTCGACGTGCGCTTCGCGAGCAAAGCGCCGGTGACCGCGCTGTTCGGCCCGTCCGGCTCGGGCAAAACCAGCGTCGCCAGGGCGATCTCCGGCCTGCTCAGGCCGGAAGCGGGAAAAATCGAAATCGGCGGCACGCTCCTGTTCGACTCCGAACGCGGTTTGAACATTCCGGTGCATCGCCGCAAGGTGCGGATGGTCTTTCAGGAGAGTCGCCTCTTCCCGCATCTCACGGTGAAGCAGAATCTGCTCTATGGCCGCTGGCTCGCCGGCCGGCGCGCGGGCGCGGGCTTCGGCGGAATCGTCGACATGCTCGGCCTCGCGGATCTTTTGTCCCGCCGCCCGCGCACGCTCTCGGGCGGCGAGCGTCAGCGCGTCGCGATCGGCCGCGCGCTGCTCGCGGATCCCGATGCGCTCCTTCTGGACGAGCCGCTCGCCTCGCTCGACCGCGCCCGCAAGCAGGAGATTTTCCCC
Organism: Alphaproteobacteria bacterium; assembly: GCA_021325315.1. Taxonomy (GTDB): domain Bacteria; phylum Pseudomonadota; class Alphaproteobacteria; order Rhizobiales; family Xanthobacteraceae; genus Palsa-892. The sequence goes on from JAJPHK010000176.1 coordinate 4,289, forward strand.
TATCTCGAAAAGCTCGTAGCAAGCGCGAAGGTGCCGATTCTTTATATCAGCCACCTGCCCGAGGAAATCGAACGGCTTGCGCAGGCTGTTGTCGTGCTCGATCAGGGCCGGGTGAAATCGGTGGGACCGGGGATCGGCTAGCGGGATAGCAATTCCTCGTCATTCCGGACGCCGCGCAAGCGGCGATCCGGAATCCAGACATTTACACCGTGGATTGTTACTGGATTCCGGGTTCGCGAGCTAACGCAAGTCGGCTATAGCCGACTTGCGCATTTAAGTGGCGAAGTCGGGCAAGCCCGACTTCGCTCGCGCCCCGGAACGACCGGCTGTTAGGCCGTCTCCGCGACGAAATCCAGCCACGCCTTTACGCGCGCGTCGGGATCGGGATTCTGCGTGATGTCGCTCACCACCGAAATCGAATCCGCACCTGCCGCAAACACGCCGGGCGCGCGCTCAAGCGTGATTCCGCCGATCGCGACAAGCGGAATGGGCCCGATCGCGCGTTTCCATTGCCCGATCCGCTCGAGCCCCTGCGGGGCGAAGCGCATCTTCTTGAGCGTAGTCTCATAAATCGGCCCGAACGCGATGTAGTCGGGATGCGCGTTCAGCGCCATGTCGAGCTCGTTGCCGTCGTGGGTCGAAAGCCCGAGCGTGAGCCCGGCGCGGCGGATCGCCGGCACGTCCGCCTCGAGCAAATCCTCGTGCCCGAGATGCACGTGCTTCGCGCCGCCCGCGATCGCCGCCTGCCAGTGGTCGTTCACGACTAGTTCCGTGCGCGTATTTTGGATCGCAGCGAGCGTCTCCCGCACCAGCGCCACCGCCTCCGGATAGGAGATGTTCTTCACCCGCAGCTGCACGGTGCGCACGCCGAGCTTTGCGAGGCGTGCGACCCACGCGACACTGTCGACCACCGGATAGAAGCGATCAGGATGCGGCATGCCAGAACGGAGTTCCTACAACGGGAGTAGAAGGCGAAGCGAGGTCTCTCGGTTCCATCAACCCCGCTTCAAAACCCGCCCTTCCCGCTTCGACCGCGAACCGGAACGCTTTCGCCATGCCCACCGGATCGTCGGCTTTCGCGATCGCGGTGTTCAAAAGCACGGCATCGAACCCGAGCTCCATCGCCTGCGCCGCATGCGAGGGCGCACCCAAGCCCGCGTCCACGATCATCGGCACGTTGGGAAAGCGCGCACGCAAGGTCTTCAGCGCGTAAGGATTGACGATCCCTTTCGCGCTGCCGATGGGGGACGCCCACGGCATGATGACCTCGCAGCCCGCATCGATCAGGCGCGCGGCGACGGTGAGATCCTCGGTGCAATAGGGAAAGACCTTGAAGCCGTCGCGCGAAAGTTCGTTCGCCGCCTCGACGAGCCCCACGACATCGGGCTGCAAGGTTTCGTCGTCGCCGATGACTTCGAGCTTCACCCACGGCGTCTCGAACAATTCGCGCGCGAGCTGCGCGGTCGCGATCGCCTCCTTCGGCGTACGGCAGCCGGCGGTGTTGGGGAGGACTTTCGTGCCGAGTTCGCGGATCAAATTCCAGAAGCCGTCGCCGGTCTTGCCCCCGGCGGTCTCGCGCCGGAGCGATACGGTGACGACGCTCGCGCCCGAGGCGCAGATCGCGTCCTGCATGATCGCGGGTGACGGATAGAGTGCGGTGCCAATCAGGAAACGGGAAGCGATTTCCTCGCCGTAAAGTTTCAACATTTTCATCCGCCTTGTCTTGGACTGACGATCTCGACCTTGTCGCCGTCCTTCAGCACCGGCTCGTCCCAGGCGCGGCGCGGCACGACGTTTTGGTTCACAGCGACCGCGAAGAAGCCGCCTTCGTATTCGAGTTCGGCGAGCAGCGCGCGAACGCTCATAGCTTTCGCTTGTTTCGTTTCGCCGTTCACGATCAGGACCATCGCATGACCTCGTTGTCGCGCGCGCCGTTTAGCACGTAATTCAACGTAAGCTCGGCGAGCGCCGGTGCAAGCAAAAATCCGTGCCGGTAGAGCCCGTTAACCGCGATTTGTTCTCCGTTCACCTGGATTCGCGGCAAATTGTCGGGGAACGCGGGGCGCAGACCCGCGCCGATCTCGACGATGCGCGCCTCGGCGAAAGCGGGATGCAGCGCATAGGCCGCGGTCAAAAGCTCGAGCGCTGAGCGCACGCTCACATCCTGCCGCTCGCTTTCGATCGTGGTCGCGCCGATGAGAAAGCGCCCGTCCCCGCGCGGCACGATATAGAGCGGCCAGCGCGGGTGCAGAAGCCGGACGGGACGCTCCAGTTCGACCTCCTGCGTCTCGACGACGACGATTTCGCCCTTGACGCCGCGCAGATCGGGAAATTTTTCCCGCGCGCTCAAGCCCCGGCAATCCACGACCCAGCCGCTCAAATCCTCCGGTTCGGCCGCCGCGTTGAAATGAATCGAGACGCCCTTCTGCCTGAGCTTCCCGTGCAAATCGGGAAGCGCTTTGCGCGGCTCGACATAACCCTCGCGCGGAAAGAAAAGCCCTTCGGGGAAGCGGCCGTTGAGCGAGGGTTCTATCGTTTCCAGCGCTTTGCCCGAAACTCGCTCGTAGCCTGACGTCGTACGCGCGAAACGTTCGAAATCGGATCGGTCGCGCGCATGCGCGACCACGAGCGACCCGGAAAATTCGGCGCCCGAATAATACTTTTTCCACAGATCGAGCGAGCGCGCGCCCAGTCTTGAGATCACCGGCTCCGCGCTTTCCGCTTCGCAGTCAGGGGCGAGCATCCCGCCCGCCCAATGGCTCGCGGCGGAGGGCAAATCCTCGCCGTCCCGCTCGTAAAGCGTCACGTTCCAGCCGGCTTCCGCGAACAGAAGCGCCTGCCACGTGCCCGCAACGCTTGCGCCGACGATCGAGACCGATGCGCCGTTCTTCTTTACTCTGGTTGCGGACATTTCCGTCCCTCCGCCGATATGAATCGGATCAGGTTCAAAGGGTTCGGCTTGCGCCGTCTCAGCCCCGCAGGGCACCCCTCGGATAACTCCTAGTTAGAGCGGGAAACGCGGTAAATCAAGCGCGCCGCCGCATGCGCAAGATCGCCAAAAAGACGCCGCCCGGCGCGAGGCCGGGCGGCGAAATCGTCAGGCAAAAACGCGCTGTTATCAGAGACCCGCTACCTGCTGCGCGACCGGCAGGAGGTCGAGGCCGCCGCGATAGATCATGCCGAGCGCGACATAGAGGATGACCGCGAGGCCCACATAGGCGATCCAGCGGAAACGCTGCAAAAGCCGCGCGATGAAATTCGCGGCGACGCCCATCAGGAAAATCGAAAGGCTCAAACCGAAAATCAGAACGAAAGGATGCTCGCGCGCGGCGGCGCCGACGGCGAGCACGTTGTCGAGCGACATCGAAAGATCGGCAAGGACGATTTGCGTCGCCGCCTGCCGGAGCGTTTTCCGCGGCGCCGTGCCGCCGATCTTCTTGTCCTTGTTGATGTCCTCATGCATCAGATGTTCGACTGCGTCGTGCTCTTCCTTCGACTCGCGGAGCTCGCGCCACATCTTCCAGCACACCCACAGGAGCAGAAGGCCGCCGATGAACAAGAGGCCGATGATCTTGAGGAGCTGCGTCGCCATGATCGCGAACATGATGAGCAGGCAGGCGGCGCCCGCCATGCCGATCGCGATCGCTTTCTTGCGCTGTACCGCCGGCAGGCCCGCCGCCGCCATGCCGACGACGATGGCGTTGTCACCGGCGAGTGCGATATCGATCAGAACGACCTGAAACATGACGGCGAGAGCTTGAGGCGTAATGTATTCCAGAAGTCCGTCCATTTTCCTTCCTATGCGATATCGACAGCCCAGCCGATGTTTGGTTGTTACGCCGGTTTAAAAATTCCGCGCGGCATCTCCGGCGTTATGCGCACGGCGCGGCCACGACTCTTATGAAGCCATCGCCAGAAGCTCGAAGAATTGGACAAGGTGCCGGTGATCGCTCGCGAGGCTCGCGCCGATCCAAAGCAGAGTGAAAATTCCGGCGACGTCCCATGCCGTTATCCCGGCGGAGCGGTGGTCGGCGCGGGTGTAATGCGCAAACCACGCGAAAGCCCCCGCCATCAAAAACGAGACGACGCAAATCGCCGGAGGGACAAAAGGCATCGGAAAGAGCCACTTGAACAACAATCCCGGCGCAGCCGCGATCCCGGCAAGCGCGGCGAGGTCGAGGTACCAGCCCGACGCCTTGGGCGCGTTCGCGTAATGGTCGGTTTTCCAAAGAGTCATCGGCCGCTCCCCTCACGGAGCGCACCCCGCTGATTGGCCGCGGACAAAGTCGCATCGGCCTGCGGCAGAGTGCGTCCTAGGGTTAAGCTAGGGGCTTCGGCCGACCGGAAATATTCGTATTGCTTGGGTAGTAGTTTTACGGGGAAAATTACCGCGCAAGTTACGGCGTAATGCGGCCAAGCCGAACCGCTTGGCGTACCAACGCGGCGACACTTTCGGCCTGCATCTTCTCCATCACTTCCGCCCGGTAGCTTTCAACGGTTCGGGCGCTGATGTTCAGCTTTTGGGAAATTGCGTGGCTGGTGAAGCCCTCGACCACGAGGTCGAAGATTTCGATTTGCCGCGGTGTGAGCCGCGCGAATTTTTCGCCGAGTTCCCCTTGCGATTTCTGCGCATCTTCCTGTCCCGCGCGGTGCGCGAGCGCCCTGTTGATCGCGGCGACGAGCTGCGCGTCGTCAACCGGCTTCTCGATGAAATCCTCCGCGCCCGCCTTGATCCCGGCGACCGCCATCGGCACGTCGGCATGGCCCGAAATCAGCACGACCGGAAGCCGCAGCTTGCGGCGCACAAGCTCGCGCACGAGGCCGATTCCGTCCGTTCCGGGCATTTTCACGTCGGCGACGACGCAGCCCGCGGGCGCACCATTCAGCGCATCGAGAAACTGATCGGCGGATTCGAACGTCTTCACGGTGTAGCCGAACACGCTCAGCATTTCCGCGAGTGCGTCGCGGACGGCGGCGTGATCGTCGATGACAAAAATCGTCTGGGCGGACATCGTCAGGGCTGCGTTTCCGGATGATTGAGCGGGACTGAAAAGCGGAATTCCGTAGCACCCGGCTTGTGCGAATGCAGCCAGATTCGGCCGCCATGGGCCTCCACGATCGACGTGCTGATCGAAAGCCCAAGGCCCAAGCCGTCCTGCTTCGAGGTCGCGAGCGGATCGAACAGGCGGCTTGCGATCTTTTCGTCGACGCCGGGGCCGTTGTCGAGGACGCCGATCTCGATCGAAGGCGGCGATTTCTCCGCGCGGGCGCTCACGCGGATTTCGCCGTCCGTGCGTCCTGTGCCCGCGATCGCTTCGACCGCGTTATGCACGAGGTTCAAGACCACCTGCTCGAGCTGCACATGGTCGCCGTGCAGCATCGGCAAATCGTCCGGCGCGTCGAGCTTAAGCCGCACATGCTTCGCGGAGGCCTCGGCGCGCGCGAGCGTCAGTGCCTGCTCGAGCATCTTGCGCGCATCGATGGTGCTGACATGCGGGCGGCCGCGGCGGATGAAATCGCGCATGTGGCTCACGATCGAGCCCGCATGATCGATATGCGCGAGCAGCGACGAGAGATTTTTCTCGACCCGCTTCAGATCGCCCCCCGGCGTCGTGACGATGTGCTGCGCGGAGCGCGCGAGCGCCCGCGCCGCCGTCATCGGCTGCGCGATCTCATGCGCGAGCGCGGACGCCATGCCGCTCACGAGATTGAGCCGCGCCGCGTGTTCGGCGCCGGCCTGCCGCTCCATCAGCCGCGCCTGCGCTTCGCGCGCGAGCCGGTCGGCCTTCTCGCGCTCGCTCACGACGACGCCGACGATGAGGCCCGTCACAGTCAGCACCAGCATCTGCACCTGGAACTCGGTGAATTCGACCGCGCTGTAGCCCGATGCATGCAACAGCCCGATCAGGCCGAATTGCGTCACCGCGAGGCTGATGCAAGCGCCGTCCAGCCCGTGCCGCACCGCGGCCATCACAACCGGCACGAACAGGAAGTAAACCGGCCGGAAGCCGTAGAGATTCTGGCTGCCGCTGACCGCCCAGAGCGCCGCCGCGATCAGCAGGAGATAAAAGATCGCCTCGGGGATATTGGAGGCAAGTTCGCGCAACGCCTGATGCTGCTGCCGGAAAACGAAGCGCAGGAGAAGCGGTGTGATGACCGCGATCCCGATCAGATCGCCGATCAGGAGCGGCGAAAAAACCTGCACGATGTCGCGCGCATCCAGCTGCCCGACCGCGAGCAGAAAGAGTGTAAGGAGCGCCGTGTCGATCAGCGCGCCCACGAGCCCCGCTCCGAGCAAAATCAAAACGTCGCGCAAATTCGAGAGTGCAACATCGATTCTCAGAATGCGGCGCGCAATCACGGTGACGATAACATAGCTCAGCGACGTGATCGTGCCGATGCCGAGGATGATCGGCCAGTCGGCTTCGTTCTCCAACACAAGCGCTTCCGCCGCGACGACGCCCGCAAACAATACGATCCCCGCGCCGGGGCCCGCGAGCATCATCAGCGCGAAGACGACGCCGAGCCCCGGATCCCACGGTGTGACCGGGAGGCCCTTGTGCACATGGATGAAGCTCAGCCACGCGAGCACGACATAGGCCGCGAGGCACAGGCCCGCCATCGCCCATTTCATCGGGCGGCCCGGGGCGGCGGGAAGCCGCAAGATTTCGGCCGGCGAACTCTGCAAAGGCAAACTCCTGCGGCGCCTTCATATCACAAATGCGCCGGGCTTTTTGCCAGACCGGAAACGGCGCGGCGCGCCAGACTTCTTCCATCACGGCACAGGTTTTCGTATGCCTAATCGCAGGAGGCCGCCATGCCCGGTCCCGCAGAGCCGCCCGTTTTCAAAGCGCCCTATGCGCCCGACGACTGTGCGCTCGCGCGGCGGCTTTTTCCCGAGGCGGCGCTCACGCCCGCGCAGAACGCGAATATCGATCGCCTGGCCACGAGGCTGATTTCCCACATTCGCGCGCGCCAGGGCGGTCTCGGCTGCGTCGAGGACATCCTGCACGAATTTTCGCTCTCCACCGCCGAGGGCCTTGCGCTGATGGTGCTGGCGGAAGCGCTTTTGCGCGTGCCCGACGCGGCAACCGCCAAGCAATTCATCGAGGACAAGCTCGCGCAAGGCGACTTCGCCCATCACCGGACGAAATCCACGACATTTGCCGCGGGCGCTTCGGTCTGGGCGCTCGGCACCGCCGCCCGCATCGTCCAGCCCGGCGAGACACCGGAAGGAATTCTGGCGCAGCTCGGCAAGCGGCTTGGCCTTTCGGCCGTTCGCGCGGCGACGCGGCAGGCGATGGAAGTGATCGGCAATCATTTCGTGTTCGGAGAGACGATCGAGGCGGCCCTGCGGCGCGGTGCGGGCGGCGCGCGCTATTCGTTCGACATGCTCGGCGAAGGCGCGCGCACGGCGGACGACGCGCGGCGCTATTTCGATGCCTATGCGCACGCAATTGACGTGATCGGCGGAACGGCGGGATCGCATCCCCTGCCCGCGCGGCCCGGAATTTCGGTGAAACTCTCGGCGCTGCATCCGCGCTTCGAGGCGATCAGCCGCGCGCGCGTCATGCGAGAGCTCGTACCTGCGCTCACTGAACTCGCCGCCAGGGCGAAAGCCTTCGATCTCAACTTCACCGTCGACGCGGAGGAAGCAGACCGGCTGGAATTGTCGCTCGATGTGATCGCTGCGGCGCTTATGGATTCGCGCCTCGCGGACTGGAACGGCTTCGGCTTCGCGATCCAGGCCTATCAGAAGCGCGCAGAAGCCGTGATCGATTTCGCCGAGGGGCTTGCCCGCAGCGCGCGGCGGAAGCTCATGATCCGGCTCGTCAAGGGCGCCTATTGGGACACCGAGATCAAGCGCGCGCAGGAACGCGGCCTCGACGATTATCCCGTGTTCACCCGGAAAGCGATGACGGATCTGAATTATGTTGCCTGCGCGAAGAAGTTGCTTGCGCTTCGCCCGCGCCTCTTCCCGCAATTCGCGACCCACAACGCGCTTACCGTCGCGGCGATCGCGGAGCTTGCGGGCGACACCGATTTCGAATTCCAGCGGCTGCATGGCATGGGCGAGGCGCTCTACGAAAAACTCGCGGAGGAGCGGCCCGAGATCGCCTGCCGGATTTACGCGCCGGTCGGCGGTCACCGCGAGCTGCTCTCCTATCTTGTGCGAAGGCTTTTGGAAAACGGCGCCAATTCTTCCTTCGTCGCGCTCGCGGCCGATTCGTCCGTTCCGGCGGAGACGCTTCTGCGGCGGCCGGCGGATATCGTCGGCGCGCCGGAGCATGCGCGGCATCCCGAGATTCCCCTGCCTCGCGATTTGTTTCTGCCCGTTCGAAAAAATTCGCGCGGGATCGAATTCGGCGACCGGCGGTCGCTGGATGAGCTGCTTGCGGCCGTGGCGCGCGAACAAGGGCAACATGCTGCCGCGCCGCTGATCGACGGAAAGGTGACGAAAAGAGCCCTGCACCCGGCCATAAGCCCGATCGACGGCGCGACGATCGGCGAGATTGCCGACGCAACGCTCGAAATCGCGAGCCATGCGATCCGCGCCGCGCAAGCGGGCTTCCCGGCCTGGAGCCGCACGCCGGCCGGCGCCCGCGCGGAAGCGCTCGAACGGGCAGCCGATCTTATCGAGGAAAGAAAGGCGCGTTTCATTTCCCTCCTTCAGCGCGAAGCGGGCAAGACGCTCGACGACGCTATCTCCGAGGTACGGGAAGCCGCCGACTTCTGCCGTTATTACGCTAATGAAGGACGCACGCTCTTCGTCAAGGACCACCCGCTGCCCGGCCCCACCGGCGAGAGTAATGTGCTCCGCCTGCGCGGGCGCGGCGTGTTTATCGCGATCTCGCCATGGAATTTTCCGCTCGCGATCTTCACGGGCCAAATCGCGGCGGCGCTGATTGCGGGGAACACGGTCGTTGCAAAACCGGCTGAACAGACGCCGCTCATTGCCGCCGAAGCGGTGCGGCTGTTGCACGAAGCGGGAATCCCCGCCTCCGCGCTCCATCTCGTTCCGGGCGACGGAAAAATCGGCGCGGTCCTCGTCGCGCATCCCGATGTCGGGGGCGTCGTGTTCACCGGCTCCGCAGAGGTCGCGCGCTCGATCAACCGCGCGCTCGCGGCAAAGGACGGGCCGATCGTTCCGCTGATCGCCGAGACCGGCGGCATCAATGCGATGATTGTCGACGCGACGGCGCTTCCCGAACAAGTCGCCGATGACGTGACGGCGTCCGCCTTCCGCTCCGCCGGCCAGCGCTGCTCGGCGCTCCGCCTGCTCTGCCTGCAGGACGACGTCGCCGGCCGCATGATCGAGACGATCCAGGGTGCAACGAGCGAGCTTGTCGTCGGCGATCCGCGCGAGATCGCAACCCACATCGGGCCGGTGATCGACGCCGGCGCGAAAGCCGCGCTGGATTCGCATATCGCGAAAATGAAGAAGGAAAGCCATGTCCTGTTCGCCGGCAAGGCGCCGGGCGGAAACTACGTGGCGCCGCATATTTTCGAGATTCCTTCGCCCGCCGCGCTGGACCGCGAGGTCTTCGGACCGGTTCTGCACGTCGTCCGCTACCGCGCATCCGAACTCGGTGCCATCTTGGACACGATCGACCGCGGCGGCTACCGCCTCACGCTGGGCATTCATTCGCGCATCGATACGACGGCCGACACCGTCACCGAGCGGCTTCCGGTCGGCAACGTTTACGTCAACCGTAACATGATCGGCGCGGTCGTCGGCGTGCAGCCCTTCGGCGGCAGCGGCCTCTCCGGCACCGGCCCGAAGGCCGGCGGCCCGCATTATCTCCCGCGCTTCGCGATCGAGCAGACGGTGACGATCAACACGGCTGCCGCGGGCGGGAATGTGGAGTTGATGGCGGCGGAGGACGGCGAGGCGATTAAATAAAAAGCGGATGGACCCCTACCCGATCGACAAAATATCCCCGCGGGCAAAATGGAAAGCGCAACAAACAAATTCCGATCCGCTGCGTATCTTGCGAGCTCACCGTTAACGGCCTCTCGCAACCACGCTTACAGAGCGTACAGGTGCTGCATCTTTAGCGGCGAGCATTCGCCGCCCCGATGCCGGTATAGCCCGTGAAGGCCATAATGATTCCGACGACAAGAACCAGCGCACCGGAAAGGAACGGGAGTCGTTCCGCTGCCCGATTCAACCCGGGCCAGCGCTTCATCGCGCGCTCTGCGCCCCACGCGACACTTACCCCGATCATGACCAGAGTCAGCGCAAGGCCCAGGCTGAAAGCCGCGACCATCGCGATTCCCAAGACGAACACCTTCAACTGAATGCAGATCAACAAAACCGCGATAGCCGCCGGACAGGGAAGCAATCCGCCTGTAAACCCGAACCACGCAATTTCGAATCCCGTAATCGGCCGATCCGGACGAGCGGGCTCGGCATGACTATGCCCGTGATCGTGTCCGTGGTGGTGATGTCCGTCGTGATGATGATGTCCGTGGGCATGCGAATGTTTGTGACCGACGGAAAGAAGCATCCGCGCAGCTAATAGAATTACGAGAATGCCGGACAGCATCATCAGCCAAGGCTCGGCCTGCTCCACGATGTAGCGTTCTCCGACTAGAAAGACGGCGAGCACAAGAATCCAAACGACGATGGTATGCCCGACGGCCGCCGACAACGCGAGGATCACGGCTTGCCTCGCCGTGCCCCGGATCGCGACGATGTAGGCGGCCATAAGCGACTTCGCGTGCCCCGGCTCGAGCGCGTGGAGCGCGCCGAGAACGACGGCGGCGGGCAGATAAAGCCAGCCGTTAGCGGCATGCGCGCGAATTACTTCGACGATATCGGGCATCAGACTCTCCAGTGCGACGGCACTAAAGTAGGCGCGCTGCCCGGCGAAAGAAAGGCTATGCGACGCTACCCATCCGGCACCTTGCCGGCAGCGTCCGGATCAGAGCCGAAACGCTTTCCGCTTCAGATCGTTGGAAAGATCGTCGTAGGCCTTCCGCCTTACGCTTTCATCCGGCAGAGACGGCGCGCTGGCGGCGATCATTGCATCGAGCGCAGTCACATTCGGCTCGACTCCCATCTGCCGCGCCAGTTCGCAAACGATTTCTCGCGGCGCCGCGAACAACTGGTTCGTCGTCAAAAAAATCGGCGCGATATTCGTCATCGCGAACAGTTTTCGGAAGCCCGTATCCTCCGCCGTGACGGTGTCGACGTCGAGGTCGAAGAGTTCCGCGTTCTCCTCGGCGGTTTCGGGATAAGGGCGCGGCAGCGTGGTCTGCTCGCCGGAAAAGTCCCACACGCCGGTGCTGGCGGCTACACGCCATGCGGTCATCTGCTCGACGATATCGGGATTGAACAGATGAATCACCGCGGCACGGTGAAAAAGCCGCGCGCCGGTACGGTTCATCAAATGCTCAAGGAACTGCGCGTAGCGCAAGTTTACGGCAAACACGCCGTTTTGCCCGCGCTGCAATTGCAGCATCTGCAGATAAATTTCGCATAACTTTTGATCGAGCGGATACCCCGGTAACCCCCAGCGCTCCGCCAGAGCACGCGCGACCGGCGGGTGAAAATACTCGTGTGCGATGCCTGCGCCTGCCGCCATCAGGAAGCGGCCGAGATCATGGCTCCCGGTGCACGGCCCGGCGCAAATCACGACGGTCTTTTCCGCCGGAATTTCCGAAGGCAGGTCGTATTCGGCGCTCGTCAAATCCGCCGCGGAGGGGCGCGCGCCTGGCGGAAGCTGCTTGACCTGCATCGTTGAAAGTTTCGCCGCGAATCCTATCGGATTCTCAACTTAACATTCCGCTTTCCCGGGGCAAGTTTTATTGGCGCACCGGGGCGGCTTCGTATATGGAGACCGGGTCGCGATAGAGGCCTCACGAATCAATGAGCGAACTGCCGCCAGTCGATCTCGTTTATACTTGGGTTGACGGATCGAACCCCCTCTTCGCTGCCAAAGTCGAAAAATACCGGAGAGAAGAGGCCGTCAGGACCGGCAAAGCGCCGCCGCCCTATTGCACAGGCGCGCAGCGCTTCCGGGATCTCGACAACTTGCGTTACTCGCTCCGCTCCGCCGAGCAGAATGCGCCGTGGTTTCGCCGCGTGATCATCGTCACCAACGGCCAGGTTCCGCGCTGGCTGCGAAAAGAGTCCCGCGCCGAGATTGTACGGCACGAGGAAATCTTCGAGAACCTTGATGCGCTTCCGACCTTCAACGCGAGCGCCATCGAAAGCCGGTTACACCGTATTCCGGGTCTCGGGCGCTATTTCGTCTTCATGAACGACGACTTCTTTTTCTCTCGTCCGACGCCAAAAGAATATTTCTTCGGCGCAAACGGGCGGCCGAGACTCATGTTGCTGCCCACCGTCATCGAACCAGGGTTCGGCAAAGGCGATTGCTGGGAAAAGACTCTTTTCAACGTCGCGGAGAACTTGAACAAACGCTTCGGCTTCCGTCTCTGGATGCAGGGCACACATGGCCCGGCCTGCTTCGATCGCGAATTGCTCGAAAAGATTTACTTGTTATGGCCGGCAGAGATGGAGCGCACGAGCCGGAACCGCTTTCGCGACGAATCCGACATGCAGCTGCATGCGCTCTATATGAACGCTGCCGCGGCGCTGGACGAAGAAGAACAGAAAAGCGAAACCGACCGGCACGAACGAGCAATTATGCCCGAAAAGGAACTCCGCATCGTCTCGGTCGGCGAACGCGGCAAGGGATGGCGCGAAAATCTGCTGGAAGTGGTCGTCAATCCGCCCCAGCTATTGTGCTTGAACGATTTGGGGCCGAACGAACCCACGCCCGGCGAGCTTGCCGAAATCGCGGAAATCGAGAAAGCTCACAAGACGTTTCTGGAAAAGATGTTCCCGAAACCTTCGTCCTTCGAGCAGGTCTGAGCCGACGGGAACGGGTTAAGCGTCTGGCGCTCCCTACGGGA
>JAJPHK010000195.1 GCA_021325315.1 Alphaproteobacteria bacterium
AAGGAGACGATCATGGCTACCCCCGCAACCAACAAGGTCGGACGCATCACGCAGGTGATCGGCGCCGTCGTCGACGTGCAGTTCGACGGCCATCTGCCGGAAATCCTCAACGCGCTCGAGACCAAGAACCAGGGCAACCGCCTCGTGCTCGAAGTCGCGCAGCATCTCGGCGAATCGACCGTGCGCACGATCGCGATGGACACCTCCGAAGGCCTCGTGCGCGGACAGGAAGTCGCCGACACCGGCCAGCCGATCGCGGTTCCCGTCGGCGAAGCGATGCTCGGGCGCATCATCAACGTCGTCGGCGAGCCGGTCGACGAAGCGGGTCCGATCAAGGCGGAAGGAAAGCGCGCGATTCACCAGCCGGCGCCTTCCTACACCGATCAATCGACGGAAGCCGAAATTCTCGTCACCGGGATCAAGGTCATCGACCTCCTCGCTCCGTATGCGAAAGGCGGCAAGATCGGCCTGTTCGGCGGGGCGGGCGTCGGCAAGACCGTGCTCATCCAAGAGCTCATCAACAACGTCGCGAAGGCGCACGGCGGCTATTCGGTGTTCGCCGGCGTCGGCGAGCGCACGCGCGAAGGAAACGACCTCTATCACGAGTTCATCGAATCCGGCGTGAACAAGAAGGGCGGCGGACAGGGCTCGAAATGCGCGCTTGTCTACGGCCAGATGAACGAGCCGCCGGGCGCGCGTGCCCGCGTTGGTCTCACGGGGCTGACGGTCGCGGAACACTTCCGCGATCAGGGTCAGGACGTGCTGTTCTTCGTCGACAACATCTTCCGCTTCACGCAAGCGGGCTCGGAAGTGTCGGCGCTTCTCGGCCGCATCCCGTCGGCGGTGGGTTATCAGCCGACGCTTGCGACCGACATGGGCGCTCTGCAGGAGCGCATCACCACCACGCAAAAGGGCTCGATCACGTCCGTGCAGGCGATTTACGTGCCGGCCGACGACTTGACCGACCCCGCGCCCGCAACTTCGTTTGCGCACTTGGACGCAACCACCGTGCTTTCGCGCGGCATCGCGGAGAAGGGCATTTATCCGGCGGTCGACCCGCTCGATTCGACTTCGCGCATGCTCTCGCCGCTCGTCGTGGGCGAAGAGCACTACGGCGTAGCCCGTCAGGTGCAGCAGATTCTGCAGCGCTACAAGGCGCTGCAGGACATCATCGCCATTCTCGGCATGGATGAGCTCTCGGAAGAGGACAAGCTCACGGTCGCGCGCGCGCGCAAGATCGAGCGCTTCCTCTCGCAGCCCTTCCACGTCGCCGAAGTGTTCACCGGCACGCCCGGCAAGTTCGTGGAACTCGCCGATACCATCAAGAGTTTCAAGGGCTTGTGCGAAGGCAAGTACGATCACCTGCCGGAAGCGGCATTCTACATGGTAGGCTCGATCGAGGAGGCCGTGGAGAAAGGGAAGAAGCTCGCGGCCGAAGCGGCTTAACCGAAACGGAGGGCGCCGGCATGCTGCTAAATCCGAAAGTGATTCTGCTCGTGCTCGGCGTCATCATCGGCGGCGTGGTCGGTTACGCGACACGCCCCGAGATCGCGGAAATTCGCATCGGCAAACTGAATATCGAAATCTCCGGCAAAGGTATCGGCCGTCAGGACGACCGGATCACGTCGGAGCAGTGGAAACATATCGCTATCTTCGCGCTGATCGGCGGGGCACTTGGGCTCGGCCTCGGTTTTGCGATGGAACGCGGCAGGATGAAATTCTGAGCTGGATCATGGCAGTCTTTCCGTTCGAACTCGCTTCCCCCGCACGCCTCGTCTTCTCCGGCGAGGTGGATCAGGTCGATTGTCCGGGCGCGGAAGGAGATTTCGGCGTGCTTGCGAATCACGCGCCGCTGATTTCTGCATTGCGTCCCGGGATTCTCACCATCCGCCAGAGCGGGAGCCCGAAACGCTTTTTTGTGCGCGACGGGTTCGCCGAAGTAAGCTCAACAGGACTCACGGTGATCGTGGAACATGCCGTTCCGGCGGAGGAACTCTCGTCCGCCGAACTCGCGAAAGAAATCGAGGCGGCCGAGGACAAGCTCGCGGCGGCGAAGGACGGTCCTTCGCGCGATCGTGCGGGCGAGCGCATCGCGCAGTTGAAACAGATCGCGTCGCAGCTTTCCGGCGCAGGCGCGGCGGCGCATTAACAGCAATCAGTGTGAGAGCTTTTAGGACTGTCATGCCCGGCCTTCGGGCCCGGCCTTCGGCCGGCCCAAGGGTAGACTCTTGTGCCGGGCAACCACGTCTTAGCGGCTTGTCGGCAAGGAAGGCGTGGATGGCACTCGAACTCGGGCAAAGCCCGAGTCCGACCAATTTAAAACACCCAAGTCGGGTAAACCCGACTTGGGTGACAAGCCCGGCCATGACGAATCCGAGTTATGGTGCGGCGAAGCGCGAAAATTCCTTCACTACCTGCAGATAAACGTCGCGCTTGAACGGGATGATCAGCTTCGGCAGGCGCTCCATTCGCTCCCAGCGCCATTCCAGGAACTCCGGCTTGTGTTTGCCACCGCCGGGATGCTTGACGTCGATTTCCCCGTCGTCGCCGGTGAAGCGGAACGCGAACCATTTTTGCTTCTGGCCGCGATATTTTCCGCGCCAGGCGCTTTTGCCGACTTTCGAGGGAAGATCGTAGGCGAGCCAGCCGCTCGATTCCGCAAGCATCTGCACCGAACGGACATTCGTTTCTTCATAAAGCTCGCGTTTCGCGCCCTCGAACGGGTCCTCGCCGTCGTCAAGCCCGCCCTGCGGCATCTGCCAAGTGTGGGTCGCGTCGACATGTTCCGGCCCGCCAAGGCGGCGGCCGATGAAGACGAGGCCCTTGCGATTGATCAGCATAACGCCCGTGGAAAGGCGATAGGGAAGATCGGCATATTTCGTCATGGCAGCGAGCTTTGGCCGTGGGCTAACTCTGCTTAGCCTTCGGCAGGATCGCGCTCAAGGGCACGATGCGGATTCCGCGCGCTTCCGCCGCTTTCGCCCAGCGCGCGATACGCTCGACCGAAACCGGCAGCGCTGTCGCGGTTCCGATGGCAAAGCCCTTGTCGGCGGCGATCATCTCGAGCTTCGCGAGCGCCGAGTCGATGTCGCCCCACTTGGGAGAAATGTCGACGACGATGTCCGCCTTCAGGAACGGCGCCTTGATTTCCTGCGCGCTTTTCGCCGCGATGCTGCGCGGCGACGAGCCGTCATCGAGGTAAAGGAGCCCCCGCTTGCCGATATCGCGCAAGACCGGCGAAAAGGCTTTCTCGGTCGCGGTGAAGCGCGCGCCCATGTAATTGGTGACGCCGATATAACCCTGAATGCGGCTCATCATCCAATGCAGGCGATCGAGATTCTGCTCGTTCGTCGCCGAGGAGAGCATGGTCTGCGGCCCGGGATCGTTGTCGGGATAATCGAACGGCTCCATCGGCAACTGCAACAGAATTTCGTGGCCGGTTCCGCGGGCGCGCTGCGCGAGCCGCGGGAGATCGTTGCCGTAAGGGGCGAAGGCGAGAGTGACCGAGCCGGGCAATTTCGCGATCGCCTCATTGGTCGCGGCGGTGGAAATCCCAAGCCCGCCGACGACGATTGCGATGCGCGCGGCGCGGCGATCGGCGGCTTGCGCTGCCGCGCTCGCATAGGCATCGAGCGGGCGCGCGCCGTCGGGAGCGACGCGCGGGATCGGCCCGAACCTGGACGCCTCGACAAGACGATCGTCGACGGCGCTCATGCTGCCAGAATTGGCGGGCGGATTCGCCGGAGCGGGCTCGGCGTTATTGATGACGATTTCCTGGCGGGTCCCGCTCTTGCCGTCGATGATCGTGACGGTGCGCGCGCCGGGCGGCGCGCTCGCGCTCCTCTCCGGCTGTACGCCGGATGGCGAAAGAGCGGGCTGGGCCGCCGGTTTTGCGTGTTCGGCGCGGTTGATGATGGCGATGGCATAAGGCTCGCCGCCGTTCCGATCACGCGTGATGCTCACCCAGAGGAAAATTGCGGCGAACAACGCAAGCGCGCCACCGGCGATCGGCAAGGCGTGAGCTGGCAGCCGCCAGGCCGTCTTCCCGCGGTTTTTCTTCAGGGGACTTCCGAGGTCGTCCGCGGCCAAAGCCCGTTCTCCGGCGAATGGATTGCGGCTGCCGCCGCGAATCGGCGCGATTTTATCATGTCCTTTGTAGGGACTTCCGAATCAAAAGCCCCGTCCGGCGGGGCCGGACGGGGCTTTTCCCGCCAATTATGGCAAGGATCAGTTCGGTACCGCGCCCTTCACATTGGGCGGATAGGCCGCGTTTTTCTGGATCCCGCGCATCAATTCGAGCGCGAGATTGAGCTGTTTGTCGTCCTTCGGATCGGTCGGGACATAGGCCGGAGAGCCTTTCTGCTCGTCCTTGAACTCCGCGTTCTTGAGATGGCCGCGGAGCGAGGATTCGCCGCGGGTCTCGACCTTGCCCTTCAGATCGTCGGGCAGATCCTGAATGAGCTCGATGTCGGGCGTAATGCCCTGCGCCTGAATCGAGCGGCCGGACGGCGTGTAGTAACGCGCGGTCGTGAGCTTCAGCGCGCCGAACGATCCGACCGGGATCACGGTCTGCACCGAGCCCTTGCCGAAGGTGCGGCTGCCGAGAAGCGTCGCGCGCTTGTGGTCCTGCAATGCACCGGCGACGATTTCCGAAGCCGAAGCCGAGCCGCCGTTAATCAGCACGATGATCGGCTTGCCGTTCGTGATGTCACCGGGATGCGCGTTGTGGCGCATCGTGTCCTCGGGGTTGCGGCCGCGGGTCGAAACGATCTCGCCGCGCTCGAGGAAGGCGTCGGAAACGAGGATCGCCTGATCGAGGAGGCCGCCGCCGTTGTTGCGGAGGTCGACGATGTAGCCCTTGAGCTTGTCGTTCGGCACCTGCTTCTGGATGTCCGCGACCGCCTGCTTCAGCTGCTCCATCGTGCGCTCGCCCTGGAAGCTGACGATGCGGACATAGCCGATGTCGCCGCCTTCGACGCGTCCGCGCACGTTGCGGATCGAGATGATCTCGCGGACGATCTTCACGTCGATCGGTTTGTCGACGCCCTTGCGGAGAATCTTGAGCTCGATCGGCGAGTTCGCCGGTCCGCGCATCTTGTCGACGGCTTGCTCG
Organism: Alphaproteobacteria bacterium; assembly: GCA_021325315.1. Taxonomy (GTDB): domain Bacteria; phylum Pseudomonadota; class Alphaproteobacteria; order Rhizobiales; family Xanthobacteraceae; genus Palsa-892. The sequence continues at coordinate 5,114 of JAJPHK010000195.1, forward strand.
AGCGTGAGGCCTTTCACCTGCTCGCCGTCAAGCTGGAAGATCAGGTCGTTCGGCTGGATGCCGGCACGCGCCGCGGGCGTTCCGTCCATCGGGGAAACGACTTTCACAAGGCCGTCTTCCATCGTGACCTCGATGCCGAGGCCGCCGAATTCGCCGCGCGTCTGCGTCTGCATGTCCTTGAAGTTCTTCGCATCCAGGAACGCCGAATGCGGGTCGAGCCCGGTGAGCATGCCGTTGATCGCATTTTCGATCAGCTTCTTCTCGTCGGGCTTCTCGACATATTGCTGGCGAACATGCTCGAAGATGTCGCCGAACAGGTTGAGCTGGCGATAGGTCTCGGAATTCGCCGCCGCTTCGGCGGAGACTCCCGCCAGCATCCGGGGCTGAACCGCAAACAGCACGAGCAAGGCGCCCGCCACCGTTCCGAGAAGAAACATTGAAACTTTACGCATTATCCGCGAGCCTTTTCGTCTTTGGTTGCCGCCCACCAGGGGGCGGGGTCGATCGAGTTTCCGTCTTTTCGGAACTCGACATATAGGATCGGTTCGGAAAAACCGAGGGCCGACACGGCCGATATCGCAGCTCCGTTGCCCATCACCGCCACGGGTTCACCCGCAACTACGACCTGTCCGAGATCGACGGTAATGCTTTCCATGCCGGCAAGTAAAATATGATATCCGCCGCCAGCATTAATGATCAAGAGTTGGCCATAATTGCGGAAGGGCCCGGCAAAAACGACACGCCCCGCACAGGGCGAATTAACCTCGGCATTTGGCCGGGTGGCGATGGAAAGCCCCTTCTCGGTTCCCCCTGTGTCGTTGGCCGCCCCAAAAGAGCGCACCAGCTTACCCGCCACGGGCATCGGCAGCTTTCCCTTGGTTTCTGCGAAGGGGATGGATGACGCATTTTTGGCCTTCGCCTCGCGTTCGGCGGCCTCCGCGATTTCCTTTTCCAGTTTGGTCACAAGATCTTGAACGGTTTCTGCCTGTTTTGCGAGCGCCGAGGCGCGCGCGTGTTCGACCTCGAAGGCCTTTTGGCCGGCGGTGAACTGGCGCTGGCGTTCTTCGATCAAGGCCGAAATGCGGCTTCGCTCTTCTTCCAGCGCAGCCTGGCTTTGGCTGAGGCTTTCGTGCTCGGCTGCGATATCTCGCCGCACTTTTGCGAGCTCCGCGAGATCGGCCATGAGCCTGTCGGCCTGGCCGCGCAGCTCGGGCACGATCGCGCCGAGCAGGATCGCGGCGCGCACGGATTTCAGCGCGTCATCGGACTGCAGGATGAGCGCGGGCGCGGGCGAGGAGCCGATCTGCTGCATGGTCGCAAGCACGTTCGCGAGCACGTCGCGGCGATCATCGAGCGATTTCCGGATCTCTGCTTCGCGCAGGTCCAAGGGCTCGAGCTTCGCTTCCGCCGCCGTCATCTTCGCTTCCAGTGCGCGCGAATTGGCGGCGCTCTCGACGAGTGCCTTGTTCAGCTTTTCGCGGTCGTTCTTGATCTTGTCGATTTCGGCTTTCAGCTTCGCTTCATGTTCGCGCGAGGCTTGCAGATCGCGCCGGAGAAGCTTCAGTTCCTTTTCGCGCTCGGATTTCTGCACCGCCTGCGCGCTCGAAGGCGGCGCAGGCGTCTGGGCGGCGGCAGCCGGCAGGCCGGCGAGCAGACCGCAGGCGATGAGCGCGGGCGAGTGGCGAATCATGGCGGCTATTCTGCCACTTTCGCGGGGCCGTTTTCGCGGCGGATTTAACCGCGATGATAAGGGTGGCCGGTCAGAATCGTAATGGCGCGGTAGATCTGCTCGGCGAGCAGAAGGCGCACGAACTGGTGCGGAAACGTCGCCGCGCCAAAGGCGAGCACGAGATCAGCGTCTTTACGCGCTTCCTCGGGGAGGCCGTCGGCGCCGCCGATTTGAAAGACAACCGCGTCCGCGCCGCCGTCGCGAAAGGCAACGAGCCTGGCGGCGAAATCCTCGCTGGAAAGGCTTTTTCCCCGGCTGTCGAGGACGATCCGGCGCGCGCCGGTAATCATCGGTTTCTGTAAGCCGGTCCATTCTTCCTGCATGCGGTCGGCGGGCCGGCGCGCGGGACTTTCCGACACTTCCATGATTTCAAGCGGAGAAAGGTGAATCGAACGGCCCGAGAGCGTCGCGCGCTCGACATAGCGATCCAAAATTTCGCGCTCCGGCCCCGATTTCAGCCGTCCCACCGCGGCGATCCGGAGGCGCATGATTTAGCCGTGCGCGGGACTGCGCGCCCACATCTTTTCGAGATTGTAGAAGGCGCGCACTTCCGGACGGAAGATGTGCAGGATCACGTCCCCCGCGTCGATCAGCACCCAGTCGCAGTTCGGCATGCCCTCGACGCGTACGCGCGGCAAGCCGCCCTTGTGCAGGTTCTCGATGACGTGGTCGGCGATCGCGTTCACGTGCCGGTTGGAGCGGCCGGAGGTGACGACCATGTAGTCGGCGAGGGTGGATTTGTTTTGCAGATCGATCTGCACGGTGTTGATCGCCTGATCTTCGTTGAGCTGGGTGAGGATGGAATTGAGGAGCGGATTCTTCGAGCTAGGTTTCGCGGCCGCCTTTGGCGCGGATCGCTTCGATTTTTTGGCGGCTGTTTTCGGAGCTGTTTTCTTGGCGGCTTGCTTCTTGCGGGTCTTCTTGGCGGCGGTCTTCGCGCCGCGGGATTTCGGCTTTCTGGACTTCTTGCTGACCATTCGCGATTTCAACCCTTTCTCGATTTCGCGGTTCCGCGTTTGCGCAACGCGGTCGACGACAGTTCCGATTTCAGCCCCCGCAGGAACACCCAGGCCGGCGGGGTGAGTCGCGGAATCATTCTGGCCTTATTTTCGGGAATCCGAAACTGGTGGAAAGCGACCGCCGCCGGCGCGGAAAGGGAAGAAAGCTCGAATTCCGGCCGGTCGACAACCGCAAAAGCAATTTTCCGCAGAAGATTTTTCCACCGCTCCCAGCGATGCAGATGCGCGAGATTGTCGGCGCCGACAATGAACACAAAGTCGACGCCGGGGCGGCGCTGTCGCAGCCGTGTCACGGTGTCATAGGTATATCTTGTGCCAAGTTCCGCCTCGACACCGGTGACGTCGATGCGCGGATCGGCCGCGACCTTGCGCGCGGCCTCAATTCGCCGCTCGAGCGGCGGCAGGCCTTTATTCTTCTTGAGCGGATTGCCCGGCGTCACCAGCCACCAGACGCGATCAAGGCCGAGCTTCTTCATGGCGAGCAAGCTCGCGGCGCGGTGCGCCTCATGCGGCGGATTGAAGGTGCCGCCGAACAGGCCGATTTTCATGCCGGGGCTCGCGGGCGGCATCGGATAGCGCGGCGTGACGCGGGCGCGGTACAGGGCGGATTTTCGCGCGCGCGGACGCGCCGCCAGCCGGGCGCGTTTACGGGCGGGTGCCCGTCTGCGCGCGGAAGATTTGGGCTTCCTTCCGCGAACGGCCGGCTTCTTCGGCTTTTTCTTTTTGGCTTTCTTCATCCGGGGCGCGTCTGTCCGCTGCCGCGAATGCGGTACTTGAAGGAGGTGAGCTGCTCGGCGCCAACGGGCCCGCGCGCGTGCAGCCGGCCGGTGGCGATTCCGATCTCGCCGCCGAAGCCGAACTCGCCGCCGTCGGCGAATTGCGTGGAGGCGTTATGCAGCACGATCGCGGAATCGACGCGGGCGAGGAACGCTTCGGCGGCTTCCCTGTCGTCGGTCACGATCGAATCCGTGTGATGCGAGCCGTAGCGGTCGATGTGATCGACAGCGGCTTCGAGCCCGTCAACGACGCCCACCGAAATGATCGCGTCGAGATATTCGGTAGACCAGTCCTCTTCCCTAACGGCGACCACCCGCGAATCGGCTTTCCGCGTCGCCTCGTCGCCGCGCACTTCGCAACCCGCGTCGATCAGCATTTCGACCAAGGGCTTCAGATGCGAGTCCGCGAGTTTTCTGTCGACGAGCAGCGTCTCTGCCGCGCCGCAGACGCCGGTGCGGCGCATCTTGGCGTTCAGCACGATCTTCTTCGCCATCTCGAGGTCGGCGGGTGCGTTCACGTAAACATGGCAGACGCCTTCGAGATGCGCGAAGACCGGCACCTTCGCTTCCGCTTGCACGCGCCCGACGAGGCTCTTTCCCCCGCGCGGCACGACGACATCCACCATGCCGTTAAGGCCGGAGAGGAGAAGCCCGACCACCGCGCGGTCGCGCGTCGGCACGAGCTGAATGGCATCGGCGGGCAAGCCTTCGCTCGCGATCCCGCGAACCATTGCGGCATGAATCGCCTGCGAGGAGCGGAAACTGTCGGAGCCGCCGCGCAGAATGACGGCGTTTCCCGCCTTGAAGGCGAGCGCGCCGGCATCGGCGGTCACATTCGGACGCGATTCGTAGACGACCGCGATCACGCCCAAGGGCGTCCGCACGCGTTCGATCCTGAGCCCGTTCGGGCGCCCCCAGGCGGCGATTACCTGTCCAATCGGGTCGGGCACGCCGGCGACGGTTTCGATTCCTTCGGCCATGGCGGCCACGCGCTTTTCGTCGAGCTTCAGCCGGTCGATGAAAGCGGAAGACGCGCCGCTCTTCTTTGCATCGGCGACATCCTCGGCGTTCGCCTGCAGGATCCTCGCGGAGTCGGCGCGCACGGCTTTCACCGCGGCATGAAGCGCGGCGGTCTTTTTTGCGGGGTCGGCGAGCGCAAGCACCCGCGCGGCGGCTTTCGCACGCGCGCCCATATCGTGCATGAGCGCGTTCACGTCGCCGTCTTCGACCGTTTGCAGTCTCGCTTCCATCTCACTCACTTATTTTATTCGCTCATTTCATTCGCCTGCCATCGCGAGGTCGTCGCGATGGATCATTTCCGAGCGGCCAGCATAGCCCAAAATGCCTTCGATGCGCTTGCTGTTCTTGCCGATGATTTTTAGCGCGTCGTCGCGGTCGTAGGCCACAATCCCGCGCGCGATCTCGCCGCCGTCGGGCCCGCGCACGATCACGGCGTCGCCGCGCGCGAACAGGCCCTCGATTTTCACGACGCCGGCGGGAAGCAAACTTTTTCCGCTCCGGAGCGCGGCGACCGCGCCCGCGTCGATGTGAATGATGCCCTTCGCTTCCAGCGCGCCCGCGATCCATTTCTTGCGCGCGGTGACGGGGGAGGCGGGGGTGAGAAACCAGGTGCAGGGAGCGTTTTTTTCGATCGCGCGCAGGGGATGCAGCTTCCGGCCCGAGGCGATCACCATATGTGTGCCGGCGCTCGTCGCGATTTTCCCTGCCTCGATCTTCGTCTTCATGCCGCCGCGCGAGAGCTCGGAGCCCGCGTCGCCCGCCATCGCCTCGATCTCGTAGGTGATGCGGCTCACGACCGGGATAAGCTTCGCGTCCTTGTTCGTGCCGGGCGGAGCGCTGTAGAGCCCGTCGATGTCCGAAAGGAGAATCAGCAAATCCGCGCTTGCCATGGTGGCGACACGGGCGGCGAGGCGGTCGTTGTCGCCATAACGGATTTCGTTCGTCGCGACCGTATCGTTTTCGTTGATCACGGGAACGGCGCCGAGCTCGATCAGCTTGCCGATCGTCTCGCGCGCGTTCAGATAGCGGCGGCGCTCTTCGGTATCTCCGAGCGTGAGCAGCACTTGCCCCGCCGTGAGGCCGATCTTGGCTAAGCTTTCCGCCCAGATGCGCGCGAGCGCGATTTGGCCGACGGCGGCCGCCGCCTGGCTTTCCTCGAGTTGCAGCTCGCCCTTCGGCAATTTGAGCACCGTGCGGCCGAGCGCAATCGCGCCGGAAGTGACCACGAGGATCGACGCGCCGCGCTTCTTGAAATCGGAGAGGTCGTCGACGAGCGCCGAGAGCCACTCGGCGTGCAGCGTGCCCGCCTGGCTGTCGACGAGAAGCGAGGATCCGACCTTGACGACGACGCGCCTGAATTTTTTGAGATCGGGGATTACGGCCGCCATGCGCGGGCTCCCTCTTTCGATTTTCGGGGCGTCCCGCGCTCGTTTCGCGCTTCGATAAGCTTGATCAGCGCGCGCAAGACTTCCTTCACGCCTTTGCCGGTATGGGCCGAAATCACGAAAGGCTCTTTCTTGCAGGCGCGCTTGAGCTTCGCCTTTTGCGCGGCGAGGTCCTTGGCGGAAACCGCATCGGCTTTCGAGAGTGCGACGATTTCGGGTTTCTTCTCGAGCTTGTTGCCATAGGCCTTGATCTCGGCGCGCACGGTCTTCCACGCCTTGCCCGCGTCCTCGCCGGTCGCGTCTACAAGATGAAGAAGCGCGCCGCAACGCTCGACATGGCCGAGAAAGCGGTCGCCAAGCCCTGCGCCCTCATGCGCGCCCTCGATCAGGCCGGGGATATCCGCGAGCACGAATTCGCGGGTATCGATTCGCACGACGCCCAAATTCGGATGCAGCGTCGTGAAGGGATAATCCGCGATCTTGGGCTTCGCATGCGTGACGGCGGCGAGAAACGTGGATTTTCCCGCGTTCGGAAGGCCCACGAGCCCCGCATCGGCGATGAGCTTGAGCCGAAGCCAGATGGTTTTTTCTTCTCCCGGCTGGCCGGGATTGGCACGGCGCGGCGCGCGGTTGGTGGAAGACTTAAAGTGCGCGTTGCCGAAGCCGCCGTTCCCGCCCTTCAGGAGCACCACGCGGTCGCCGACCTTCAAAAGTTCCGCGAGTTTCACATCCCGATCCTCGTCGAGAACTTCGGTGCCGGCCGGCACCTTGATCACGACATCCGCGCCGCGCGCGCCGGCGCGGTTCGAGCCCATGCCGTGGCCGCCGGACTTCGCCTTGAAGTGCTGCTGGTAGCGATAGTCGATCAGCGTGTTCAACCCGTCGACGCATTCTACAACCACATCGCCGCCGCGGCCGCCGTCGCCGCCGTTCGGCCCGCCATATTCGATGAACTTCTCGCGCCGGAACGAGACGCAGCCGTTGCCGCCCGCGCCGGACGAGACGTAGATTTTCGCTTCATCGAGAAATTTCATCCGACAACCCGGTTTTGGGCGGAGAGAGACTTGTGGATGTCATATCGCATCCATAGCTTTTCTACGCCATGACCTTCGCAAGCATCGTTAACCAGAAATCGACCGTCGCCACTGGCATCGGATTGATGCTGCTTGCGTGCTTTGTGTATTCGCTGAACGACGCGCCCGGCAAATGGCTGGTCTCGACCTATTCGGTCGGCCAACTTCTTTTGATCCGCAGTATAGCGGCGATCCTGCTGCTCATGCCGCTTCTGATGCGGCAGGAGGTCTTGCGGGAATTCCGCATGGCGCCGCGCCCCGGACTGCAACTCCTCCGGCTCGTCCTTTCCTCCGCGGAAAGCGCGCTCTTCTACTGGGCGGTGGTTTACCTGCCGCTCGCCGACGTCGTGACCTTCTATCTCGCGGGGCCGATTTTCGTCACCGCCTTCTCGGCGATTTTCCTCGGCGAACAAGTCGGCTGGCAGCGCTGGAGCGCAGTGATCGCGGGCTTTATCGGCGTCCTGATCGCGCTGCGCCCGTCGGCCGCGACCTTCACGCTGCCGGCGCTGATCGCGCTCACGGGGAGTCTTTTCTTCGCTTTCCTGATGATTGTCACGCGCGCGGTGCGCGGCACGAGCGATCTCGTGCTGGTCACCGGCCAGATGATAGGCGCACTCGCGGTCGGCGCTTTTCTCGCGCCGTTCGGCTGGGTCACGCCGAACTTGCGCGATTTTTCGCTTCTCGCACTCGTCGGCTTCGTGGTGATGTTCGCGCATGCTTGCGTCAACCGCTCGCTCAAGCTCGCGCCGGCGAGCGTGGTCGTTCCCTATCAATATACGTTCATCCTGTGGGCGATCGTGCTCGGCTATCTCGTCTTCGGCGACGTGCCGGACGCGCCGCTTTTGATCGGCGCCGCGATCATCGTCGCCGCCGGCACCTTCATCCTCCGCCGCGAGCAACTGCGCGCGGTGAAGAGCGACGCGCGGATTCCGCCGCCGGGGGCTTAGATTTTCCCGTCATTCCGGGACGCTGCGAAGCAGCGGACCCGGAATCCAGAAACAAATTCAGTGCGTATTGTCTGGATTCCGGGTTCGCGAGCTGCGCTCGCGCCCCGGAATGACAGGAAGTTCTGGAAGAAGCCTCACGGTCGAGCGGATGCGACCTTCGGCAGGCTGCTCTTGCCCCAGGCGCGGAGCGAGGCCCAGGTGCGGCGTTCCAGCTTGAACTGGTCGGCGGGCACCGACGCGCCGAGCGCGCGCACGCGGAAGAGGGCGACGCCCGTCCACTGGAAGCCGCATTTCTCCAGGACACGCCTTGACGCGACGTTCGTCACGCGGCAGCCGGCCGCGATCTCGTCGAGCGAGGTCGCGCTGAACAGGTGATCGATCACCGCGCGCACGGCTTCCGTGGCGTAGCCCCGGCCCCAGAACGGTTCGCCGACCCAGTAGCCGATTTCCGGCCCGAGATCGTGCCGCTTGCCGTAACCGCAGGCGCCGACGAGCTTGCCGCTTTCGCGCTCGGCGATCGCGAAGTTCCAGTGGCCGCTCTCGGCGGGCAAGGACGAGAGCCAGCCGGTGGCGTCCTCGAGCGTGTAGGGATGGGGGATGAGCGCCGTCATTTCCGCGATCTTGCGGTTGTTCGCGAGCGCGGCGATTTCCGCCGCGTCGTCGAGACAGGGTGCGCGCAAAATCAGCCGGGAGGTTTCGAGCACGGGGGTGCTCGCAACATCCGGGGACGGACCGCAGGTCATCTGCAACGCAGCCATGACGGGCTCCTTCAAAACGCCGAGGGGGAGACGGCGATCCCGTCTCCCCCTGCTAAAACCGGAACCCATTCTGGGTGACGACTCCGCCGGGTTTGACGAGACCGGCGAAGTCCTCGGATTTCCTTCGCCGACTATTCCGCAGCCTCCATCGGGACTACGGATACGAGAACGCGATCTTTGGCTTTCGTACGAAACTCAACTTTGCCGGGAACGAGCGCAAAGAGCGTATGGTCCTTGCCCATGCCGACATTGGCGCCCGGATGACACTTTGTGCCGCGCTGGCGCACGATAATGTTTCCGGCGAGAACCTGTTCCCCGCCATAGCGCTTCACGCCGAGCCGGCGACCGGCCGAGTCGCGCCCGTTACGTGAAGAACCGCCTGCTTTCTTGTGCGCCATCGTCGTAAATCCTGAATCTCTCTTACACTAGTTTCGTGACCGCCGCATTACTTTAAGTGCGTTTATGCCGCCCCCGCGGCTTTTTTCTCCGGCTTCGCGGTTTTCGGCTTCGCCGTGCGTTTTCCGGCCGCTTGTTTCGAGGGCTGCTTGCCGTCGGTGAGGATCTCGGTGATTCGCACCACGGTGTAGTCCTGGCGATGGCCGCGCTTGCGGCGCGAATTCTGCCGGCGGCGCTTTTTGAAGGCGATAACCTTGTCGCCGCGGGTGTGTTCCAGAACCTCGGCCGCGACGAGCGCACCCGTGACAAGCGGCGCGCCGACGGACGGCTTGTCGCCGCCGAGCACCGTGACGGGGAAGGTGACGATTTCGCCGGGCTTGGCTTCGATCTTGCCCAGTTCGATCGTTTGGTCGGCGGCGACCGTGTAATGCTTGCCGCCCTGCTTGATGACCGCGAACATCTCTCTAAATCCGGTTGTGTCAGAGAGGGGCGGGCTCTCGGGGACTGCCCCTCAACAAAAGCGCGCGGGGCTCGCCCCGCGCTGTTTCGCGGAGTTTATGACCGCGGGAGCCGAGCCTGTCAAGAAAAACGGCGCATCTATAAAGGCAGGGCGTTGAAAAATATGAAGAAAACTGACGGAGAAAATGGCCGGCCTGCCGTTTTTCCGTCATTAGCGGGCCGCCGCGCCCCCGCTCTTAATCTCTCCCATGCAAGCGGGGGAGAGAGGCGAGCGTAGCGAGCGGGTGGGGAATCGGGAATGCCCGGCCATGACTACCGGGCAAAAATGCAACCCGTCCGCGCCTTGCGAGGGCAAAATCGCGCCCCTATAAGTTTTCGCAGCAACCCTCAGGAAAATTATTCCTTCAGGCCTCGCGGAGAGGTGGCTGAGCGGTTGAAAGCACCGCACTCGAAATGCGGCATACGGGCAACCGTATCGTGGGTTCGAATCCCACCCTCTCCGCCACTACGCAGAATTCCGCACCAGAAGCAGATTCGCTGGCACACCGTGGCCGACCGGTTCGGAACCATCGGGCCATGTGGCGTGTTCACTCGTGCAGCGGCGAGATGAAACCATGAAAATGCACGAAATCGACGTCCAGGATTACGCACGGCAACTGTTGGAAGCACACGGTGCCAAGGCTGTTGCCGAAGCCGCCCAGAAAGCGCGTGCCTTCGAACAGGAAGGAAAGAGCGAAGATGCCGAGACCTGGCGGCACATCGAAGCGGCGCTGAAGCTTATGCGTGGGCCGCACCAAAGCTGAACCGCGTCCGGCCGTTTGCGGGCGACCCACCCGATCGAATTGACGCTCTATCGCTGAGATAGGGAGGGCCGCCCATGTTTCTCAATTGCTCGACGATCGATGACGTTCTCGAGGCCATCAAGGCCAAGAACGTCCAGATGATCGATCTGCGCTTCACGGATTTGCCCGGCACTTGGCAGCATTTTTCCGTCCCGCCAAGCGCGGTGGATGCCGATGCAATGAGCGAGGGCATTGGTTTTGACGGATCGTCGATCCGCGGCTTTCAGGAAATTCAGGAAAGCGACATGCTGGTCGTGCCCGACCCGAGCACGGCCTTTCTCGATCCGTTCACGCCAGTTCCGACACTTGTTTTGATCTGCAACATCCGGGATCCGGTCACCGGCGAACCCTATAGCCGCGACGCCCGCTACATCGCCCAGAAAGCGGAAGGGCATCTCAAACGGATCGGTGTCGCCGATACAGTTTATTTCGGGCCGGAAGCGGAATTCTTTGTCTTCAACGGCGTGCGTTACGGCCAGGGCATCAACTTCTCCTACCACGAGATCGACTCGAAGGAGGGCATCTGGGATTCAGATAAGGAGGAAGCCCCGAACCTCGGCCACAAGCCGCGCCAGAAAGAGGGCTACTTTCCGGTCCCACCCGTCGACAGTATGCAGGATTTGCGCACCGAAATGGTGCTGACGATGGAGTCGCTGGGAATTACGATCGAGGCCCACCATCACGAGGTGGCGACCGCCGGCCAGGCAGAAATCGATATGCGGTTCGCGCCGCTCACGCGGATGGCCGACAACCTGATGCTCTACAAGTACGTGGTGAAGAATACCGCGCGGAAGCACGGGATGACGGCGACGTTCATGCCGAAGCCGCTGTTCGAGGACAACGCCTCCGGCATGCACGTGCATCAGAGCCTATGGAAGAATAACGCAAATCTGTTCCACAGCGAAAAGCATTACGCCAATTTGAGCGACCTTGCCCGCTATTACATCGGCGGCCTGCTGAAGCACGCGTGGGCGCTCTGCGCGCTTTGCGCGCCGACGACGAATTCCTACCGCCGGCTGGTGCCGGGTTACGAGGCGCCGATCAATCTGGTCTATTCGCAACGCAATCGCTCGGCCTGTTGCCGGATTCCGATGTATTCGCCGAACCCGCGCGCCAAACGGGTCGAGTTCCGCACGCCGGATCCTTCTTGCAACGGTTACCTGGCCTTCGCCGCCATGCTGATGGCCGGCCTCGACGGGATCGAAAAGAAAATCGATCCGGGCAAGCCGATCGACAAAAATCTCTACGACTTACCGCCCGCGGAAGTGAAGGAAGTGAAATCGACGCCGGGCTCGCTGCAGCAGGCGCTCGACGCGCTCGAGGACGATCACGCGTTTCTGCTCCGCGGCGATGTTTTTACAAGGGATGTGATCGAGACCTGGTTGAGCTACAAGCGCAAAAAAGAACTCGACGCGATCGCGCTGCGTCCGCACCCGTACGAGTTCCATCTCTATTTCGATATTTAAGTGAGGGGACAGGTGAGTTGAGCATCTGCAATCCTCGCCGCCTTCGCGGTGCAAAAGGTCGCCATCGAAAGGGAGGAGAGACATCTTCCAGGCGCGGTTTGGATACAGATACCTCGATTACGCCAGTCGCGTGCGTCGGTGAATTTAGTTTGCGGGCAGGACTCGGCGCTTCCTTAACTCAACCTCAATAACGCTCATCGTTACCGGTTGAGCGTTTTCTCGGATTCAGGGGTATGCAATCCTGCGGCCGATATTGCCGCGCTGCCGCTTACTCTGAACATTTTCTGGAAAAAGAAATTGTTGGGGACCTGCAGCACAGCGCCGCTCTCCTCGCGTAACGTCGTAAACATCAGATTCTGACTAGCGACGCGGCCTTTCAAGTTCTCGGGGAGAACCTCGATGATCTGTCCAACATGAAAAGGCCGCCAGAGGAGGAGAAAAAAGCTCGCCGTAAAATTGCTGATCATCGCCCATGTGGCGAGAAAACCCACGCCAATGACGGTAATCGCGCTGATCAGAACCGCCCACACGCCACCAAGACCCACGCCCCATACGTTGAGGATAATGAATCCTGTGACTGCCCAGAGAGTAACGACGACAATGCGCCCGATGATGAGGTTGATCTCAGCAGTCAGATGCAGCCGGCCCTGTAGATATGTGAGCCATTGTTGGAGAAGCCGGCTGGTTGTGAAGATGACAAGCGAAGCAACTACGAGAATAGCGACCGTGCCGGCAACAGTCGCAACACCAATATTTTGTTGATTGAACCACTCGGAGATTTGGGTCACGCCGATCTCATTCCCCAATTCAGAAAATCGAGCTGCTTCGCGATTCTGACGATATGTAAAAACGTACAAACGGGCTCCGGGGTTCCCGCAGCACGCCGCGCCGGCTGTGGGCCAGCGCCGGCGATCCGGCAACGCGCCGCGCAGGGGATTAAGCGCCTCCCGCCGGCCCTCGCGACGCCCACCCCTGTACGAGATCGAGAGGGATCGGGAAGACGATGGTCGAGCTTCGCTCGCCCGCTATGTCGAACAGCGTGGCGAGATAGCGGAGCTGCATCGCTTGGGGAACGGGCTCCAGGATCCTCGCGGCCTCGAGCAGTTTTTGCGCCGCCTGCTGTTCGCCCTCGGCGTTGATCACCTTGGCGCGGCGCGTGCGCTCGGCTTCGGCCTGGCGCGCGATCGCGCGCACCATGCTCTCGTTGAGGTCGATGCGTTTGATCTCGACGGTGGAGACCTTGATGCCCCATGCCTCGGTCTGTTTGTCGAGGACGTCCTGAATGTCGGCGTTAAGCTTGTCGCGTTCCGCCAGCATGGAATCGAGGTCGTGCTTGCCGAGCACCCAGCGCAGCGTCGTCTGCGCGAGCTGGCTCGTCGCGGCGAGATAATTGTTGACCTGGATCACAGCCCGTTCGGCATCGACGACACGGAAATAAATCACGGCGTTCACCTTCACCGAGACGTTGTCGCGCGAGATCACGTCTTGCGACGGCACCTCGTCGACGACGACGCGAAGATCGACCTTCACCATCTGCTGTATGAGCGGCACCAGCAGGAAGAAGTCCGGGCCTTTGGTGCCGGTGTAGCGACCGAGCGTGAAAACGACGCCGCGCTCGTACTCGCGCAGGATGCGCACCGCCGAGTAGAGGAAGGCGATGGCGATGATCGCAATAATCAGAATAACGGTCGTGGAAAACATGACGTTTTCTCCTTGTTCGCATTCATTGCCGAAGCGATCTCAGGCCGGTTCAACCGTCAGCACAAGGCCGTTGCGTCCGACGACCCTGACGCGGGTTCCCCGTTGCAGCGGCGATTTGGCCCGTGCGCGCCAGATCTCTCCCTGGATCCGGACGCGTCCTTCCTCTCCGTCCCACGAGATTGCTTCCGCCTCGGCGCCGAGCAGCGCCGTCTCGCCGGTGACGACGGCTCGCCGCCGCGAGCGCAGCAAGAGCGATAGCCCGAGCAGGAAAAAACCGGCGCTTGCGATCGCCACGCCCGCGATCACAAAGGGCGAGAGCTCGAAGCCTGGCGCCGCGGGAAACATCATGATCGCGCCGATGGCAAACGCGGCGATGCCGCCGGCGCCGATCGCGCCGAACGCCCCGATGTGGACTTCCGCGATCATGAGCGCGATGCCGAGCAGCACAAGCGCGGCGCCGGCGTAGTTGATCGGCAAGAGGTTGAGCGCGTAGAGCCCCGTGAGCAGACTGATCGCGCCGATCACGCCGGGCGCGACCGCGCCGGGGCTTAAAAACTCGAAGATCAGCCCGTAGACGCCGATCATCATGAGGAGGAGCGCGACGTTCGGGTTGGTGATGAGGGCGAGGAGCTCGGTGCGCCAGTCGGGCGCGATCGAAACGATGTCCAGTCCGGCGGTCGTCAGGCGTTCCGGCTTGCCGGCGACGGTTACGGTCCGGCCGTCGATCTTGCGCAGAAGATCGGTAACGTCGTCCGCGATCACGTCGGCGACATGCAATTTGACGGCGTCCGAAGCCGAAATGCTTGCGGCTGTGCGAACGGCATCCTCCGCCCAATCCTTGTTGCGGCCGTTGATCTCGGCGAGGCTGCGGATATAGGCCGCGGCATCGTTCACCGCCTTGCGCGACTCGGCATTTTCCGGCTCGCCGGCCTTTCCCTTTTCCTGATCGGGCTTGCTGCCTGGAGAAAACGGATTCGTGCCGAGCTGCACCGGCGTCGCGGCGCCGATATTGGTGCCGGGAGCCATGGCAACGACGGCGCTGGCGTAAGCGATATAGGTTCCGGCGCTTGCCGCGCGCGCCCCGTTCGGCGCAACGAATGTCGCGACCGCCACAGGCGAAGCGAGAATCGCGCTATCGATCGTGCGCATGGATGTCTCAAGCCCGCCGGGCGTATTCATGCGCAGCACGATCAGCCGCGTCTCGCTCTTCTTCGCGGCCTTGATCTCGCGCGTGACGTAATCGGCGATGGCGGGGCCGATGACGCCGTCAATGTCGAGCACGACGGCGCGCTCGCCCGCGGCGGCCGGCGGCGGGAGAAGCGCGAACATCAATGCAGCAAGGAATGCGCCCGGCGCGCATTTGCGGAAAGCTCGGGCGAGCCGGGAACTTCGATACTTTGTCCGGGCGACCTGCATGGATCGCTCCTCGGTGCAAACGTATATTATCCATCATACGGTATTGTTCGGATGATTTCGCGGCTACTTTCCGCCGGCCGCTTCGGCCGGGGCGGTCGAGGATATGAACGGAGCGGCCGAGGCTTGGCGCCGCAAGAGCGGAAATAACGAAGACTTCGAACGAGGCGAAGAGAAACAGCGCGATGCCCAGTTGAAGAAGGCATCGCCCTGGCGCGACAATGTTTCCGCGGGGCTCACGGCAGCCTCCGCTTCACTGTGCGCCGGAAATCGCTCGCACGAAGCCGGTTCCGCTCACCCGGCCTTGATCGAGATTTTCTTTTCGGCCTTTTTCGACTCGGCCCGTTTCGGCAGCGTGATCGTCAGGACTCCGTTCTTGAAGGTCGCGTCGATCTTGTCCTCATCCACACTTTCCGGAAGCCGGAAGGAGCGATGGAACGAGCCGTAACGCCGCTCGGAGAGGAAATAGTCTTCGTCCTTTTCCTCCCTTTCTTCCTTCTTCTCGCCCCGCATGGTGAGGACGCCGTCGGCGCATTTCACGTCGATATCCTTGTCGCTCATCCCCGGTAGTTCGGCGGTGATGCGGAATTCGTTCGGCTTTTCGATGATGTCGACGGCGGGCGTGCCGAACGTCTGCAGCGCGGGCGTCGTGCTCGGCGAGGACAAGTAGGGGAAGCGCCAAAGATCGTCGAACATCCGGTCAAACTCGCGGCGGAGGGATGCGAACGGATGCCATTCGTCCAATCTCCTTTGACCTGCTTCGTGAGAGGAAAGGCGTGCAGGCGTTTTGGTCTCCTGTTTCATGGCGATGCTCCTCGGATAATCGGGCCGCGAGGGCCCTTTTTGCCGCTACAACGCCGCAATCCGGATTTGGTTCGGGCTCAGGGCACGCCTGCGTGAGCCACCGTGCCGAGTTTCGCCGCAAGCTCGGCGAAGGCTCCCGCGAACGGGTGAAATGTGAAGCGCACCGTGTGCTTCCCCGCCGGAACGGCGACCGCGCGGAAGATGACGTTCGCCTTCATGATTCTGGCCGGCGTTCCGTCGACCGTGGCGCGCCACCACGGATGCCAGACGTCGTTGAGGAGCAGAATGCCGCCCGACGGCGCCTCCACCTCGACATCGACCTCGGTGTTGGCGTAGCGCGCCACGCGTGCGGAACCCGATCCGCCAGCCACGGTGGTTGCGCGCAGGCCAAGCGGCGCTTTTTTCAGAAGCACGGTCCGGCCCGGGTCGACATCCGGCGGCCAGCCGTTTTTGACGAGGCCGTCGAAATTCGCGATGCGCCAGTCCGTAAGCAGCATCACGCGCGGCAAGGCGTGCGGGTTCTCGTAGACATAGGCATCCCTGGTGCGCGCGACCAGTTTCAGGTCGCCCGGCTTGAGCGACGGGTCGACTTTCTCGACAGGCACGCTGACCGCGATGAAGCGCAAACCGAACAGGTCGGCGAAGGCCGAGCGGTAGGACGGAAACAGCGGCGAGAAGCGGCGGTCTTTCCAGTTCGCGACGGTGTCGTAGGCGTTCGTCGCGTCGTTGAAGGATTTCAACCGCAGCGGATTGTGCCCGAGCACGTGATCGCAGCCCTGAATCATGCAGAGGTTCGGCCAGTGATAGCCGATGCCGACAAGCTCGACGCGATCGCGCCGGTCGGGCGCGGCGGCGGCGTCAAGCTCCTCTTTCAGAAGCCGCACGGTTTCGTCCCAGGTGTCGGGGCGCAACGCCTCGAAGTTCTGCGGCGGCAGCCCGGTCGACATATGCGGCCGGTTGTTCCAGGCAAGATCGGCGGCCATAAAGACAGTAAGCAACAGGACGGCGGCAAGGGGTGCCGCGGCCTGCAGCCGGCGCGCATAGAAAAGCGTTACGATCGCGCCGCCCGTGAACGCGAGCGCCGACGCGACCGGCTCGATCGCGAATTTTGCCGTTACGACGGCGTGCGCAAGCGCAAAAGCCGTTGCGGCAAGCGCAACGGGAATCGCCCGCTCGATCGCTTGCTGAATCCGGGTCGCGCGGGGCACCGAGTCTTCCAGCCAGCGATGCACGAGATAGCCCGCGATGACGGCGACGAGCGCGCCGAGCACGAAGGTCGCATCGGCCGGACGCCGGAACAGCATCACGCCCGGCAGGAGCTCGTACATCGCGTGGAACGCCGGTGTGTGGCACCCGAGCGCGTAGAGCAGGACAACGCCCGCGGCGATCGAGAAGAAGCGGATGTCGCGCGACCAGGCGAGCCCGCGCACGACGCCGAAGGAAACGGTGACGACAAGCGGGAGCGCGCCTGCGTAGAGCAGCCCCATGTTCTTCGCGAGATTGACCGGATTTCCGCCGAGCGCGGCCTTCCAGGGCGAAGTGCCGGGGCCCCAGTAATCCGCGTCGGCGGGCGTCATCGCGCGGAAGAGATCGGGGAAGGCGAATGTGAGAAGGTGGCCGGGATGCAGCGAGCCCGCGACGGTGAGGCCCCAGGCGATCTCGGGCCGGTTCGAGCGCGCGGCGAGGATCGCGGTCATTGCGACCGGGACGGCGGCGGCGAGCACGGCAAGAACAACAATCGCGGAAAGCGGCTTCACGCTTTCGCGCACACTCTTTCGCCAGTCATCGTTTCCGATCCAGTGCGCGAGAACGAAGCCCGCGAGAACATAGAGCGAGACGAGCGCGACCTGATCGCGCCCGACCGCGAGGAGCCCCGCGAGAATTCCCGCCGCGGCGCCGGTGAGAAGCGACGAGCGCGAGAGCGCGCGTGCGAGCAGCCAGAGCGTGAGCGCGAAATAGGCGAGGTCGATGATTTCGCTTGTGTGCTGAAGCCGGGAGCTCGCGGAGACTCCAAAAGCAAAAGTGAGCGCGGCGACGAGCGCGCCCGCCGCATGCCAGCCGCGGTCGCGGAAATAGAGAATGATGCCGGCGCCGCCGAGAAAAAGATAGGCGAAGGTGATGCTGTCGGCGGCGCGGAAGCTCGGCGCGCGATCGAAATAGGCGAGCAGAACGTGCAGCGGCGAGAAGAACAGCGATTGCGGATCGGAGATCAGCGGCCAGCCGGCGAAAATGTTCGGCGTCCAGAACGGAGACTGGCCCGTCGCGAGCGACGCGGCGAGAAACTGCAGGGGCGGGAAGAATTGCGACTTGGCGTCCCAGGGAATCGTCACTGCGCCCGACAGCCACGGCCAGGCCGGAAACAGGAACACCAGCATGAAAAGCGAGATCGTGGCCGCGAGGGGGAACTCGGCGGCCGGGAAGCCGAGCGCCGCCTTTGCCCCGCGAGCCCCAAGCTCCACGCCTGCGAACCGCGATTCCGCATGCCCTCGCGCTGACGGCGCCGATGCTCCGAGCTCAGAGGACGATTGCAAATTGCCCGCTCGCCGAACGAGCGGCCCCTCCTCTGGCGTCCTGCTCATGCCTGTTTTGAACAACCCTGCATTCGGACAATCGGTTCCTCCGAACCGATTGCCGTGTTTTTTCAGCGCAGGGCGAAGGCGAGGGAAAGGCGGCCTTTAGGTGTAGAAATGTCCTCAGCGTCTGACTCAAAAAAGAGACCAATGAAATCAAGCTCTCTCATTTAGCTCCGTCATGCCCGGCCTTGTGCCGGGCATCCACGCCTTTGCTTCGAAGACAGCAGAAAGACGTGGATGGCACGCGAACTCGGGCTTGCCCGAGTTCGCTAGATTTAAAAAGCCCAAGTCGGGTAAACCCGACTTGGGTGACAAGCCCGGCCA
>JAJPHK010000126.1 GCA_021325315.1 Alphaproteobacteria bacterium
CGCCGCGACATGAACGACCGAAATACCGGGCGGTATGGCCGTTTCACAAGCCCCTGGGTTCGGCGGTTCCTATAGCGGAGGCGGCGCGGCCTTTCAATGCCGGATACTGTTGGGAAGGCCCCCGAAAGCCCGTGGAAAGTCAGGAACTTGCCTATTTCCCCACCTTTCCCTAGGGACGGTGATCGCTGGGGAGCGGTGGAACGCAAATTGCCATGCAAACGGGTGTCGTGAAACGGCGCGGCTTTCTCTGCATCGGCGGCTATGAGCCGATCGACGCGGAGTGGTGGTACCGCCGCTTCGGCCGCGAACTGAAACGCTTCGAGGCGACCTGGAACGTGCAGTCGGTCATGTCGCCGCCCATCATTTCCGAAGACGGTTCCCTCGCGGTCTGGAAGATCGACACGAAAGGCGCGGATTGGCATGTCGAGACCGAATACCGGCTTCTGCGCTGGGACGATTTCGTGAAGGCCGATTTCGCGCGCTCCGGTGTTGAGCGCGTACCGAAGGGAATCGGCGCGTTATTCGATTTCGTTTTTTCGGGCGCCGCGCTTCGCTACTTCCGGACGAGCGTGCGCTACGGATTATTCTTTCTTTATCCGTTCGTGATTCTCGGGGGCATTGCCGCGTTCTCGGTTTTTCTGCCGCGCTTTTTTTCGCTCGCCGGCTTGCCGGTCCCGGCGCTCGCGGCCTTCTTTCTCTCAGTCGTCTGCTTCTTCGGGCTTTTGTATGCCGCGGGGCGTGTCCTGCTTCTGGATTATATGTTCGACGATTGGATTTTCGCGGACGAATTCGTCCATCGCACGCGCGCAGGACTCGACGAACGGCTGGACCGCTTCGCGCGCGAAATCGTTGCCTGCGCAAGGGATACGAGCCGCGACGAGGTGATTGTTTCCGCGCACAGCCTCGGAGCGGCGCTGATCATGGACGTGATGGACCGCGCGCTCAAACTCGATCCGGAGCTCGGCAAGCGCGGGCCCGTGCTTTGGCTGATGTCAACGGGTTCCTCGCTCCTGAAAGTCGCGCTGCACCCGAAGGCGGACTGGCTGCGCGCCGCGACCGATCGCGTCGCCAACGCGCCTGGCGTGAACTGGATGGAGTATCAGGCGATCGTCGACGTCATCAGCTTTTACAAGACCGATCCCGTCGCCGAGATGGGCTTGAAAGCGCGCGGCAAGCCGATCGTGCAGCAGGTGCGCATGCGGAAGATGCTGAAGCCCGAAACCTACAAGCGCTTCTGGGGAAATTTCTTCCGCCTGCACCGGCAATGGAGCATGGGGAACGAGCTTCGTTACTTCTACGATTATTACCAGATCATATGCGGGCCCGCGCCGCTTTCGCTTCGCGTGAGCGCCAGGGACAAGCTCGTGGACGCGTTTTCGGAGAATGGCGGCTATAATGCGGAAGCCGCGATGAACGCCGTGCAGGAAGCGGCACGCAAGAAGGCCGCCAAAGCATGACCCGCACCATCGCCTTCATCGTCTTTCTCGCCGCGACGGTGATCTGGTTCATCATCCGCCATCCCGCGCGGCGCGGCTCGAAGAAGACCGCGGTGAGAATCTCCGCCCGCACGCCGCGAGAAAAGATCCTGATGGCGATCTCGCTCACCGGCCTGGGGCTTATCCCGCTCGCCTATGTGATTTCGAATCTCGCGAATAAGCATTTCAACTTTCTCGGCTTCGCGGAACATCCATTTTACCCCTGGCTCGCCTGGCTCGGGACGCTCGTCTTCGCGTTTTCGCTCTGGCTCTTTCGCCGCACGCACAAGGATCTTGGCCGCAATTGGTCGGTGAGCCTCGACATTCGCGAAAGCCACAAGCTTGTGACGCAGGGCGTCTACGCCAGGGTGCGGCATCCGATGTATTCGGCCTTCTGGCTGTGGGCGATCGCGCAGGCGCTTCTCTTGCCGAACTGGGTTGCCGGGTTTTCCGGCATCGTCGGCTTCGGCACACTGTTTTTTGGGCGGGTATTCGAGGAGGAGCGCCTGATGGAACAGGCCTTCGGCGAGGAATACCGCGACTATATGCGGAGAACGTGGCGAATTCTGCCGGGGATCTTTTGATCCCGCTTGACCTCGTGGCGTTCTTGCAACATTTACGCACAATCTTGCGATGCGGCATTTGCCTTCTGGCAAAGCCGGGCCGCATCATTCTACATTCGCTCGTTATTCCAATCCGCGAGGGGCTTTGTTTCAGCATGTCGAAGATGTACCGGAACGCGATCTTGGCTTGCACGGTCGCGATCGCTGTCAGCTTTGCGGGCGCAGGCGCCGCATGGAGCCAGGATGCCGCGAAGCAGGCGGCCCCCAAACAAGAAGCTCCGAAACAAGTGGCATCCGCAAAGACGGACAAGAAATCGGCTTCGGTTTCTCCGTCCTCCTCGAGCGAAAAGCATGTGAGCCACGGCAAGGTTTATCTCCTGCGCGGGCTTCTCAACATCTTCTCGCTCGGTATGGACGATCTCGCCGCCAAGCTTGAGCGCCGCGGGGTCACTGCCGGCGTGTACGAATACGGCCAGTGGGAAGCGCTCTGCAACGACGCGGCCGCGCGCGTTCGCGCGGGCGGCGGCCCGATCGTGCTCGTCGGCCATTCGCTCGGCGCCGACGCCGTCGTCGACATGGCGAACAAGCTCGGGCAAATGGGCGTGCCGGTGGCGCTCGTCGTCGCCTTCGACCCGACGGTCTCGAATGTGCTGACCGGCAGAACCACTTCCACCTTCATCAACTACTACCAGTCTGACAACGGCTTTGGCCGCCCGGTCGCGCGCGGTGCCGGCTTCCACGGCACCCTTTCCAACGTCGATCTGCGCAGGCATACCGAATTCGGTCACGGCTCGATTGACAAGTCCGCGATGCTGCACAATGCGGTGATCGGGCGGGTGCTCGCGCTCGTCGGTCGCGGCTCGAAACCGAAGCCGACCGACGCATCGGCGGCACCCGCGCAGACGCCGGTTTCGTCTTCTGCGCCGCGTGCGGAAACCGGTTCGGTGCCGCGCACGCAGCAATAGCCGCGGATTCTGAAAAACAGGGCCCGCCGGATCGGCGGGCTTTTTGTTTCGCGAATCAGAACATCGTGTTCTGGTTCAGCGATTTCTTCGGGATCGGCTGCAACACGTCCCAGTGCTCGACGATCTTGCCGTCGTCGTCGAAACGGAAAATGTCGATCCCGGCATAGTTCTTCCCGCCCGGCCACTGCTGGAAGCAATGCAGGACGACGAAATTTCCCTCCGCAATCGCGCGGCGGATCTGCACGCTTTTGCCGGGATATTCCTTCGCCATTTTCGAGAAATAGCGGATGAATCCGTCCTTGCCGTCTTCGACGCCAGGATTGTGCTGGATGTAATCCTTGCCGACATAGTGGCGCACCGCCTCCATCGGCTTCGAGTCGTTGAACATCATTTCGTAGAAGGCGATCGCGGTCTTCTTGTTCTGCTCGGGACTGGCCATGATGGGGTCTCCGTGGGCATTGCGCGAACCTGCTTCAACTAATCCCTCGCTGGAAAAGCCGCAATGCGCTAGGAAACGCGCGAACCATGACGATTCATCACGCCATCCGATCGCTGATTTCGCTCGCCGCCGCGTATGGCATCGTGTGTGCGCTCGTTCTCGGCTCGGTCGCGGCAGGCCGCGCGGCGGCGCTGCCTGCGCCCATTTGCAACGCATCGAAAACGGGCGATCCCGGCAGTACGCCTGCGCCGCTTTCGCGCGATCTCGCCTGCCTCGTCGCCGGCTGCTGCGGTTGCGCCGCGCCCGGCTTCGCGCCGCCTGCCGTTGCGAATATCGCGCTTCCATCGATTTTCACCGCCGCATGGCCGGACTTCGCCAAGACACAATCTGCGCCCGATTGCTCCGGCTTTGCCGAAGCGCGCGCTCCTCCTGCGTTCGTTTGACCGAATTCCTCGTCAAACACGCGCGCCGGCAAGGCGCGCTTCGCATGGAGAAATCAAAATGCGTTTTTATTCTGCTATCGCGGCGTTGTTGCTAGGCTTGTTCGCCGCAACCGGCGCATCCGCCCACGATTACACTGTGGGCTCGCTGCATATCTTGCACCCCTGGTCGCGCGAGATTCCGAAAGGCGCTCAGGTTGCGGGCGGCTATTTCACCATCGAGAATAACGGCACCGCGCCCGACCGTCTGATCGGCGGCTCTGCCGAGATCGCCGGCCGTTTTCTGATTCACGAGATGAAGACGGAGAACGGTGTGATGAAAATGCGCGAACTGGAAAAGGGAATCGAAATCCCGCCGGGGAAAAGCGTGAAATTCGCGCCGAACGGCTATCACGTCATGCTGTTCGACCTGAAACGCGCGCCGAAGGAAGGCGAGGCCTTCATGGGCACGCTCGTCTTCGAGAAAGCGGGGAAGGTCGATGTGAAATTCGTCGTGGCGCCGCTCGGCTCGGCCGACGGCAAGAGCAAGGGCGCGCCGATGAATCACGACTCCATGGATCACATGAAGCACTAGCGCACTTCGGCCATCGCTATCGGATCGGGCGCGGCCGATAGCGCGCCGCGCCCGACCGGCCAGGATATCGACAGGCTGCTCGACATAGCCGAGCTTGCCATTAGCAATCTACGGTAACTGGATACTCTGGATGGGGCATTATCTGAAAAGTAAGGCCCTTACTTTAGGTAAGGAATTGCTATGACCCGTCAGCAACCTTTCAAAGCTCAATCTACCCTCACCAGTAAGGGCCAGATCACCTTGCCGGTGGAGCTTCGCCGCCGCTGGGATCTCAAGCCGGGCGACCGCTTGGATTTTTCGCTCGAGCCCGACGGCCGTGTCGTGATCCGGAAATGGCTCCGCCGCTCGATTTTCGATATCGGCGAAACCCTCCCGCCGTTGCCGGAGCGGAAAGGCGAGCCGTGATCGGCCTCCATGCAGACATTGTGCTCGGCTTGCTCGACCAAGGCCGCACAGGGCGCGGCAAGGCGGCGGAGCGGATTCTGAGGCATGCTGAAGCCGGTGATTGCTTTATCCATCCGCTGGTTCTGGCGGAAATCGCCCGTACCCTCGAGCAGGACTACCGCCTCGTACGCGCAAAAGTAGCGGATTATGTAGACTACATCCTGCGCGCGCCCGAATTCACCGTGGGCGAGGCGGAAGCAGCGCTTGCGGCTCTCCGGGAATATCGAGCGGGAAGGAGAGGTTTCTCGGACTATCTGCTTGCCGCCCTTAACCAAGCCGCTGGGTGCGAGATGACCGTCACCTTCGACGCAAACGCCGATTCCGCAGGATTTCAGCGGCTGGCGGGTTGAAATGCCAGGCCCTGGCGCAAGCTGGGGCAATGAGTCGTGCTCAATCAGAACCCGGTTTAGGAAAGGGAACGGGATGGGCAGCTTGAAGGCGCGAAAAGCTAGAATGCCCTCCGCCGGGAAGGGAATGACGCCGCCTGCTTTCATCCGAATGATTGTCTGGAAATTTTCATGAAGCCATTTGATCCGAAATCGCTGCGAGGCGCGAAGTCGCCGTTGAATGGCGCGCGCCTCGCGCAGCTGCGCGGTCTCGACCGTAAGACAGCGGCGGTCGGCGCCGTTCTCTTGTTCGCCATCGGCGCGCTCGGCTGGTGGTTCCTGTCGAACGGATCGCAGCCCGCCCCGCAGCAGCGCCGGATCGCGGTCGCCGTCGCGAAATCCGAAACCAAGGACGTGCCCTATCGCGTCGAGGCGCCGGGCTCGGTGCAGCCGGTGGTCAGCGTCGCGATCCGCCCGCGCGTCGACTCCATGGTCGAGAAGGTTCTGTTCGCGGATGGCGCCTCGGTGAAAGAGGGCGACCTGCTTTTCAAGCTGGATTCGCGCGCGATCGACGCGATGGTGGAGCAGGCGGAAGCGACGCTGAAGCGCGATCAGGCTTCGTTGGTGAAAGCCAACCGCGACGTCGAACGCTTCGCGGGGCTGGTCGCGAAAGGCACGACCCCGAAGGTCACGCTCGACGATGCGCAGACGAATGCCGACATGCTCGCCGCGACCGTGAAGCAGGATCAGGCCAATCTCGATAATTTGCGAGCGCAGCGGAGCTACTACGACATCTACGCGCCGGTGACCGGCCGGGTCGGAATCTCTTCGGTTCGGCCCGGCAACGTCGTGCGCGCCGATTCCACCAGCGCGCCGCTCGCGACCGTGAACCAGATGACGCCGATCTACGTCACCTTCGGCGTGCCCGAGCGCTACATTCCCGATCTGCGCGCGGCCGGATCGAACGCCACGGTGCAGGCGACGCTGCAGAACGGCGCCGTGATCGAAGGCGGCAAGGTCGCCTTCATCGAGAACTCGGTCGATCCGCAGACGGGCACGATCCTCGTGCGCGCGCTCTTCGATAACAAGGACGAGAAGCTTTGGCCCGGCACGCTCGCGACCGTGCGCGTCACGTTGCGTACCGACAAGAATATCGTCACCGTGCCGAACGAGGCGATACAGAACGGCCAGCGCGGAGATTTCGTTTTCGTCGTCGAGGACGGCGTCGCCAGGGTGAAGGACGTTACCGTCGCGCGCTCGGTCGACGGCGACAGCATCATCGCCAAGGGCATCGAACCGGGCGAGACGGTCGTGACCGACGGGCAACTCTCGCTTCGCAACAACTCGCCGGTAGACATCAAGCGCAAGGCGGATCTCGCCCAATGACGCTGCCCGAACTTTGCATCCGCCGGCCGGTGATGACCACGCTTTTGATGGTCTCGCTGATCATGGGCGGGATTTTCGGGTATCGTCTGCTTGCGGTGGCCGCGCTTCCGCGCGTCGATTTCCCCACGATCCAGATCCAGACGACGTTCCCGGGCGCGAGCCCGGAAACGATGGCGGCTTCCGTCCAGACGCCGATCGAGCGGCAGCTCGCCACGATCGCAGGCATTTCCTCGATGGCCTCGATCAGCACGACGGGCACCGGCCAGATCGTCATTCAGTTTGACTTGAACCGGAATATCGACGCCGCGGCTCTCGACGTGCAGTCGGCGCTTTCGGTGGCGCAAAAGTCTCTCCCCATCGAGATGACGACGCCGCCTTCGTTCAAGAAGGTGAACCCCGCCGACGCGCCGGTGCTGTATCTCTCGCTCGTCTCCGACACGCTGCCGCTTTCGGCGGTGAACGAATATGCCGACACCATCGTCGGGCAGCAGATTTCGCAGCTTCCGGGCGTCGCGCAGGTGAATATTTTCGGTCAGCAGAAATACGCCGTCCGCATCCGTCTGAAACCCGACGCGCTGGCCGCGCGCGGCGTGTCGCTGCAGGAGGTGCAGAACGCGGTCGCCGCCGTGTCGTCCATTACGCCGACCGGCATCATCGGCGGAGAGCAGCAGAGTCTCACGCTCGACATGGGCATCCCCAAGCGGAGCGCCGAGAAATACAAGAGCGTGGTCGTGGCCTACCGGAACGGCGCGCCGGTTTATCTCCGCGATGTCGCGAACGTGGAGGATGGCGCCGAGAACGAGCGTATCGCCGGCTGGTACAACGACACCCGCGCGATCAATCTCGCGATCTACCGCCAGCCCGACGCGAACACGGTCGAAGTCGTCGACCTCGTGCGCAAGCATTTGCCCGAATATCGCGCGCAGGTGCCGGGCGCGATCCAGATCAACGTCTTGATGGATCGCTCGGTCTCGATCCGGCAGGCGGTGGAGGACGTGAAATTCACGCTCGGCCTCGCGGTCGGACTCGTCGTCTTCGTAATTTTCCTCTTCCTGCGCGACGTGCGCGCCACGATCATCCCGTCGCTGGCGCTGCCGCTCTCCATCGTCGCGACCTTCGGCGCGATGTATCTCTTCGGCTTTTCGATCAACAACATGACGTTGCTGGCGCTCACGCTTTGCGTCGGCTTCGTTGTCGACGACGCGATCGTGGTGCTGGAGAACATCTACCGCTATGTCGAGAAGGGGATGCGGCCCTTCAAGGCCGCGATCGAGGGCTCGCGCGAGATCGGCTTCACCATCATCTCGATGACTTTTTCGCTCGTGGCGGTGTTCATCCCCGTCCTGTTCATGAGCGGCATCGTCGGCCGTGTGTTCCGCGAATTCGCGGTGACGATTTCGGTCGCGATTTTGATATCCGGCTTCGTGTCGTTGACGCTGACGCCGATGTTGTGCGCGCGCGTGCTCAGGGCGCCGGATCATGGCAAGCAGCCGATCAAGCTTTTGCAGTGGTCGGAGACCGTGTTCGATCGCTGTCTCGCCGGCTATCGCCGCAGCCTCGATTTCGTGCTGCACCACCGGCCGGTTACGCTCGGCATTACTCTCGTAACCCTGTTTCTCTCGATCGTCCTTTATATCGGGGTGCCGAAAGGCTTCTTCCCGATCGAGGATACGGGCTTCATCTCCGGTACTGTCGAGGCGCGCACCGATATCGGCTTCCCCTCGATGCGGCAGCATCTGCGCGAGGTGGCCGCGGCCGTGCGCAAGGATCCGGCGGTCGATTATGTCGTCTACTCCGCGGGCGCGACCGGCATCAGCCCGACCAGCAACACCGGCCGAATTTTCATCGGTCTGAAACCCCGCGATCAGCGCGACGTTTCCGCGAACGAGCTTGTGCAGCGCCTGCGCACGACGGTGCAAAGCATTCCCGGCGTCAATTCCTACTTCCGGCCGATCCAGAACATCACCGTCGGCGCCACCGTCTCGAAAAGCGAATACCAGTACACGCTGCTGAGCCCGGATACGCAGGCGCTCTATCGCATCGCGCCGGAAATGCTCGACAAGATTTCGAAGCTCGACATTCTGCGCGATGTGACGTCCGACCTCCTGATCAGCAATCCGCAGCTCACGATCGACGTTGACCGCGACAAGGCGGCCGCCCTCGGCATCACCGAGGATCAGGTGCGCAATTCTCTCTACAGCCAGTTCGGCACGCGCCAGGTCGCGACGCTCTATACCGCGTCGAACCAGTACCAGGTCATCATCGAGAACGACCCGAAATTCCAGCAGGGCGCCGCCGACCTCTCGCAGACCTATATCCGCACGCCGTCGGGAAGGCTCGTCCCGCTCGAATCGATCGCGAAGATCCATCAGACCATCGGCCCGCTGCAGATCAACCATTTGCAGCAGCTTCCTTCGGTGACGATCTCGTTTAATCTCAAGCCGGGCGCCGCGCTCGGCGAAGCGGTGGAGGCGATTCAGGATATCGAGCGCGAAGCGAATTTGCCGGCGAGCGTATCGACCGGATTCCAGGGCACGGCCGCGGTGTTCAAGGAATCGCTCTCGAACCAGCCGCTGTTGATCCTCGCGGCGGTGCTCGTCATCTACATCGTGCTTGGCGTGCTCTACGAAAGCTTCATCCATCCGATCACGATTCTGTCAGGCCTGCCGTCCGCCGGCATCGGCGCGCTGCTCACGCTGTTGCTCTTCAGGATGGACCTCTCGGTGATCGCGATCATCGGCATCGTGATGCTCGTCGGCATCGTGAAGAAGAACGCGATCATGATGATCGATTTCGCGATCGACCGTCGAAGGCAGGGCATGGAGGCGCTCGAAGCGATCCGCGAGGCGGCGATCCTCCGCTTCCGCCCGATCATGATGACGACGCTCGCGGCGATTTTCGGCTCACTGCCGATCGCGCTCGGCTCGGGCGCAGGCGCGGAGCTCAGGCAGCCGCTCGGTGTCGCCGTAGTCGGCGGACTGCTGCTCTCGCAGCTGCTTACGCTCTACATCACGCCGGTGATCTATCTTTATCTCGACAAATACGACCGGCGCATTTCTCGCTCGATCAACGAGAAGGGGCCGGAGATCGATCGCGACCGCCCGGTCGCGGCGGAGTAAATCCTCACCCTGAGGAGCCGCGCGTGAGCGCGGCGTCTCGAAGGGTCCATCCGTGATTCCGGGACCTCATGCTTCGAGACGGCCGCTATCGCGGCCTCCTCAGCATGAGGGTTCTGCTTCAGGCCGCCGCCGTCTTTCTCGGCGCGAACGCCTTCTCCATTTCCTTGCGGAAGCGCACGGTCTCGTCGTCGGGGATCGCGACGTCGTCCCAGCTTACGACAGTGCCTTCGGCGACCGGCTTCGTGACTTTGACTCTATGCGCGAGCCCGATCGGCAGCGCGCGGCGCGCGAGCGAATCCTCGGCGCGCAGGATTTTTCCCCACACCGTATAGCCGCCTTCGCCGTCAAGCGTCTCGCCTGGCTTCAAAGTCCTCTTCGCGACCGCCGCTACATCCGAGCGGAACGCATCCGGCGTGCCCGTTGCTTCCTTCCGGAGCGCGGCGCTCGCGACGGAAATTCCAAGCTCAAGCCCGATCATGTGATAAGGGCGATAGAGCGCGCAGTAGCGGCCGCTCTTGTCGGTCGCCATGCCGTATTCGCGGAAGCAGTTTCGCGTGTAGGCGGCGTGCGCATCGTCCGCGCCTGCCTCGAACACGACATAGACGCCCCAGCGCAGGTCTCGCGCGACTTGTGAGCCGTCACGGTTCAGGCTGGATACGACTTCAACGAGACCGCTTTCTTCCAAAACGCCGCCCGCCGTACGCGGAATGAGAATCTGCGGCAACTCCTCCGCGCCGCAGGGCGGGAAGGCGAGGCCGTCGCGCGGCGCCATGAGGCCGGTCGCGTTCGAGATCGCGGCCATTTCGATCGCGGATTTCGTCCCGTCGAGAAACGAATTGAACATTTGCGAATTCATGCCGGCCGCCGCGGCTTGCTCGGCGCTGAGCCCGTAATAATTCCACACCGTATCCGGCGTGGAGTGCACATAGTCGGGCAGATACTTCGTGCCTTTCCCCGCGCTCACCACGCGAAAGCCGCAGGCTTCCGCCCAATCCACCATCTCGCATACAAGCGCGGGCTGATCGCCATAGGCGAGCGCATAGACAACGCCGGCCTTTTGCGCGCGAGCGGCAAGAAGCGGTCCCGCGAGCACGTCGGCCTCGACCGTGACGTTCACCACATGCTTCTTCCGCTCGAAAGCACGCAAACAATGCTTGATTGCCGCTGAAGGGCTTCCTGTGATGTCGACAACAACGTCTATGTTACTGTCGATCAGCGCGAATGCGTCTTCCGTCACCGCCGTTCGCCCCGACTTCAGCGCATCGTCAATATCCTTCGCGACCTGTGTGCTGACATCCCAACCGGTCGTCGCAAGCGCCTTTTTCGCCCGTTCCGCGGAAAGATCGGCGACACCCGCGAGATGTATCCCCGGCGTCGTGCGCACCTGCGCGAGAAACATCGAGGAAAATTTGCCTGCGCCGATCACGCCCACGCGCACGGAGCGGTTTTCGGCGGCGCGCCGTTTCAGCATGCGGGACAGGTTCACGGGCTTTCCTCCGGCGTTATTTTGCGCTTACTTCCCGATAGACAACAGACAATAGAATTCCGCAAGGCGGGATCGAGGAGAGCGCATGGGCAAGCCGCAGGCATCATCCCATAGCAAGGCCGAAAAACCGTTATTCAACTGGGTCGATCCGTTCGATCTGGAGAGCCAGCTCACGGAGGAGGAGCGGGCGGTTCGCGACACCGCGCGCGACTTCGCGCAGGAGCAGCTCTTGCCGCGCATCGTCGAATTCTATCGCGACGAGAAGTTCGACCGCGAAATCTTCAGTCAGATGGCGAAGCTCGGATTCCACGGCATGACG
This sequence comes from Alphaproteobacteria bacterium, assembly GCA_021325315.1. Classification (GTDB taxonomy): domain Bacteria; phylum Pseudomonadota; class Alphaproteobacteria; order Rhizobiales; family Xanthobacteraceae; genus Palsa-892. The sequence goes on from JAJPHK010000126.1 coordinate 11,537, forward strand.
ATCCCCGAGGAATATGGCGGCGCCGGGCTTTCCTATGTTTGCTACGGGCTGGTCGCGCGCGAATTCGAGCGCGTCGATTCCGGCATGCGATCTTCCATGAGCGTGCAGTCTTCGCTCGTGATGTATCCGATCTATGCCTATGGTGACGAGACGCAGCGCAAGAAATATCTGCCGCGGCTCGCTTCCGGCGAGATTGTCGGCTGCTTCGGCCTCACCGAGCCCGATTTCGGCTCCGATGCGGGCGGCATGAAGACGCGCGCCGAGAAAATCCCCGGCGGTTACAGGCTCACCGGCAACAAGCTCTGGATCACCAACGCGCCGCTCGCGGATATTTTTGTCATCTGGGCGAAGTCGGAAGCGCACAACAACGAGATCCGCGGCTTCATTCTGGAGCGCGGACAGAAGGGGCTCTCGACGAGCAAGATCGAGGGCAAGCTGTCGCTGCGCGCTTCGGTCACCGGCGAAGTCTCCATGAACGGCGTCGAGGTGAAGGAAGACGCGCTGCTCCCGAACGTCACCGGACTGCGCGGGCCGTTCGGCTGCCTCACGCGCGCCCGGCTCGGCATTTCCTGGGGCGCGATGGGCGCGGCGGAAGCCTGCTATCAGATCGCGCGCAACTACGTGCTGGAGCGCAAACAGTTCGGTCGGCCGCTTGCCGCGAACCAGCTCGTGCAGAAGAAGCTCGCCGACATGGCGACTGAAATTTCGCTTGGGCTGCAAGGGAGCCTGCGCGCGACGCGCTTGATGGACGAGGGCAAGTGCCCGCCCGAGATGGTCTCGATCATGAAGCGCAACAACTGCGGCAAGGCGCTCGACATTGCGCGCACCGCGCGCGACATGCTGGGGGCGAACGGCATCGCCGGCGA
>JAJPHK010000086.1 GCA_021325315.1 Alphaproteobacteria bacterium
ACCGACAACGTCAACCTCCTGGCGGCGAATCTGACGACGCAAGTCCGCAACATCGCCGACGTCACCACCGCGGTCGCGCGCGGCGACCTTTCGCGCAAGATCACCGTCGAAGTCAGAGGCGAAATTCTCGAATTGAAAGACACCATCAATACGATGGTCGACCAGCTGAACGGTTTCGCCTCGGAAGTGACGCGCGTCGCGCGCGAGGTCGGCACCGAAGGCAAGCTCGGCGGTCAGGCGGTGGTGCCGGGCGTCGCCGGCACGTGGAAGGATCTCACCGACAACGTGAATTTCATGGCGGGGAACTTGACCTCGCAAGTCCGCAACATCGCCGAGGTCGCGACCGCCATCGCCGGCGGCGACTTGTCCAAGAAGATCACGGTGAACGTGAGCGGCGAAGTCCTGCAGCTTAAGGAAACCGTCAACACGATGGTCGATCGCCTGAACGCCTTTGCGAGCGAGGTGACGCGCGTGGCGCGCGAGGTCGGCACCGAAGGCCGGTTGGGCGGTCAGGCGAACGTGCAAGGCGTCGCCGGCACCTGGAAGGATTTGACCGACAGCGTCAACTTCATGGCGAGCAACCTCACTGCGCAGGTGCGCAACATTGCCGAAGTGTCGACCGCGATCGCGAGCGGCGACCTTTCGAAGAAAATCACCGTCGAGGTGAAAGGCGAGATCCTCGAACTCAAGGACACCATCAACACGACGGTCGATCAGCTGAACGCGTTCGCAAGCGAAGTGACGCGCGTCGCGCGCGAAGTCGGCACCGAGGGCAAGCTCGGCGGCCAGGCCGTGGTGCCGGGCGTCGCCGGCACGTGGAAGGACCTCACCGACAACGTGAACCTTTTGGCGGGCAATTTGACCACGCAAGTCCGCAACATCGCGGAGGTCACGACCGCGGTCGCGAGCGGCGACCTTTCGCGCAAGATCACCGTCGAGGTGAAAGGCGAGATTCTGGAACTCAAGAACACCATCAACACGATGGTCGATCAGTTGAACGCTTTTGCCTCGGAAGTGACGCGCGTGGCGCGCGAGGTCGGTACCGAAGGAAGACTTGGCGGTCAGGCGGCGGTGCCCGGCGTCGCCGGCACATGGAAGGACCTCACCGACAGCGTCAATTTTATGGCGAGCAACCTTACCAACCAGGTGCGCAACATCGCCGAGGTCGCAACCGCGATCGCGAGCGGCGACCTTTCGAAGAAAATCACCGTCGACGTCCGCGGCGAGATGCTGCTTCTGAAGGATACGCTGAACACGATGGTCGAGCAGCTTCGCTCCTTCGCGGGCGAGGTGACGCGCGTGGCGCGCGAAGTCGGTACTGAAGGCAAGCTGGGCGGCCAGGCAAACGTGCCGGGCGTCGCGGGCACTTGGAAGGATTTGACCGACAACGTCAACTTCATGGCGAGCAATCTCACGAACCAGGTGCGCAATATCGCGGAAGTCACGACCGCGGTCGCGCGCGGCGACCTTTCGCGCAAGATCACGGTGGACGTGAAGGGCGAAATTCTTGAGCTCAAGAACACCATCAACACGATGGTCGACCAGCTGAACGCTTTCGCAAGCGAAGTCACGCGCGTGGCGCGCGAAGTCGGCACCGAAGGAAAACTCGGCGGTCAGGCGACGGTGCCTGGTGTCGCCGGAACCTGGAAAGACCTCACCGACACCGTGAACGTGATGGCGGCGAACCTCACCGAGCAGGTGCGCGGCATCGTGAAGGTCGTTACCGCAGTCGCGAACGGCGATTTGAAGCAGAGCCTCACCGTTCAGTCGAAAGGCGAAGTCGCGGCGCTCGCTGAAACGATCAATAACATGACCAACACGCTCGCGACTTTCGCCGATCAGGTGACGAGCGTGGCGCGCGAAGTCGGCGTCGAGGGCAGGCTCGGCGGCCAGGCGAACGTGCCGGGCGCCGCCGGCACGTGGAAGGATCTCACGGGTAACGTGAATCTGCTCGCGGCGAATCTAACGACACAGGTGCGCGCTATCGCGCAGGTCGCGACCGCCGTGACCAAGGGCGACCTCACGCGCTCGATTAAGGTCGACGCGCGCGGCGAGGTGGCGGAGCTGAAAGACAACATCAACACCATGATCGGCAATCTCCGTCTCACGACGGAGCGGAACACCGAACAGGACTGGCTCAAGACCAATCTCGCGAAATTCACCAACATGCTGCAGGGCCAGCGCGACTTGTCGTCCGTCGGCCGCCTGTTGCTTTCCGAGCTCACGCCGCTCGTCGACGCGCAATTGGGGGCGATCTACCGCGCCGACGGCGGCAAGCTGCATTTGCTTTCCGCTTACGCCGACGACCCCGTGCACGGCCACCCCGAGATGCTGAATATCGGCGAGGGGTTGATCGGCCAATGTGCGGCCGACAAGCGCCGGATGCTGATCACGGAAATGCCCGTGGCGTCGGTGTCGATTGGATCGGCGCTGTTCCGCGCGGTCCCGCAAAACATCATCGTGCTTCCGGTGCTGTTCGAAAATCAGGTCAAGGCGGTGATCGAGCTTGCGTCGCTCTCTACTTTCACGCCGTTGCAAATCACTTTCCTCGACCAGCTCACCACCAATATCGGCATCGTCCTGAACTCGATCGAAGTGACGATGCAAACCGAGCAGCTGCTCAAGCAATCGCAGCAGCTGGCCGCCGAACTGCAATCGCAGCAGACCGAGCTGCAGCAGACGAACGAGCAGCTCGAACAAAAGGCGCAACAGCTCGCCGAGCGAAACGTCGAAGTCGAGCGCAAGAATCAGGAAATCGAACAGGCACGCGGCGCGCTCGAGGAAAAGGCGAGCGAGCTTGCGCTCACCTCGAAGTACAAGACCGAGTTCCTCGCGAACATGTCGCACGAACTGCGAACGCCGCTGAACTCCATTCTCATTCTCGGCCAGCAGCTTGCCGACAATCCGGACGGGAATCTCACCGGCAAGCAGGTCGAATTCGCGCGTACCATTCACGGCGCGGGTACGGATCTGCTCAATCTCATCAGCGACATTCTCGATCTCTCGAAAATCGAATCCGGCACCGTCACCGTCGACGCCGAGGAAGTGTTTCTCGCAAACCTGCTCGACGCCACCGCACGGCCGTTCCGGCACGAGGCGGAGACGCGGTCGCTATCGTTCGATGTCGAGATCGACTCCAGTCTCGATCGCAGCATCACGACCGACTCTAAGCGTCTGCAGCAGGTGCTCAAGAACCTCTTGTCGAACGCCTTCAAGTTCACCGAACGGGGCGGCGTGAGCCTGAAGGTCTCCGCTGCCGTGGGCGGCTGGAGCGCGGGTCACGCGGTCTTAAGCCACGCGCCTGCAGTGGTCGCATTCGAGGTCGCCGATACCGGTATCGGTATTCCGCACGATAAGCAAAAGATCATTTTCGAGGCGTTCCAGCAGGCCGATGCGAGCACCAGCCGCAAATACGGAGGTACGGGCCTCGGACTCGCGATCAGCCGCGAACTCGCAGGCCTCCTGGGTGGCGAAATCCAGTTGCGCAGCACGCCCGGCGTCGGCAGCGCGTTCACCCTATATTTGCCGGTACGCTACGTCGGTCCGCACGTTTCCACGCGTACTTCGCCGCAAACACAGCCGCAAGCTTTGGTGCCGCAGCACGCTGTTCTTCCTGCTCCGGGCAACGTGCCGGAGCGACCGGCCGAACACATCCCGGACGACCGTTTCGATATTCAGCCGGGCGATTCCATCCTGCTCATTGTCGAGGACGATCCGCACTATGCCCGCATCGTAATGGATCTTGCGCGCGACCACGGCTTCCGTGTGCTGGTGGCGGCCCGCGGTGTCGATGCGCTCGATCTCGCGCAACAATTCCAGCCGACGGCGATATCGCTCGACGTCTTCCTGCCGGACATGCTCGGTTGGACTGTTCTCAATCAGTTGAAACAGAATCCGCTTACGCGCCACATTCCTGTGCAAATCATCACGCTCGACGAAGATCGCCAACACGCGCTTGCATGCGGCGCATTCTCCTTCGTCAACAAACCCTCGACTCCGGAAGGCATCGCCGCGGCGCTTGAGCGGATCAAGGAATACTCCGCTCCGCGAAAGAAACGTCTCTTGGTGGTCGAGGACAATCCGGCCGAGCAAAAAAGCATCACCGAGCTTTTGAGTCATGACGATATCGAGATCGTCACCAACGGGACCGGCAGCGAGGCGCTGGAAACGTTGCGCCGGCGGCCGTGCGATTGCGTGGTACTCGATTTAAAACTGCCCGATATGTCGGGTTTCGAGGTGCTCGAATCCATCCGCGCCGACAAGGACCTTTCGGATGTGCCTGTGGTGGTGTTCACGGGCCGCGAATTGTCGGCGGAAGAAGACGCGCGGCTGCATACGATGGCGCGCAGCATCGTGGTGAAAGGCGTCGAGTCGCCCGAGCGCCTCTTGGACGAGACCGCGTTGTTCCTGCACCGGGTCGTCACCGACCTTCCGGCGGAAAAGCAGCGCATGCTGGAGCGTCTGACGAATTCCGACGACGATCTCGTCGGCCGGACGGTACTCGTGGTCGACGACGACGCCCGCAACATTTTCGCACTGAGCTCGGTTCTCGAGCGCCGCGGGATGCGCGTCTTGACGGCGACCACGGGGCAGGAGGCAGTGGCGATCACCAAATCCACGCCGGAACTCAGCCTCATCTTGATGGATATCATGATGCCGGAAATGGACGGCTATCAAACGATCGCTGCCATCCGCGAGCAGCCATCGTTCCGGAGACTGCCGATCATCGCGCTCACCGCCAAAGCCATGAAGGGTGACAGAGAGAAGTGCCTCGAGGCGGGCGCCTCCGATTATCTCGCAAAACCCGTGAATACGGAGCAACTCTTGTCCGCGCTAAGGATCTGGCTGCACCGGTAAGCGACAATGACGAACCCGGCGCAAGACCAAGTGAATATTCTTCTCGTCGACGACCAGCCGGCGAAGCTCTTGAGCTACGAGGCGATCCTGCATGGCCTGGGCGAGAATATCTTGAAGGCGACGTCCGGCCGCGAGGCGCTGGAATATCTCCTGAAGACCGAAGTCGCGGTCGTGCTGCTTGACGTTTGCATGCCCGATCTCGACGGTTTTCAGCTCGCCGCCATGATCCGCGAGCATCCGCGTTTTCAGAAAACGGCGATGATCTTCATCTCGGCGATTCATTTGAGCGAAATGGACCGGCTGCGCGGCTATGAAATGGGCGCGGTCGACTATGTTCCGGTACCGGTGATCCCGGAAGTCCTGCGGGCGAAGGTGAAAATCTTCGCCGAGCTCTACCGCAAGACACGTGAGTTGGAACGGCTGAACGAAGATCTTGAGCGGCGCGTGGCCGAGCGCACCGCCGAGCTGGAGAGCTCGAATGCGCAACTTTTGAAAAGCGAGCAGCGCCGCTCGCTCGCGCTCGCCGCGGGCAATATGGGCTCTTGGAATTGGGAGCGCTCTACCAACGAATTTTCGTGGGACGAAGGCCAGTACCGGATTTTCGGGCTGGACCCGAACGAGTTCAAGCCTACGGCGGAATCGTTCCGCGCATTAATTCACCCCGACGACTGGAACGATCTTGCACCCACGTTCATGCAATTGATGGAAAAGGGCGAGCCGTTTCAGGCCGAATTCCGAATCCGGCGTCCCGACGACGAAGCCTGTTGGTGCGTGACCAGCGCCGCAGCAACGCTCAATTCGGCGGGCGAGGTCGTCCGCATCAGCGGCGTCATGACGAACATCACCGAGCGCAAACAGGCGGAAGAGCGGCAAACGTTGCTCGCGAGCGAGGTCGATCACCGCGCGCGCAATGCGCTCGCGATCGTCCAGTCGATCCTGCGGCTGACGAAGGCCGATACGGTGCAGGCATACGCCGCGGCGGTGGAAGGGCGGATCAAGGCGCTATCGCATGCCCATTCGCTACTGTCGCAGTCGCGCTGGAGCGGTGCGGACTTCCGGCGCCTCCTGGATGAGGAGCTTGCACCCTATAAACTCGGTCCGGACAAAATCAGGATCGAAGGTCCCGACGTTCATCTCGGCCCGGCGGCGGCGCAGACGCTTGCGTTGACGCTGCACGAAATGGCGACGAATGCCGCGAAATATGGCGCGCTTTCGACGGCCACCGGTTCGCTCGAAGTCGTATGGGCGGTCGAGAAGGGCGATCTCGTCGTAAAGTGGACGGAAAAAGGCGTCCCCTCCGTCCACAAGCCGCCGATCGTGGGCCTCGGCACACGCATCATCAAACAGAGTATCGATGCGCAGCTCGGCGGCCAAATGAAAAACGAGTGGCGCAGCGACGGGCTCCATTGTGTCTTGCACATACCACTCGAAAAGGTGACGAATTCAACGGGCGCTAAGCGGCAGGGAACGAACGCGGCCGCTCCTGCCGTGAAAAAAATCGCAGGCAATAGGGTGCTGATCGTCGAGGATGAAAGTTTGGTCGCGATGGAGCTCGGCGAATGCTTGCGGGATATGGGATTCGAGATTGTCGGCTCGGTTTCCAACCTTGACGACGCGAAGGAAATCGCCGTGCAAAAAGACTTCGACGGCGCGATTCTGGACATCAACCTTGCCGGGCAGCTCGTCTATCCCGTCGCCGACATTCTGGTGAAACGCCGCAAGCCTTTTGTCTTTGTCACCGGCTATCGCGCTGAGGCGATCGATGATCGTTTCAAGGACATTTTCGTCCTGCAAAAACCGATCGACCGCGCGCTGCTCGCGGGCCTGTTCGAAATGGTGGACAAACCAAAATACATGAGCGCGTAAGCTTCAGGCGGAAGAGTTCCGGAAATCGGAACGGAAATTATCGAGCAAATCGCTCCGTGCCTCGAAAATCGCAATGTGACGGCCGCCGGAAAGCGATGCATAATCTAGCGGCGGCGGAGGAGCTTGAGCGATGCTGACCAAATCGAAAATTTATTCCGGCCTGATGCGGATCGGAGGACGCGAGGTTTCGGCCTCAGGCGTCATCGAAGTGCGCTATCCCTACACCAACGAGGTGATCGGGACGGTGCCGGCCGGCGGCGCCGAGCACGCACGCGAGGCTTTCGAAATCGCGGCAAACTATCGCGCGAAATTGTCGCGCTACGAACGTCAGCAAATCCTGCTCAAAACCGCGGATTTGATCTGGGATCGCCGCGAGACGATCTCCGATCTAATCACGCTCGAACTCGGCATTTCGAAGAAGGATTCGCTTTATGAGTGCGGCCGTGCCCGCGACGTCTATACCCTTGCGGGCCAGCTGTGTCTAATAGACGACGGCCAGTCCTTCGCCTGCGATATCACCCATCACGGCAAAGCCCGCCGCATCTTCACCAAACGGGAACCGCTGCGCGCGATCTCTTCGATCACGCCATTCAACCATCCGCTCAACATGATTTCGCACAAGATCGCGCCCGCGATCATGACGAACAACTGCATTGTCTGTAAGCCGACGGAAAAGACGCCGCTCACGGCGATCCTGCTCGCCGATATTCTCTACGAAGCCGGCCTGCCGCCGCAGATGCTGTCGGTAGTGACGGGCATGCCCGATGATATCGGCGACGAAATGGTGACGAACGAGAATATCGAGCTCATCACCTTCACCGGCGGCGTCCGCGTGGGGAAGCTGATCGCGCAGAAAGTAGGCTACAAGCGCGCCATTCTCGAGCTCGGCGGCAACGACCCGCTGATCGTCATGGACGATCTGAGCGACAAGGACATCGAGCGCGCGGCGGCGCTCGCTGTCGCAGGCGCCACCAAGAATTCTGGCCAGCGCTGCACAGCGGTGAAGCGCATTCTGGTCGAGGAGACGGTGGCGGGTCGCTTTGTCGAGCGCGTGCTGCATCACGCGAAGAAGATAAAGTTTGGCGATCCGATGGATCCGGAGACCGATCTCGGCACCATCATCGACGAGCCGACCGCCGCAGAATACGAAAAGCGCGTGGCCGCCGCCGTGAAAGAGGGCGCCAAGGTGCTCTACGATCCGGGCCGCAAGGGCGCGCTGCTTCCGCCGATCGTGATCGACCATGTGAATCCGCGCTCGGAACTCGTGCTGGAGGAAACTTTCGGGCCGATCATTCCGATCATTCGCTGCCGCGGAATCGATAACGTGATTGCGACCTCGAACGGCACGGCATTCGGTCTATCGTCCGGTGTCTGCACCAATCGGCTGGATTATGCGATGCGATTCATCGAGGAGCTCAAAGTCGGTACCGTGAACATTTGGGAAGTTCCGGGCTACCGCACGGAGATGTCGCCGTTCGGGGGCATTAAGGATTCCGGAAACGGGACGAAAGAGGGCGTGATCGAAGCGGCGCGCGCTTACACCAACCTCAAGACATTTTCGCTGCCTTGGGGAGAGTGACGTTTCGATTTCGTCCATGCAACGAATATGTCGGGAAGTCTGCGGAGCAAGCGGCGCTGTACATAGCTTAGAAAGGCTGTAGGCTAGCGCCGGGAGATGGGGGCTACTTTCGCGATTGTGAAGGAGCGGCCCAAATGCGTTTTCGCCAGGTCATATTTGGGATCATTGCCGTCGTTCTTCTTGCAGTCATCGGCGGCTATGCTTGGACCTGGCGCCCCGCGCTTGCGGCGATTTCCGCCAATCAAAAACCGGCCGCCGACAAACAGGCCGTTCGGCTGGGCGCGGAACTCGCCGCGATCGGAAATTGCGCCGACTGTCACACGACGATCGGCGGCACGCCCTATGCCGGCGGCCGCGCAATCCCGACGCCGTTCGGCACGATTTATGCGAGCAACCTGACGCCCGATCCCGAAACAGGCATCGGCACCTGGTCGGAAGAAGCCTTCCGCCGCGCGATGCGCGACGGTGTCGATCGGGAAGGGCGCCAGCTCTATCCCGCCTTTCCTTATGATCACTTCACCAAAGCGACCGACGCCGACATTCACGCGCTGTATGTTTTCCTGATGAGCAAGGCGCCGGTGAAAAATTCGATTCCGGCGAACCAGCTGGACTTCCCCTTCAACTACCGGCCGATCGTCGCAGGCTGGAAAGTGCTTTTCTTGCGTGAGGCGAGCCTTGAGCCGGATCCCGGCAAAAGCGCCGAATGGAATCGCGGGCGCTATTTGGTCGAGGGCCTCGGCCACTGCGGCGCCTGCCACACGCCGCGAAATGCATTGGGTGCGGAGAGAAGAAATAGCGCCTATGCCGGCGGCGTGGCGGAAGGATGGAATGCGCCGCCTCTGAATGCGGCGTCATTGGCCGCGCATCGATGGACGGTGGATCAGCTTGCCGAGTATCTCTCCACCGGCTGGCACAAATTACACGGGGCGGCGGCAGGCCCGATGGCGGACGTTGCAAAAAATCTCGGCCAGGCTTCGGACGGGGATGTCCGCGCGATCGCGACCTATATCGCGAGCCTCTCGCAACAGCCGCGAACCGCGAACAACGTGCCGCCTACGCCACGCGACAACTTCGTGAAGAACGTGTCCCCGGAAGTGGCGGCGATCTATGCCGGTGCCTGCGCGAATTGCCACAACGACCGAAACGATGTCGGGCCGTCCAAAGCCGTATCGCTCGGTTTTAGCACGGCGGTGCGGCAAGCGGACCCCTCGAACACCGTTCGCGTCATCATGCACGGTATTCATGCCTATCAAACGAACGGCGGTCCTTACATGCCGGCTTTTGACGGCATCCTGACCGACAGACAGATCATTTCTCTCGCGCAATATGTGCGCGCCCGCTACACCGACCAGCCCGAATGGACGGATGTAAAAAAAGAAATCGATAAAGCAAGACGAGAAGGAGTGAGGCCATGACGATTACGCTGAAAGTCAATGGCAAGTCGCACGAGATCGACACCGATGCATCGACGCCGCTGCTCTACGTCTTGCGCAACGATCTCGGATTGCACGGTCCAAAATTCGGATGCGGCTTGGGACAATGCGGCGCCTGTACGGTTCAGGTCGGCGGGCGCGCTATGTTCTCTTGCATCATGCCGATCGCCGCGATCGGCGGGCGCGAGATCACGACGGTCGAAGGACTGCTGGAAAACGGAAAGCCCAACAAGGTCCAGCAGGCTTTCATAGACGAACAGGCCGCGCAATGCGGCTATTGCATCGCCGGCATGGTGATGCGCGCGCAATCATTGCTGCAGACAAATCCCAAGCCCACCGAAGCCGAAATTCGCCAGCACATGCGGCCCAATCTTTGCCGCTGTGGAACTCACGCCGCGATCCTGCGCGCCGTCAAGCGTGCGGCGGCAGCATAAGGGAGGAAGCCATGAACGCGCCTTTCTCGCCTTCACGCAGGGATATCCTCAAAGGGACGAGCGCACTCGTCGTCGCTTTTTCGCTCGCAGGCTCGCGCCTCGAAGCATTCGCACAGAATGCGCCCGCTGCGGCGGCAAAACCCGTTACGCCCGATCAGGTCGATACGTTTCTTGCGATCGATGAAAAGGGCGCCGTCACGGTCTATGCCGGCAAGGTCGATCTCGGCACCGGCGTCCGCACCGCATTCGCCCAGATGATCGCCGACGAACTCGACGTTCCGTTCGAAAAAGTCAGCGTCATCGAAGGCGATACTGCGCTCACGCCCGATCAGGGTCCGACTTACGGCAGCCAGTCGATCCAAAACGGCGGCGTGCAGATCCGCCAGGCGGCGGCAACGGCCAAAGCCGCGCTGCTCGAGGAAGCCGCGAAGCGGCTAAACGTCGCGAAAGAGGATTTGATCGTGACGAATGGCGCCATCGGCGCCCGGTCGAGCAACCAGACCGTGACCTATGGCGAGCTGATCGGCGGCAAGCAATTTATGCTCAAGCTCGATCCTGCGGCGCCTACGAAAAAGGCCGCCGACTATAAGCTCGTCGGCAAGCCGATTCCCCGTCTTGACGTTCCCGGCAAGATCACCGGCGCATTCACCTACATGCAGGATTTTCGCGTTCCCGGTATGTTGCACGGCCGGGTCGTGCGTCCGCCGGCGCTCGGCGCGAAGCTCACCAATGTTGATGAATCGTCGGTCAAGCAGATTCCCGGCGTGAAGGTCGTTCGCGAGGGGGATTTCCTCGCGGTGGTCGCCGACAACGAATGGAACGCGGTTCGTGCCGCGCGCGAACTGAAATCCTCCTGGTCGAAATCGGAAACTTTGCCTGACGAGAAGAAGCTCTGGGAGCACGTCCGCAACACGAAAATCGTGAAGGACGATGTCACGAGCAATATCGGCGATACCAAAGCCGCTATGGCGGCGGAAGGAAGGAAGCTTTCAGCCACCTACGATTTCGCCATTCACACCCACGGTTCGATCGGACCGTCCTGCGCAATCAGCGAATTCAAGGACGGGAAGCTCACGTGCTGGTCGGCGTCGCAAGCAACCCACAATTTGCGCAAGCAGCTTGCGAAGATGTTTTCGATGCCGCTCGACGACGTGCGCTGCATCTATATCGACGGCTCCGGCTGTTACGGCCGAAACGGCCACGAAGACGCGGCCGCCGATTCCGCGCTGCTCGCGAAGATCACGGGCAAGCCCGTGCGCGTGCAGTGGTCGCGCGCCGACGAGCACGGCTGGGATCCGAAGGGGCCGCCGACATTGATCGACCTGCGCGCCAATCTCGACACCGCCGGTCAAGTTACTGCGTGGGAAGCGGACTTCTTTATCCCGCAAGGCGCGGCCGGCATGGTCGAGTTGGTCGCCGCTTCTCTTTCCAACATGCCGACAGATACGGCGCTTTCACCCGGCGGCATCGTGCAGGATTCTGCGATCGGTTATAAATTTCCCAACATCAAAACGGTTTGCCGCCGGCTGGAAACCACGCCGTTCCGTCCGTCCTGGATCAGGACGCCCGGACGCATGCAGAATACGTTTGCAAACGAGTGCTTCCTCGACGAAATCGCGGCGGCGTTGAATGTCGATCCGCTGGAGCTGCGTATCAAATACACCGATCCAGCCGACACACGCGGCCTCGAAACCTTGAAGCGGCTTGAAAAGCTCTCGAAGTGGGAGAGGCGGCCGTCTCCGCAGAAGAACGTCACCGGCAACGTTGTGAAGGGCCGCGGCGTGAGTTACGTGAAATACGAACTCGTCCGCACCTATGTCGGCGCCGTGGCGGAGGTCGAAGTCGACCGTACAACGGGCGATATCCGGGTTACGAAGTTCTATGTCGTCCATGATTGCGGACAGATCATCAACCCAGCCGGCGTCGAAGCGCAGATCGAAGGTAATGTGATTCAGACCGTGAGCCGCACGCTCAAGGAAGAGGTCACCTTCGACCGCAGCATGATCACGAGCCTCGATTGGGCGAGCTATCCCATTCTCAGGTTTCCAGAAGTCCCCGAGATCGTGATCGAGCTGATCGATCAGCCTGCCGAGAAGCCTTGGGGCGCGGGCGAGCCGACGGCCGCTGTCGTGCCTTCGGCGATTTCGAACGCCGTCTTCGACGCGACCGGCGCGCGGCTTCGGTCGGTGCCGTTCAAGCGCGATAAAGTGAAAACGGCGCTGCAATCGGCTTGATCGGCAGCGCCGCTATTCGCACCGGCCGGTTCGCTGTCAGCTTCCCGGGAGGTCGTGCACGGCGTCGATGAACATGTCCTTCCAGCTGCTGGGCGTCACCGAGATCATTCCGGCGCGGCCCATATACTCGGCCATCATCCCGAGTTTCTGCGGCGTCAGCGTCCAGACATTCACCTTGTCGCGAATGATCTTCTCGGCTTCTTCAACCGAGATTTTCGAATTGTCGGCTTTCACCCACAACGCAGCCGCCGCGGCCGGGTCGTCGTGGATGAATTTTGTCGCCGCACGCGCCGCGGCGAGGAAAGCCTGCACGACCTTCGGCTCGCCTTCGTACAGTTTCGCCGTGCCCCACACGACAATGAAAGTGTGCGGCCCTCCGAAGACGTCGTAACTGTCGAGCACGCGGTGCACGCGCTTGTCTTCGAGCTCCCGGTACATGAAGGGCGCCGAAGTGAAATGCGCCGTGATGCCCGATTGCCCGTTCAAGAGCTGCGCGAGTCCGTCGGGATGACTGAGCGACACCGTCCATTTGTCGAGCCGGTGCGCTTCGCCTTTGCCCCACTCTTTCTCGGCCGCCATTTGCAGGATGATCGCTTGCAGCGCGACGCGCACGGCGGGAAGGGCGATGCGGTCCTTGTCGGTGAAGTCCCGGATCGTCTTCACGTTCGGATTGGTGGTGTTCAGCCACTGCGGCATCGAATTCAGCGCGCAGATACCCTTGATCTTGATGTTGTCCTTCGTGCGCGCCCAAGCGGTGATGAGCGGCCCCGAACCGCCCGACGCGAAATCGAGGTTGCCCGAGATCAGCGCCTCGTTCATCGGCGGCCCGCCGGTGAAGCGAACCCATTCGGTTTTGAGGTCGAGCCCGAGTTTCTTGCCTTCGGACTCGATCAGTTTCTTTTCCTCGATGATCGTGAGCGGCAGGTAGGAAATCCCGTATTGCTTGGCGAGACGCACCACACGCGTTTCCGCGCTCGCACTTGTGACGAAAAACGAAAAAACAAGTACCGCCGCCACGATCGTCCTTTTCAGTCGAACGCCTGTTTTCATGATTCCCTCCCCATCAGTTTATTGTTTTTTTTGAGCCTTGCTTTATGTCGTCAGAATACCTCCGTCGACCGGTATCGTCGCCCCTGTAATGAAGCTCGCACGATCGGAAGCGAGAAAAACCGCGAGATCGGCGATGTCCGACAGTGACGCCAGCCGGCCGAGCGGAATCCGCGCGAGAATTCTCTTGAGTGCCTCGTCCGTGAGCAATTTGTGCGTCATCGCCGTATTGACGATCGCGGGCGCAATGGCATTCACCGTGATCTTGTCCGGCCCGAGCTCGCGCGCGAGTCCTTTGGTCAGGGCTACGACTCCTGCCTTTGTCGCGGCATAAAGCGTGTTGCCGACCGAGCCTCCGCCACGCTCCGCCGAGACGGAGGCGATGTTGATGATGCGGCCGGAGTGTCGCTGTTTCATTGCGGGAATCGCCGCCTTCACGCAGTACACAATGCCGGCGAGATTTACTTGCGAAACGCGCTCCCACTCCTTGGCCGGAAGATCGGCAACGGGGCCCGTCGACAATAAGCCTGCCGCATTGACGAGAATATCGATATGGCCGTGTTTCGCCGCGATTTTTTCGAATGCGCTCGCCACCGCATCGGCATCGCCCACGTCGAGGGCGATTGATTTTGCACGAAGCGATGCCGCTGTCTTTTCGGCCGCATTTCGATCCCGATCAACGATGCAAAGTTTGCAGCCCTCCGCCGCGAGGGCGCGGGCAATCGCCTCACCGATACCCGAAGCGGCGCCGGTGACGACCGCGATGCGATCCTTCAGGTTCAGTTCCATGGTGAACGCACCGCGGTCATCGATGCCTCCGTCAGCTCTTTTCGGCGTAGCTGTCGACGGCCATGTCGCGTTTATGCGACTCGGTCATCAAGTAGACCGAGAGCGCACTGATGATGCTGACGGCCAGTACATAGAGACAGATCAGCCACGGTTTTCCGCCGCCGAGCGGCAGCAATGCCGTCGCAATGATCGGCGTGAGGCCACTCGCGAAGATTCCCGAGAATTGATAGACGAACGAAATCCCTGTGTAGCGCACACGGGTATCGAACAATTCCGAAAAAAGCGCCGCCTGCGGGCCATAAACCGCCGGATAAATAATCGCGAACGGGATTGTGATCGCGATCCAGATCAGGATCGGGGAGAGCGTTTGCATCAGCCAAAACGCCGGAAATGTCAGTATCCCGATCAGGAGGCCGCCGATGGCGAACAGACGGCGCCGGCCGACCTTATCCGAAATATTTCCGTAGAACGGCAGCATGACGATCATCAGCGCCGACGAAATCATCACGCCGGCGAGCGCCGTCTGGCGCGGAAGCTGCAAGGTGCCCGCAACATAGCCGACGATGAACACGCCGTAGATATTGAAGGTCACGCCTTCGATGTAGCGCGCGCCCAGGCCAAGCAGCGTGTTCTTGCCGTGCGTCTTGAAAAGGTCGAGGACCGGCACGGCGGCTACCTTCTTCTCCTGCTTGATGCGATTGAAGGCGGGGGTCTCGAGAACCTTGAGACGGATATAGAGGCCGATAACGATCAGGATCGCGCTGACCAGAAAGGCGATGCGCCACCCCCACGCGAAAAACTTGTCCTCCGGCAGATAGGAGAGGAAGTAGACCATGCCGGAGCTGAGCAGGAGTCCCGCCGGAACGCCGACTTGCGGCCAGCTTCCATAGAAGCCGCGGCGGCCCGTAGGCGAATGTTCGACCGCCATCAGCACAGCTCCTCCCCATTCGCCGCCCAGCCCGAAACCCTGGCTGATGCGCAGCACCAAAAGCATGATGGGCGCCCAGATGCCCACTTGCGCGTAAGTCGGAAGCAGGCCGATCAGGAACGTGGCAACGCCCATGATCAAGAGCGTGAGGATGAGCACAGCCTTGCGGCCGATTCGATCTCCGAAGTGGCCGAAAACCACTCCGCCGATGGGGCGCGCGATGAATCCGACGAAAAAGGTTATGTAAGCGAGCAGCGTTCCGACAAGCGGATCGTAGTTTGGAAAAAAAAGCTTGTTGAGCGCGAGCGGCGTGACTACGCCGTAGAGAAAAAAATCGTACCATTCGATCGTCGTGCCGACTGCGCTCGCGAACGCGACTGTTGCAGGTGAAATTTTCTCATCGCCCTTTGCATCTCTCACCATGTTTCACTCCCCGTTTGTTTCCCCCGGTGTCAGGCCGCGGGCAGTTGCAGTATTTTTCTCGCTTCCGCCGGGCTTGCCGGATGGCGCCCGTATTTCCCGCAGAGATCGGCGACTCGTTGCACGAGCTCGGCGTTGCTCTTCGCGAGGCGGTCCTTGTCGAATTTGATGTTGTCCTCGATGCCGGTGCGGACATGGCCGCCAAGTTCCAGGCACCAGTGATTGATCTCGAGCTGTGAACGGCCGATCCCCGCCGCCGACCACGTTGCGTCCGGCATCAATTCTTTCAGTTCGGAGACCAAAAATTCCAGAAGCTTGCGGCGCGGCGGCAGTGCGTTCGGAATGCCCATCACGAATTGCACTTGGCACGGCCGTTTCAGGAGCCCGCGGTCGGCCATCGTCCTCGCGTTATAGAGCATCGCGGCGTCAAACACCTCGATCTCAGGCTTGACGTTGTTCTCAAGCATCGACTTCGCGAGATTTTCGACGAGCTCCGGTGTGTTTTCGTAGATAATTTTCGCGAAGTTGACCGAGCCGGTCGCAAGCGAAGCCATGTCGGGCTTCAGATGCAGCATGCTGCCGCGTTGGTTTTGATCGCGGCCGCGGCCGCCCGTGGAGAACTGCACGATCATTCCGGGGCAGTGCTTTTTGATCCCTTCTTGCACTTCCGCGAATAGTTTCGGATCCGAGCTCGGGCTTTCGTCCGGATTGCGCACGTGAATATGCGCGACCGTCGCCCCCGCCTCGAACGCTTCGTGCGTGGATTCGATTTGTTCCGAAGGCGTGACAGGGACCGCGGGCGTATCCGCCTTGCGGGGAACGGCGCCGGTGATCGCTACGGTGATGATTGCAGGTGTGGTCATGCTATTGTTTTGCTGCGTTGGATGAAGTGAAAGGATCGGATGCCGGGCCTGAGCGCCACTTCCTTGAGAAGGGTGACGAGCGGGGTCGAGGCGAGGGGATAGTTCGTGTTGATGGGGCCTGCTGCCTTGAGCGCCTTGTATTCCTTGTCGGAATAGAACGCGGCGAGCAGCAAATCGTCGTCGGAGGCGAACGGACCGCGCTCCCGGCGCACTCTTGGAATTCCCGGCTCCAACAAATCGCCGGGCCGCGCCTTTGTCGGCTCGGCGCCCTGGGTGATGCGATCGAAGAGATTCGGATCGATCGGCCCTGCGATCTCACCGTAGTAGCCGAGCACGTATTTCCGGACTTCGTCCGGAACGGTCGCATAGCGTTCCTTGCCCATGACGTTCAGCACCGCCTGCGTCATGACAAATTGCGCAAACGGGCTCACGATGATCGGATAGCCGAGATCGCAGCGAACGCGCGCCGCTTCTTCGAGCACCTCCGGCAAACGATGCGCGAGCCCTAGCGGCGTGAGCTGCGATTTCAAATTCGAAATCATGCCGCCCGGCATCTGATGCTCGTAGTGGAATTCATCGTATTCGACGATTTGGCCGAGCGGCTTGTCCTCGCGTTTGGCGATATACCGCAAGCGCTCGGCGACTTCTTCGACCGGTGCAAGATCGACGGGAACATCGAAGCCCGCGCGCCGGGCGTTGCGTGTGAACCATTCGGTCGCGGGATGCGACGCGCCGTTGGCGAGCGGGGAGGTGGCGGTGTGAACGACATCCACGCCAAGCTCGATTGCGCGGCAAGCCGTATATGGGGCAAGCCCAGTCAGGCAATGCGAATGCAGATGGAGCGGTAGCCTGCCGCAGACTTTCTTAATGGCGGGTACGAGCGTTTTTGCCCGTTCCGGCGTCAACAGTCCGCTTGCATCCTTGATATAGATCGCATCGACGCCGAGCTTGATCAGCTCTTTCGTTTTGCGGGCATAGTATTCGTCGGTGTGAACCGGGCTCAGCGTGTAAACCACGCCGCCTGCCGTATAGAGCCCCACCTTTTTCGCGGCGCGAACCGGAACGATCATGTTGCGCATGTCGTTCAGCGCGTCGTACGGCGTGTGGTAGCGGATGCCGTTCGCGAAAATCCGCTCGGCCGTGAGCTCCACGATATCGTCGGGAAAGAATTCGAAGGTGAAGAGGCTTTGACTCCGCGTCATCACGATCAGCGGGGTTTTCTTCACCCACCCGCTCAGGATGCGCATGCGCTCCCAAGGATCCTCGCGCAGATAGCGCACGCACACGTCGAAGACCGCGCCGCCCGCAAGATCGATCGCTTCAAAGCCCGCACGATCAAGCCGCGGCGCGAGATCGGCCATCATCGCGGTCGTTATGCGCGTCGCCCACAGGCATTGCGGGGCGTCGCGAAGCGTCACGTCAACGAGTTGGATTGTGCGTTTTTTCATCAGTGCGCTACCCGAAGATTCTCCTCGATCCACCGGGTGTGAATTTCCGCCTGGCCGAATTCCCGCCGGTTCACGAGCTCCGCGTGGAATGGAACGGTCGTTTTCAATCCCGTCACTTGAAATTGCTCGAGCGCGAGCTTGGCGGTTTCGATCGTTGAAGCGCGGTCTTTGCCGCTCACGATCAGTTTAGCGAGCATCGAGTCGTAATAGGGCGGCACCGCGTAGTTTTCGTAGGCGTGACTGTCGACGCGGATGTTTTGTCCGCTCGGCGGCCGCCAGCGCTTCAAGGTGCCGGGCGAGGGCCGGAAATTCTGGCTCGCATCCTCGGCATTGACGCGAAACTCGATCGCGGCGTGGCCGTTCGAAAACATCGAGCCGAAGGAGAGCGGCTCCCCGGCTGCGACCCGGAATTGCTCGCGGATCAGGTCCGTTCCGGTGACCATTTCCGTCACCGGATGCTCGACCTGGATACGTGTGTTCATTTCGATGAAGAAGAATTTTCCGCTCGCCGTGTCGTAGATGAACTCGATCGTGCCGGCGTTCACGTATTTTAGCGACCTGACGAGCGCGACTGCGGCTTCCGCCATTTCGCGGCGGGTTTTCTGATTGATGACGGGCGAGGGGGATTCTTCGATCAGCTTCTGGTGCCTGCGCTGCACGCTGCAATCGCGCTCGCCGAGATGGACGTAGTTTCCGTGTTTGTCGCCAAACACCTGAATTTCGATATGGCGCACCTGCGGGAAAAAACGCTCGAGATAAATCTCGCCGTTATTGAACGCCGCCTGCGCTTCCGCGGAAGCTTGATCGAACTGCGCCCTGAATTCCTCGGCGCGGTTGACGACCCGCATGCCGCGTCCGCCGCCGCCGCCGCTCGCTTTCAAAAGCTGGGGATAACCGATTGCGCCGGCAGCCGCTTCCGCCGCATCGGCCGAGGTGAATCCGCCTTCGGAACCGGGCACGACCGGAACGCCGATCGAGGCGGCGGCTTGCCGGGCGGCAACCTTGTCGCCCATCTGGGTGATGCATTCGCTGTTTGGCCCGATGAAATTCAGATCGTTTTCCGCGCATAGCTGGGCAAATTTCGCGTTCTCGGCGAGGAAACCATAACCCGGATAGACGGCGTCGCATTTCGTCGCGACGGCGGTTTCAATCAGCGCCGCCGCGTTCAAATAGCTCGCTTTTGGCGGCGGCGGGCCGATGCAAACGGCATGATCTGCCGCCCAGCGATGCGCCGAATTCGCATCCGCAGACGAATAAACCGCAACGCTTTCCAGCGAGAGCTGCCGACAGGCGCGGACTGCCCGCAAAGCGATCTCACCACGATTGGCGATCAACACCCGGCGCAAAGAACGCCTCCCAAGACACGTCACCCCTCTTGCGGGGGATGGACATTCCGACTCTGGCATCTAAAAATCATATTGCAAGACTTTTTGTTTCGGTTTTTGATACAAACCCATGCAGCTTCGAACCGGCACTCCACTTTCGAATAAGAATCGACTGAAAGGCGCCGCCGACCGGCCGGCTTCGACAGAGCCGTCGGGGAAGGCCTTTCCGACGGTCAAAGCCGTTTCGATCCTTGAAGCCATCGCAAGCGCCCGGCGGCCGCTAAGCGTCACGGAGCTGGGCGTGCTTCTCAGTCTTCCCAAGCCGACCGCGCATCGCATCGTGCGGATGCTGGAGAACGAAGGCCTGATGCAGCGCGAGCCCGGCAGCCGCCGATTTGTGCCGGGTCCGCGTCTTGTGCGCCTCGGTCTCGGCATTGTCGGCGCCGCCATGTCGAGCGCACCGCGTCATTCCATTCTGGAAGCGCTTTCACAGAAGATTGGCGAGACCTGCAATTTCGGCATCATCAACGGCAGCCACGTTCTTTATCTCGATCGCGTCGAAGCCGCGTGGCCGCTCGGCTTGCGGTTCGAATCCGGCTCGCACGTGCCGCTCCATTGCACGTCGATGGGTAAGCTGTTCTTGAGCTGGATGCCGAAACGGAAACGGGCGGTGTTGCTCCGCTCCCTGCAACTTCTTCGCTACACGGAGAACACCATTACGGACGTCTCGCGGCTCGAAGCCGAGCTCGAGAAAATCCGCGAAGCGGAAGTTTCCACCGACAATCAGGAATTCCTCGCCGGCGTCGTCTGCGTCGCCGTTCCTGTCCGCGACCAAAACGGGCATCGGGTAGCGGCACTTGCGATTTCCGCGCCGCTCGCCCGGATGTCGCTTGAACAAGGATTGCAGCACGTGCCGCTGATGCAGAAGGCGGCGGAGGAGCTCACGGTTACAATCGAAGAAGAACACAAATCATAGGGAGCGGTTGTGAGCCTGCGTTACGAGGAAATTGCCGAGATTATGAAGATTATCGACAGCAGCTCTTGTGACGAGCTGATTGTCGAAACAGGGGATGTGAAGCTCGTGGTGCGCCGAAATGGCGCGCATGGCGCATCGCCGCCAATTGAGCGTCCGCTAGCCGCATCTGCGGCGTCGTCCGCCGTTGCAGCGCCAAGACCTGCATCTCCCGCACCGGTCGCGCAGCAGGAAAAAATCGAAGCAGGCTCGGGCAAGCTGGAAATCACCGCCCCCATGGTCGGCACGTTTTATCGCGCGCCCAGCCCCGATGCGCCCGCCTTCGTCGAGCTCGGCAGCGTCGTCAAGAAGGGTCAGCCGCTCTGTCTTATCGAAGTGATGAAACTCTTCACCACCATCAATTCGGAATTTGATGGCCGCATCGTCCAGATCGGCGCCGAGAACGGCGAACTGGTCGAATACGGCCGCGTTCTGTTCGTGATCGAACCGGCCTGAAGGAGAAAGCTCGAAACTAAAACGGACAGGAGTGAACCAGCTTCAATTTGCCGTTGCCATTCAACGAAAACAAAACGGGAGGGATGGAATGCAAAAGAAACTGAAATTCAAATTGCTCGCGGCGGGCCTTTTCGCCGGTTTGCTCTGCAGCCTGACGCCGGCTGTCGCGCAGAACGTTACGCAGTGGGGTTGGCCGCAGCCCTACGAAAAAGTTTCGGACAAATCGGTTGCGTGGCTGAAGGAAAAAGGCTGGTGGCCGATCGTCGTCGGCTGGCAAGGCCCGTTCTCCGGCCAGAACACCATCAACGTGGTGATGGACAAGGAAGGGCTCCTCCAAAAGCGCGGGATCGAAGCGAAATTCCAGGTCTTCGCCTCCGGGCCGGAGGTGAACGAATCCGTCGCCGCTGCACGCATTCAGGTGGGTAATGGCGGGAATTTTCCGTTCACATCGCTGCTCGATCGCGGTGTGCCGGTGCGCGCGATTGCCGTGGTCGCACCGAATTTGAAGCACTCTACGGTCGTCCCGCTTGACTCTCCGATCAAGAAACTCGCCGACTTCAAGGGCAGCAATCCGCCCGCGACGATCGGCATCGTCACCGGCTCGTCGTCGGAATTTTATTTTACGCAGGCCGCCGAGGTCGTCGGGTTGCAAATCGGCAAGGACGTCATCCTGAAAAACATGCCGCCCGCCGAGCAATTGCTGATGGTCAAGGGGATCGGCGGGGTCGTCCCGTGGGAACCATCGGTCACAATCATCACGGAAGAGCGCAAGACAGGGCGCGAGATCGACACCATCTTCCCGTACAATTTTTATGAAGGTCGTTTCTATGTTCGGCAGGAATTGATCGACAACGTGCCGGATGTCGTTCAGGCGATTAGCGACGCCTTCATGGAATCGACGCTCTGGATCCGGCTGCATCCTGAAAAGGCCGCCGACTATCTGGCGGCCGAGCCGATGCTGAAAACTTTCGGCAAGGATCTCCTGCTGCAGCAAACGAAGCTCTACAACAATCTCTACAAGCCGACCTACAGCTATCCCTTCGCCAAGATGTGGGGCGAGGAAGATTCCCGCATCGCCAAATGGCTGAAAGAGCGGAACCGCATCACCAAGGCGCTCACGGCGAAGGACTACGAAGCTTCCTTCGACGAGCGTTTCATGCTGAAAACCTATGAAAAGCTCGGCTGGAAAGTTCCCGAGCGCGCGCCGTTCCTGCCCGCGAACTGGGCCGGCAAGATCGGGCAGCTTCCCTATCCGGCTTATGACAATGCTTTGACGCTGAAAGCGCCGCAGCCCTGGCCCGAACCGGGCGATTTGACGAAGCCTTGGACTTTCAACGGCAAGACCTACAATCCCTGAATGAGATGAGGCAGGCGCGGGACTGACCGTCTCGCGCCTCTCGCGGCCATGAGTGAATCGGAAACGCCCATTCAAGAGACACGCATCAATTTGGCGCCTGCGGAACGCACGTCGCCGTCGATCAGCGTGCGCCTCCTTCGCCTTTTCTCCTCACTGCCGAATCTCGGCCTGCTGATTTTTCTCATTATCGCGTGGCAATTGGCGTCGACCGTCTGGCTGCCGAGCATCGACCCGCATATGGCGGTGCTGATGCCGGCGCCGACTTTGATCGCGAAAACCGCGGCCGCGATGATCGCCTCCGGCGAGCTTTTCTATCACTTGACGGCGAGCTTAAAGCGCGAGGCGATGGCGTTTCTATTCTCCGCGGTCGCTATTCCGCTCGGCATCGCCATGGGCTGGTGGCGCCTGGTTTACAACCAGGTTCAGCCGATCATGGAAATCCTGCGCCCGATCCCGCCGCTCGCCTGGATTCCGCTCAGCATTCTGTGGTTCGGGCTCGGCGACGAGCAAAACGAGTTCATTATCTTCCTCGGCATGTTTTTCCCGATTCTCGTGAACACGATTGTCGGCGTGAAAAACATCGAGCCGAACCTCGTGCGCGCGGCCCGCAGCCTGGGCGCGCCTGAATACAAGGTACTTGGCCGCGTCGTGTTCAAGGGCGCGCTGCCGCAGATCATCACCGGCGTTCGCATCGGCCTCGGCGTCGGCTGGATGGCGCTGGTCGCTGCCGAGCTTGTTGGTGCGAATTCGGGCCTCGGCTTCCTCATTAACGACGCCCGCAGCATGTTGCGGACGGACGTGATCGTGGTCGGCATGCTGACGATCGGTTTGATCGGATTGCTGATCGACATCGCGATCCGGATGATAAGCCGCCGCTTGCTCCCCTGGTCGCTGGCACTCGGCAGATAGGGGAACGCGAATGGGCCGTTTGACCGTAAAAGGATTGTCGAAAGTCTACGGCGAGAGCAGCGCCGCCGGCAGCGTGACCGCGCTTCAGAATGTCTCGTTCGAGGTGCCGGACAATCAGTTTTGCTCGATCCTCGGGCACAGCGGTTGCGGTAAGACTACGCTCCTGAATATTGCCGCCGGCTTTGAAAAGCCGACATCCGGCAGCGTGATGGTGGACGGCGAACCGATCCGCACGCCCGGCTGGCAAAATACGATGATCTTTCAGGACTACGCGCTGTTTCCTTGGGCGAGTGTCGCGGACAATATCGCATTCGGGCTCGAGATGAAAAACATGCCGCGCCACAAGCGCCTCGACACAACGCAATATTTTATCGGTCTCGTCGGGTTGAAAGGATTTGAAAATAAATACCCCCATCAGCTCTCCGGCGGCATGCGCCAGCGCGTTGCGATCGCTCGCGCGCTCGCGGTGCGCCCGCAATTGCTTCTGATGGACGAGCCTTTCGCCGCGCTCGACGCGCAAAACCGTGCCTTCATGCAGGACGAGCTCGTCCGCATCTGGCAGCGGGAGCCGAAAACCGTGATGCTGGTCACCCACAGCATCGACGAGGCGATCAAGCTATCCGACTGCATCGCCGTCATGACCCGGCGGCCGGGGAGGGTGAAGGAATTCATCCAGGTCGAATTGCCGCGGCCTAGGGATGAAGACGACGCCGCTTACCTGAAATTGAAGCGCAAGCTGCGCGACCTGATCCATGACGAAATGGAAGAGCAATAATCATGCGGCTTGCAAATCCACGATCTTTGCTAATGCCTTGATAGAAAAGGCTTTCTCGGAATGCCATTAACTTTTCATTAACCTAAGAAAGTAAATGCCGTTTAAGTATGGTTACTAAGCTGTTAATCCGATTGCGGAATATTCGAAGAGCTTGGTACGGGGAACATTCGTTGCGCGTTTCGCCCCGGAGTTTGCGGTCATCGGCTGCCGCTACATAAGCGGCGCGGCTCCTCCGAAACGCTTTTATTGTTTTCCCGTCCTGGCTATCGGCACGGCAAAAGAGCGTGCGCTCTTTTCGCCGGAGAGGGAGCGGCATCGTGACAGCGGGAACATTGACGCTGGTGAGCGGCGAGTCGGGCCGCGGTCATATCCGTTTGGCCGCCGCCGGCGTGTGGACCGCCGAGAACGCGGGCGCCATCGAGCCGCTGATCGAGGCCGCGACCCGTCCCATTCCTTCGCTGAAGAGCATCTCGATCGACACGGCGAATATCGAGCGGCTCGATTCTTTCGGTGCCTGGCTTTTGGAACGCGCGCTCCGCACCTGGAGAGATCGCGAATGCGAAGCGAATATCGTCGGCCTGAAAGACGATTATCGCGGCCTGTTCGAGAAAGTGCACGCCGCAACACAAAAGCTTCCGCCCCCGCCGAAAAAGCGAAATTCGATCGTCGCGACGCTCGACAGCGTCGGCCGCACCATGGTCGCGGTGTTCGACGACCTCGTGCTGCTTGCGCAAATGGTGGGCTCGGTGATGACGGCTTTTGGGCGTGTGCTGCTGCACCCGTCGCGCTTTCGCTTCACGTCGATGGTCAATCACCTGGAGCGGGTCGGCTGGCATGCGCTGCCGATCATTCTGCTGATCACGGTTTTGATCGGCGCGATCCTCGCACAGCAGGGAATTTTTCACTTCCGTAAATTCGGCGCCGACATTTACGTCGTCGACATGGTGGGCGTGCTTGTCCTGCGCGAACTCGGCGTTTTGATCGTCTGCATCATGATCGCGGGCCGCTCGGGCAGCTCTTACACCGCCGAGTTGGGCGCGATGAAAATGCGCGAGGAAGTCGACGCCCTCCGCACTATGGGCTTCGATCCTGTCGAAGTGCTGATCCTCCCGCGCATTCTCGCAATCGTGATCGCCGTTCCGATTCTTACACTGTTCGGCTCGCTCGCCGCGCTTTATGGCGGCGGTTTGGTTGCCTGGCTCTACGGCGGCATTGCGCCGGAAGTGTTTCTGTCACGCCTCCGGGAGGCGATCAGCATGCAGACTTTCGAAGTCGGCATGCTGAAAGCGCCGTTCATGGCGCTCGTGATCGGCGTCGTCGCCTGCGTCGAGGGCCTGCAAGTGCAGGGGAGCGCCGAGTCGCTCGGCGAGCGTACCACGAACTCGGTGGTGAAATCGATCTTTCTCGTGATCGTACTTGACGGCTTCTTTGCGATGTTCTTCGCCTCAATCGGATTGTAGCGATGGCGAACGCGCGGGAGCCCGTGATTCAAGTCAGGGATCTGGTGGTCGAACTGAAATCGAACCGGATCCTGAACGGCGTCACGCTCGACGTCTATCGCGGCGAGATCCTTGGTTTCGTAGGCGCGTCCGGCGCCGGGAAATCGGTTCTCACGCGCACGATTGTGGGACTTTTGCCAAAAGTTGAGGGCACGATCGAGGTCTTCGGCACCAATCTCGACGGCCTCGACGAGGACCAGCGCCGCGATATCGAGCGCCGCTGGGGAATTCTGTTTCAGCAAGGCGCGCTCTTTTCGTCGCTTACCGTCGGGCAGAACGTCGAATTCCCGATGCTCGAATATCTTGACATCTCTCCAAAACTCATGACCGAAATGGCGATCACCAAGCTCGAAATGGTGGGGTTGAAGCCCGAGGTTTACCGGAAATACCCATCGGAACTTTCGGGCGGCATGATCAAGCGCGTGGCGCTTGCACGCGCGCTCGCGCTAGATCCGGAAATCCTATTTCTAGACGAGCCGACCTCCGGCCTCGACCCGATCAGCGCGCACGAGTTCGACCAGCTCATTCTGACCTTGCAGCGCACCTCACAAATGGCGATTTTCATGGTCACCCACGACCTCGACAGCCTTTATGCCACCTGCGACCGGATCGCGGTGCTGCTCGACGGCAAGATCGGGGTGACCGGCAATATAGACACGATGCTCGCTTCGGAGCAGCCTTGGCTGAAGGCCTATTTCCACGGGGCGCGCGCGCGCGTCGGGCAGCACGGAAAGCAATAGCGGAGGGGATGATGGAACGGAAAGCGAATTATGTCTTGATAGGGTTATTCACTTTCGCCGCGATCGCCGCCGCCTTTGCCTTCGTGTTCTGGATTCATCACACGTCGGACAAGAAGACGGGCGTGGCCTACCGCGTGATTTTCGACGGCGCGGTTTCGGGTCTTCGCGTCGGAAGCTCCGTGCTCTTCAACGGCATCCGCGTCGGCGAGGTGACCGCGCTCCGGCTCGATCCGGAGGCGCCGTCGCAGGTGACGGCGCTCATTGTCGTGAACAAGGCGACGCCCATACGCTCCGACACCTATGTAGGTCTCGAATTTACCGGGCTCACCGGCATCGCCTCGATTTCATTGAAGGGCATTTCGACAACCGCGCCGCTTCTCGAAAAGGAAGAAGGCGAGCCGCCGAGCCTGCGCGCCGACATCAGCGCGAGCCAGGACATGATGCAGGCGGCGCGCGACGTGCTCGCAAAAGCCGACGCTGTGATTGTCGCCAATCAGGAGGATCTGCGGAAGGCGATCCGCAACCTGACGGCGTTCACCGACACGCTCGCGAAGAACTCCGACAATATCGACGAGATTCTGAAAAACACCAAGGACGCGACCGCCTCCGCGAAGGAGCTGATGGTTTCCGGCAAGGAGCTCGTGGAGAACGTCGACAAGCGCACCGACGACATGAGCAAGAATTTCAATACGCTCATGAAAACGGCGACAAAACAGGTCGACGTGATTGGAAAATCCGTTTCGGATCTCGCGAAGAATCCCTCGCGGATCCTCTTCGGCGGCGGCGCTACGCGCTAGGCGACCTGATCCAGCAGGCTCTCGCCGGGCCGGATACGCGTGAATTCCACGGGCTCGTCGCTGATGCTGATTTTATCGCCCTGGAGCCGCGCCTTGGTGTAACGCGACGTGTTCAGATCGGAGGTCTGCGGAAAATCCTCGCGGAAATGTGCGCCGCGGCTGTCCTTGCGATGTTCTGCGGCGGCGCAGATCGCGCGGCTCACCAGCGTCAGGTTTTCGAGATTCAGCCGATCCATCCAGGTGAGGTTGTAGCGGCGGCTCGTGTCTTCGACGCCGCACGCAGCGATATCTTTCGCGAGCGCATCCAGCGCCATCTTGCCGCGCGCGAGCGTCTCGCCCGTGCGCAAAATGCCGATATCGTTCCACATCACATCATATAGATGCTCGCGCATCGCGCTGAGATCGCCGGATTTTTTGCCGAGCGGCGCGAAGGCCCGATCACGCGCGGCTTCGATTGCGGCGCGATCGGGCTCGGGCAGGGCGCTTTTCGGCGCGACGCGCTTGCCCATTACATCGCCGGCAATGCCGCCGAAGACGGTCGAGTTCGCGACACCGTTTCCGCCCAGGCGGTTCGCACCGTGCACGCCGCCGGTGTCTTCGCCCGCCGCGTAGAGGCGCGGCATGGCGGTGGTGCAGTCGGTCGAAAATTCCACGCCGCCCATCATGTAATGTGCGGTCGGAATGACTTCGACGCGGCCGGAGGCCAAATCGAAACCGCAATCGGCGCAGCGCTCGACCATGCCCTTGAAATTCTTGCGGACATTTTCCGGCCCGAGATGGCCCATCTCGATATAGACCCCGCCATGCGGGCTCGCGAAGCCTTTGCGGATGCGGTCCTGAATCGAACGGCTGACGATATCGCGCGTCGCGCGCTCGCCGCGCTTGTCGTAATCGAACATGAAGCGCTTTCCTTCGGAATCGGTGAGATAGCCTCCCGCGCCGCGCAGGCCTTCTTCCAGCACCGTGCCGGTCATGCGGGTGCCTTCGCCCGCGAGAAGTCCGGTCGGATGGAACTGCACCATCTCGATGTCGCGGAGCGCGAGGCCCGCGCGCAGTGCCATCGCAAGCCCGTCGCAGGATTTGTCGCCTGACGGCGTGTGGTATTTGTACATCGTCGGCCCGCCGCCGGTGGCGAGCAACGTTGCGCGCGCTCGCACGAACAGCGGCTCACCGGAACGCATGTCGAGCATCAACACGCCTGTGAGTTCCGAGCCGTCGGCGCTCGGGATCAAGTCGAGCGCGCGATGATCCTCGATGCGGCGGACGTCGCGCCGCCAAACCTGCTCGGCGAGCCGGTTGATGATCTCGATGCCCGTGAGATCGCCCTTGTGCACCGTGCGGTCGAAGGTTTGGCCTGCGAATGCTTTCTGATGAACGGTGCCGTCCGAGTTGCGGTCGAAGAAACAGCCGAGCTCGTTTTCGAGTTCTCGAATCCGCACCTGCGCTTCGGTGACAAGCGTCCAGGCCAGGTCCTGGTTGTTCAGCCACTTGCCGCCTTCGATCGTATCCATGAAGTGCCGCTCGACGGAGTCGCCCTGCGAAAGGGCGACGTTATAGCCGCCTTGCACCATACGGGTGCAGCCGCATTTGCCGAGAAGGCCTTTCACTGCAATCGTCACGTCGAGGTCGGGATTGATTTTCTTCGCATGCAGCGCCGCGAACAGGCCGGCGCCGCCCGCGCCGAGAATGAGGATATCAGTCTCGATCGTTTCCATTTATGCGGCGCCGATCTTTGCGAGTACGTCCCCGCGCTTGGCGGCAGCACCTGCGTTCACATCCGCGTACATGGAGTTTCCATGGGAATCCATGGTGACGAGGAGAGGGCCGAAACCCTTGATGCGGAACTTCCACAAGCTCTCGGGATGCAGATCGTCCATATCTACTTCCTCGATCGCCTCGATCCAGGTCGTTTCCAGCGCCGCGGCACCGCCGACGACGGCGAGATAGGCGCCGCCGAGATCGCGAAGGGCGTCGAGCGTTGCTTGTCCCATGCCGCCCTTGCCGATGATGAGCTTCACGCCTTCGCGTTCCATCAGGGGTCGCGTGAAGCGCTCCATGCGCATCGAGGTCGTGGTGCCGATGCAGAGCGGCTCGTAGCCGGACGAGTTGTCCGGCCGCGGATCGACCTTCTTCACATTCGGCGCGGTATGCACAACGGCGTGCCCCTTGAGATCGAGCCGTGTCTTGCGGCCCTTGTCGAACATCGCGATCAGCGTCGCGTCGCGAATGCCGAACAAGGTTTTTTCCAGCGTTACGGTGTCGCCGACCTTGAGCGCGCGGGTTTGCGCGTCGTCGATCGGCATGTTGAGGACATGATGCGCCATGGCTTCCTCACTCGAACGCAATGCCGCCCGGCGTGATCGTAGCGCTCGCACGCCGCGCCGAATGGCACTGAATGTTGACCGCGACGGGGTTCATCGTGATATGCGTGGCCGCGACCTCGACATGCACGCGGAATGCCGTCGATTTTCCGCCCAGTCCTTGCGGCCCGATGCCGAGCTCATTCACGGCCTCGGAGAGCTGTGCCTCGATCTTCGCGCCTTCTTCGTCGGCGCATTTCGAGCCGAGCGGGCGGGTGGCCGCCACTTTCGCGAGATGCATACAGACATCCGACGTGCCGCCGATCCCGACACCCACGATCGTCGGCGGGCAAACACGGCCGCCGCATTCGATCACCTTGTCGATCACGAAGCGTTTTACGGCGCCGACGCCGTCGGCGGGAATCAGCATCTGAAGAAACGATCCGTTCTCCGAGCCAGATCCCTTTGGGATCATCTCGATCTCAAGCGTTTCGTCGCGCTCGTCGAAATCGATGTTGATGACAGGCACGCCGATGCCGCACGAAGTCTGCTCGTTCTTGCGCGTGATCGGATGCACGACGGAGGAGCGCAGAGGATGCTCGGTCGTCGCCCGCGCGCAGCCCTTGCGGATTGCTTCCTTCATCGCGGCGCCGTCTAGCACGACGTTCTTCCCGATCTTGACGTTGTAGATCGGGATGCCGGTGTCCTGGCAGAGTAGGTTTTTCGTGCGCTCGGCGACCGCGATATTTTCCACCATCGTGCCGAGCACGGTCTTTCCGGTCGCGCTTGTTTCCTCGCGCATCAGCCGGTCGAAGCCTTGCTTGATGTCGCGGGGCAACAGCTTCAGTGCGCGGATATAGAGAGTCTTCGCGACCTCTTCGACTTCCTTGATGTCGACCTGCATGACGGCCTCCCTTACAGCACGAGCGTTGCGCCGGAAACGATCAACAAGACGGCGAGAGCTTGACGGAAGCGCCTGTCGTCGAGCTTACCGAAAAGCTGCCAGCCGATCCAGGTTCCCAAAAGAACCGGCGGCAGGATGGCGGCGAAAAGCACCAGGCTCGTGCGGTCGAAGGCGACGAGCAGGATTCCCGCCACTGTGATCGCTTGGATAACAATGACATAGGGTTGATAGACGGCGCGCGCCATCTCCTTCGACCAGCCGCGCAACTGCGTCCAGATCGTGGGAAGTACGCCCGAATAGCCTCCGATGCCGCCGAGGATGCCGCCGATGAATCCGATTGCGCCATCGGCGGTGCGGCCGCCGGCGGTGAAGCTTGGGAGCTTTGGCGCGAGCAGCGCATAAGTTCCGAACGCCACGAGAAAAACGCCAAGCGCCACTTTCAGCGTGGCGGCGTCGGTATAGGCGAGGAGATAGACGCCGATCGGCACGCCGATGACGCCACCAATGACAAAAGGCGAGAGACGGGAAAATTCGATGTGACGCCTGAGCGGCCAAAGCGTCGTGAGATGCAACAGAACGCCGGACGCGGTGATCAGAATTGCGGAATGCACCGGATCAATCTTGTGCAGCCAGATCGCGGAAGCGGCGAGCCCGAACGCAAAGCCGCTCGCGCCGGCGGCGATGCCGCCGACGAGCGCGCCCAGCCACAGGAATTCCAGCGTTTCCAGGGGTATTCCCGCGATCATGCGATCAGCCCGCATTGAGAATGAAAACAAGGCCGACCGCGAACACCGCGGCGATGCAGGCGGAAAGCATCGCGAGCGTCTTCTCGCGGAAATCGAAAAATTC
Source organism: Alphaproteobacteria bacterium (assembly GCA_021325315.1). Lineage (GTDB taxonomy): Bacteria > Pseudomonadota > Alphaproteobacteria > Rhizobiales > Xanthobacteraceae > Palsa-892. The sequence goes on from JAJPHK010000086.1 coordinate 30,822, forward strand.
GATCGCAAGCACCCTGAGTCCGAGCGTCATGTGCACGGCAAGCGCCACCACAATCCCCCATTCCGCGAGTTTGACGAGCGGCTGCCGTGTCAGCTCCAGAAACGCATCGAGCGCGCTCGCGCCGTTCAGCGCGGTCGCCAGCGCGAGAAAATGCAGCGGCAGGAAAATCGCGAGTGCGATCCCGGAGAGGCGATGCAAAATCGCCGCGATAAATCCGCGCTGGGTGTGCGATGCGCGCATCATGCGTATACCGCGTAGACGGCCCGAAAACCGAGAGCGAGCAGTAAAAGCGAAAACAGCACTAGCGCGGCGTCGAGCGAGCGTCCGCGCCACGGCGTCCATTCGCGGATGATGCTGCGCAAGCCGATCGGTGCGTGGATCGCGACCGCGATGACGAACACGCTATAGAACAGCATGAAGGCGGCGTTCCCGTGCGTGCGCGCAAGGATTTCGCCTGCGGTCAGCCCGCCGCGGATCGCATACAGAATCGTCCCGAGATGCACCGCGACCGCGAGCGCGAGCACGAAGGCCGTCAGCCGCTGTGCGACGAAGAGGGCCGGGTTCATGGTTTGCCCCCCAGCGAGCGCCAAAAGACCGCCCGCTTCAGACCCGCGATGGAGTAGGTGGGCGCAAGCGATTTGGGGCAGAACTCGGTACAGCTCATATGCGTATGACAGGCTTGGCAGCCGTCGCTATGCGCGATCGCCTCCAGCCGTTCGGCATTTCCCCGATCGCGCACGTCGTTCACGAGCGTCCAGGCGCGGTTCAGCGCCGCGGGGCCGAGATAGTCCTTGTCCCACGCGACGACGTCGCAGGCGGAATAACAAATCCCGCAGCCGATGCATTCGATATGTTCATCCACTTCGCGGCGCTTTTTGGAGCCGGGCGGCACGATCGCGAAATCTTCCGCCGGTTTGTCGCCGGGCTCGAAAGAGCCTCGGGCTTTTTTCCATTTGTCAAAGAACTGCGTCATCTCGACCGCGAGATCCTTCACGATGGTGAAGTTGCGGAGCGGCTCGAGTTTGATTTTTCGATCGCCGCCGATCACTTCGCTCACACGCGTGCGGCAGGTCCAGCGCGGGCGGCCGTTCACGACCATGGCGCAGGAGCCGCAAATGCCGACACGGCAGGCAAAGCGATAGGAGAGGGTAGGATCCTGCTCGCGCTGGATTTCGGTCACGACATCGAGCACCGTCTGGTGCTCGCGCCGCGGCGTCCTGAATTCCTGAAAGCTGCCTTCTTCCGTGCCTCGCCAGATTTCCACTTCCAGGACGGAATCCGGCGCGGCTCGCTCCATCATGTCTGCATGCCCCACAAATTCACGGTGCGGGCTTCGATGGCGCGGAAAATCACCGACTCGACGAAGAGCCCGATCAGGATGACGGTGAGGAGACCCGAGAACACGGTAGCCGTATCGAGCTCGTTCCGCGCCTCGAAGATGTACCAGCCGATGCCGCCCGAGCGCGACGAGACACCGAACACAAGCTCGGCTGCGACCAATGTGCGCCAGGCGAAGGCCCAGCCGATTTTCAGACCGGCGAGGATCGAGGGAAACGCCGCCGGAATCAGAATAAGCCCGACATAACGCGCGCCTTTCAAGCCTACATTCCGTCCGCCCATGCGCAGCGTCTCGGGCACGGCACGAAAGCCGCTTAATGTATTTAGTGCCACCGCCCACAAGACCGAGTGGATAATGACGAAGACGAGCGACGGCGTGCCGAGCCCGAACCAGATCAGCGCGAGCGGCAGAAGCGCGATCGCCGGCAGCGGATTGAACATCGCGGTCAGTGTCGAGAGAATCCGCGTGCCGAGGCCGCTTGCGACCGCGAAGGTTGTGAATACGGCGGCGATGGCCAGTCCAAACGCATAGCCGATTACCAGCGTCCGCATCGATGTTATCGTGCGGTTGATCAAGACGCCGTTTTTGATGTCGCGGAAAAAGGTACCGATCGTATCGGTGAAGGTCGGGAACAAGAGGGAGTTGTTCAGCCAGCGCGCATAGAGCTCCCAGACCAAAATCAGCACGACGAGGATCGCGAAGCGTTGCACCGTTTCGTTCGTCGCGATCCGCTCGAACAGCGAGAGCGGCCGTTCGACCTCGCCGATCGAACCGGAATCGACGGGTTCGATCTCGAATTCCGGACGTGCGGAAGTATTCGTATTCTGCATCTGACGGCTCACGCGGTTGCGCCTTCTTTTGCGCCGGGTTGCTTCGGCTTTTCGCCGAACAGGAGATTATGGATACGTTTCGACATCGCGCCGAAATCGACATGGTCGATATTGTTGTAGTTCAGCCGGTCGGTATCGAGCTCCGCCCGCACGCGCCCCGGATGCGGCGATAGCACAAGCACGCGCGAGCCGACGAGGATCGCTTCCTCGATCGAATGCGTGACGAACATCACGGTAAAGCGGAGCTGATCCCAGAGCGACAGGAGTTCTTGCTGCATCGAACGCCGGGTGAGTGCGTCGAGCGCAGCAAACGGCTCATCCATCAAAAGAATGTCAGGCTCGAGCGCCATCGCGCGCGCGATCGCGACGCGCATTTTCATGCCGCCCGACAACATATGCGGATAGACGTCCTTGAATTTCGTGAGGCCGACTTTCTCGATGACGGAATTCGCGCGCGCGATCGTATCCTCGCGCGCGAATTTTTTCGTTACCTTCATCGGGAAAAGTACGTTCTGGAAAACAGTCTTCCAGGGCATCAGTTGCTCGAACTCCTGGAAGACCATCATCCGGTCGGGTCCGGGTGCGTCGATTTTGCGCCCCCGGATCGTAATCTCGCCCTCGACCGGCGACATGAATCCCCCGACGGCCTTCAGGAGCGTGGACTTGCCGCAACCTGAAGGCCCGAGGATCACGTAACGGTCGCCTTGGTGAACGGAGAAGTTCACGCGGTACGTCGCTGTCACGAGATGCCGCGGCGTCTTGTATTGCAGCGTGACTCCATTCACCGCAAGCAATGCCTGGGAAGAGGAGGGCGCTGGCATGGACATAGGGCGTACGCTCACATTCACCGTCAGCTTCCCGACTTGTTGTGGATGGCGTCGATATAGACGTCCTTCCAACTCGCCGGTTTTTCGGGGATCATGCCGACGCGCGCCATGTAATCGGCGAAGTCCATGACCTTGCGCGGCGTGGTGGTCCACTCGTTTTCCGGCAACTTGATGATGCGCTCAGCTTCCGCGACGGAGAGCTTGGATTTGTTGTTCTTCACCCAAAGCTCCGCCGCGCCGTGAGGGTCTGACTTGATATATTTCATCGCCTCTTCGAGCGCGGCGAGGAAAGCTTGCGCGACTTTCGGCTCGCCTTTGTAGACCTTTTCGGTCGCCCACACGGAGTTGAAGGTGTGTGGCCCGCCGAGCACCTCATAGCTGTCAAGCACGCGGTGCACCCGTTTGTCCTCGAGCTCCTGATACATGAAGGGCGCCGAGGTGAAGTGCGCTGTGATTTCCGATTTGCCGCTCATCATCTGCGCGAGGCCGTCCGGGTGGCTGAGCGAGACGGTCCACGGGTCGAGCTTGTGTTCCTGTCCCTTGCCGAAGACTTTTTCCGCGGCCATTTGCAGCACGACGGCTTGAATCGAAACGCGAACGGCGGGAAGCGCGATCCGGTCTTTCTCGGTGAAGTCCTTGATGGTCTTCACGTTCGGATTGATCGTGTTGAGCCAAAGCGGCATCGCGTTGATCGCGGCGATGCCCTTGATCTTGATGTTGTTCTTGGTGCGCGCCCACGCCGTCACCAGCGGGCCGACGCCACCGGAGGCGAAGTCGAGATTGCCGGAAACGAGCGCCTCGTTCATGGGCGGGCCGCCGGTGAACTGCAGCCATTCGGTTTTGATATCGAGACCGAGCTTCTTGCCCTCGGCTTCGAGCAGCTTCTTTTCCTCCATCACCGTGAGCGGCAGGTAGGAAATACCGAACTGCTTGGCGATGCGAACGGTACGTTCTTCGGCGTTCGCGCCCGTAACGGCGAAAGAAAGGCCGATGACGGCCGCGAAGAGGGCCAAGCCCCATTTTGATCGAGAAATTCCAGTCATAGCATAACTCCCAGTTCTTTTTTGTAGTTTATATATATCCCCACGTATAATCTGCTATTTTGCGGCGATCGCAACTTATTATTTCGTGGAGGCGTTTCCTCAGTCGATTTTAGGCTCCTCACTTCAGATCGGACAGGTAGTGAAACGTATCAGTTCGGCAGAGAGAAACACGCCATTCCGTCGGCCGCCCGTCGAGCGAATAGGCGGTGCGGTCGATGGCAAGGAGCGGCGTGCCGATCGCGACGCCCAAATGCTTCGCCTCACGCCGCTTGGCTGCGACCGCTTTTAGTTTTTCCGTTGAGCGCGCGATGGTGACGCCGAACTTCGCGCGGTAAAGCTCGTAAAGATTGTTCGGAAGATCGAGTTTTTCCGCGGCCGGAAACAGCGCGTGCGGCAAGGTAATGGTTTCCACAATCGCGGCTTTTCCGCTGAGCGAGCGGACGCGCTCCAGTTGCAGAACGCGGCTGCCGCTGCGGAGTTTCAGGATTTTCGCGGCATCGGGGCTGGCCGGACGGACATCAATGCCGACAAACTTGCTGCTGGGAAACTCGCGCTCGCCTGTGTCGGGCGTCAGCCTGAAAAATTGAAAAATGATGCGCGCATCGTCATGCCGCGCGACGAACGTGCCGCGCCCCTGATGCCGTACGACGAGATTTTCCGCTTCCATCTCGTCGAGCGCTTTCCGCGCCGTGCCGGGCGAAATGCCGAGATCGGCTGCGATTTCCATCTCGCTCGGGATCGCCTGACCCGCTTGCCATGTGCCGTCGTTGATACGGCTGACCAGGATATCGCGCGCCTGCCGGTAGAGCGGGCGAAAGCCGAGCGCGTTATTGCGGGCTTCGATGCGGGCCATGCGGGAAGACGAACTCCATTGACTCTTGACTTATATCTTATAGAAGAATTTCGAACTCGCAAGACAGAGGACGCGCGATGGCTATTCCGCAGTTATTGGTTCACGATAAAAAAGATACGGTCGGCGTGGTGGTGGTCGAGGGCCTCAAGGCCGGGACCGACATGCTCTGCGTTGTGACCGCCGACAATTCTTCCTTCAATCTGAAATCGAAGATGGATGTGCCGATCGGCCACAAGATTGCGCTCACCGACATCAAAAAGGGCGACACGGTCATTAAATACGGGCAGGACATTGGCAAGGCAGTGGCCGATATCGCGAAAGGCGAGCACGTCCACGTTCACAATCTCAAGACGAAGCGGTGGTAATCATGGCGCAGGGCAACGGCAAATCGAACATGAAATTTCAGGGCTGGCGGCGCGAGAACGGC
>JAJPHK010000051.1 GCA_021325315.1 Alphaproteobacteria bacterium
GCGAAGCTGGCTCGCATCTGAAAAGATGAGCTTTGCGGATCTGGCGGCGGCCGCGCATCTGTCGGTCGCCGATTATCTGGGTGATGTGCCGTGGGACGAGGACGAGAACGCGAAGAACTGGTACGCGAAAATGAAGTCGCGGCCGAGTTTCCGGCCGCTTCTCGCCGATCTCGTGCCGGGCATGCCGCCGTCGAAAGTCTACGCGGACCTCGACTTCTAGACGCGTTGAAAGAGCGCGCCCGCGCGGAAGGCTTCGACGCCTTCGGCATCACGAAACCTTCGGCCGTCGGCTTCCGGAAATATTTCGACGAGTGGCTCGCGCGCGGCGAGCACGGCGACATGGACTGGCTCGCGCGCACGAAAGAACGGCGCGCCGACCCGCATGTGCTTTGGCCCGACGCGAGAAGCGTGATCGTGCTCGGACTGAATTATGGGCCCGACGAAAATCCGCTTTCGCTTTTGGAGAAGCGCGAGCGCGGCTCGATTTCGGTCTATGCGAAGGGCGGCGACTATCACGATCTCATCAAGGGCAAGCTGAAACGGATCGGCCAGTGGCTGACCGCGAAGGCGGGCGGCGAGATCAAGGTTTTTGTCGATACCGCGCCCGTGATGGAAAAGCCGCTCGCGGCCGCAGCCGGCCTCGGCTGGCAAGGGAAGCACACGAATTTGGTCTCGCGCGAATTCGGCTCGTGGCTCTTTCTCGGCTCCATCTTCACGACGCTCGACTTGCCGATCGATGCAGCGGAAACCGACCACTGCGGCTCCTGCCGCGCCTGCCTCGATATTTGCCCGACGGAAGCTTTCCCCGCGCCGTACCAGCTGGATGCGCGGCGCTGCATTTCGTATCTCACGATCGAGCACAAAGGCCCGATCCCGCGCGAGCTGCGCGCAAAGATGGGCAATCGCATTTACGGCTGCGACGATTGTCTTGCCGTTTGCCCGTGGAACAAATTCGCGCAAGCGGGACGCGAGGCGAAGCTCGCCGCGCGCTCTGAAAATCGCACGCCCATGCTTTCCGAGCTCCTGCAGCTCGACGATGCCGCATTCCGCGCGCGCTTCGCGAAAAGCCCGATCAAGCGCACGGGACGCGATCGCTTTCTTCGCAATGTACTGATCGCGGCCGGAAACTCCGGAGACCTCTCGCTGGTTTCGAATATCGAGCGGCTGTTGAACGATTCCTCGCCGCTTGTGCGCGGTGCGGCCGTGTGGGCGTTATCGAAGCTCGCTCCGGACAGGCTGAGAATCGCCGCACAGACCATGCAAGCGGACGAGCGGGACGAATATGTCCGCGAGGAATGGAACGCACTCGCCGCTTAATTTTCTTCCGCCACGAGCTCATCCACCGCCTGCACCAGCCGTTCCAAATCCTCCGGCCGTGACAGACGGTGATCGCCGTCCTTAATCAGCGTCAGCACCACGTCGTCTTGCGCAAAGCAGGAGACGAGCTTCAGCGCGACGATAGGGCACATCGATGTCGTTCACGCCCTGCAAGATGCGAACGGGACAGCGCGTCTCGATCGGCTTGTCGAACAAGAGATTTTTCTTTCCGTCCTCGAACAAGGCACGCGTCAGCGGATAAGGCCCGTCGCCATAGGCCGAGGGCCGCATCCAGAACCCTTTCTCCGTTACTTCCCGCTTCGCGTCTTGCGAAAGCGCCGGCCACATCAGCGCCTCGGTGAAGTCCGGCGCCGGCGCGATCAGCACCATGCCTTTGATCGACGCGTTCTCGGCCGGCACCTTTGCCAGCATGCGGGCGAGCAGAAGCGCGATCCAGCCGCCCATGGAGGAACCGACAACGATCTGTGGCCCCCTCGCGCGCTCAAAAACCGCGCGCGCTTCTTCGGCCCAGCGCGAGATCGTTCCCTCTTCGAACTTGCCGCCCGATTCGCCGTGGCCGGAATAGTCGAAACGCATATAGGAGCGGCCGGTTTTCTTCGCGTATTCCGCGATCGCCTCGGCCTTCGTGCCGCGCATGTCGGACTTGAACCCCCCAAGCCAAAAGATGCCGGGTGAGTTTCCGGGAAATGCCCGGATTGCGATTTCGCGCGCCTCATCCCCGGCCCCCACCGTGAGCCGGTCTAACCTTTCTTCAACCATGCGTGATATCCATTGACTTCAACGGCGTTTCTTTCAATCCTCCCCGCCTGCTTCGCGGGGTTTTGGCCCCGATGAAGCGCAGGATCAACGGCAAGAGGAGAAGACGACCATTCGCCGCCCTATGAGAGCTGCCCCTGCGGTCCAGAAGGACGGACCGCGCACGAACGAAGATATTCGTATTCGCGAAGTTCAATTGATCGATCATACCGGTGCCAACCGCGGCATCGTCCCCACCCATGAAGCATTAGCGCTAGCACGCGACAATGGCCTCGACCTCGTCGAGATTTCGCCGAACAACAATCCGCCGGTCGCAAAGATCATGGATTACGGCAAGTACCGTTTCCAGGAGCAAAAAAAAGCGGCGGAAGCACGGAAAAAACAGAAGACGGTGGAGGTCAAGGAGATCAAGCTCCGGCCCGGCATCGACAAGCACGACTACGAAGTGAAGCTGCGCGCGATGCAGCGATTCTTCGAGGAAGGCGACAAGGTGAAGGTCACGCTCCGCTTCCGCGGCCGCGAGATGGCGCATCAGGAGCTCGGCTACAATCTCCTGAAGCGCATCCGCGAGGACAACACCAAATTCGC
>JAJPHK010000196.1 GCA_021325315.1 Alphaproteobacteria bacterium
ATTTCCGGCACGAGCGCCGGCGCCATGAACGCGGTCGCGCTCGCGAGCGGCTTTCAAAAAGGCGGCCGCGACGGCGCGCGCGAGGCGCTGCAAAAATTCTGGCGCTCTGTTTCGCTCGACGGCCGGTTGAGCCCGATCCAGCGCAGCATCATGGACCGATTGCTCGGGAACTGGTCGCTCGACAACAACCCGATGTTTCTCGCACTCGATGTCGCGAGCCGCTTCGTCTCGCCCTACGACGTCAATCCGTTCAACATCAACCCGCTGCGCGAGATTCTGGAAAGCGAAGTCGATTTCGAAGCCGTGCGCGCGAACAAAAAGATCAAGCTGTTTATCTCGGCGACGAATGTGCATACCGGCAAGGTCCGGATCTTCAGCCAGCACGAAATCACGCCGGACGTGGTAATGGCCTCGGCGTGCCTCCCCTTTATGTTCAAGGCGGTCGAGATTGGCGGCACGCCTTACTGGGACGGCGGCTATGTCGGTAACCCGCCGCTCTTCCCGTTTTTCCGCGCGAGCAAGTCGGACGACATCATTCTTGTGCAGACAAATCCGGTAGAGCGGAACGAGACACCGCAAACCGCACGCGATATCTTGAACCGCATCAACGAAATTACCTTCAACGCTTCGCTCGTATCCGAATTCCGCGCGATCGGTTTCGTCAGCCGGCTGATGAACAACGCGTTCCTGCGGCGGATCGTGCGCAAGGCCGGCTATCGCAAGATGCTTCTCCATCGCATCTCGGCCGACGAGGCGATGGCAAAACTGACCTCAAGCTCCAAGTTCAACACCGAGTGGCCGTTCTTCCAGCACCTCCGCGATACCGGCCGGGAGGCGGCCGAGCTTTTCCTGAAGCATCATTACGCAGCCCTCGGAAAGCGCAGTACGCTCGACATCCGCAAGCAGCTTGGCTGACCGGCACAATCGCCGGTAGGATCGAGCCGATGGCAGGGAGCCCTCGCACGGTTCTTGAGAAACAGGCGCATGGCGCGCGCCTCATCGTGGCTATTGGCGATATCACCAAGCTCGACGTCGATGCGATCGTGAACGCGGCGAACACGTCGCTTCTCGGCGGAGGCGGCGTCGACGGCGCGATTCATCGCGCGGCGGGACCCGATCTTCTCAAGGAATGCAGAACGCTCGGCGGCTGTGCAACCGGTGAAGCCAAGATGACGCGCGGCTATCGCCTCCCAGCGCGGCACGTTATTCACGCGGTCGGGCCGGTCTGGCACGATGGAAATTCGAACGAAGACGAATTGCTCGCGGGCTGTTACCGCAACTCGCTGGCGCTTGTGCGCACTGCCAAGCTCCACTCGATCGCCTTTCCCGCGATCTCGACCGGCGTCTATCGCTTCCCTGCCGACCGTGCCGCAAGGATCGCGGTCTCAACCATCATGAAAGAAGTCGACGCCGGGAATGCGATCGGGCACGTGATCTTCTGCTGCTTCTCGGAAGAATCCGCCGAGCATCACAAAAAGGCATTGAACGAACAGACGGCCTAGCGCATGAGCCGCCGCGCAAGCACCGCGGCGCCCGTGAGCCCCGGCGCCGGGTGAACGACGACATACAAGGGAATCGCTGCGAGCCGCGTCGCGTAAGGCGGATGATTTTCGAAGGCCTCCCGAAAGCCGGAACTCGCTACCAGCGGGGCAAGCGCGCGCGAAACGCCGCCCGCGAGATACACGCCGCCGCGCGCGTCGAAAGTGAGCGCAAGGTCGCCCGCGATCCGCCCGAACCAGCGCAGGAACATGTCGACGGTCGCCTTCGCTTCGGCATGCCCCTTGCGCGCCGCCGCCGCAATCTCCTCCGCGCTTTCATGCCGGTCGGTGAGAATCCGATGCAGCCGCGCGAGCCCAGGCCCTGAAAGCACGTGCTCGGTCACGACCGTTCCCATTTCTCGCACGAGATGCGCGACCACGCGCGCGGCGTCGGCGGTCGCAGCACCCAAACGCATGTGGCCGGCTTCGCTCGCGATCGCGATCGGCCGCCGTGCTGGGATTAGCGCCGACACGCCGAAACCGCTGCCGGGCCCGCAGGCGAGGAGATTTCCCTTCGCGTTCTTGTGCCCGCCGGGAATCGAAACGAGATCGGCCGGCCGAAGCGCAGGCAGTGCATGCGCGACCGCGACGAAGTCGTTCACGACCGCCATCCGTTTCAATTTCAGCGAGCGCATGAGCGTTTTTTGCGAGAACGACCAGTTGAAATTGGTCATGGTGACTTGGTCGCCGTCGACGGGACCCGCGACCGCGAGCACGGCCGCGTCCGGCCTTGGCTTTGCCGCGAGCAACGCCGCTGCAAGACGCGTTTCTGGATTTTCGTCCGAGCGCAGCGGAAACGAACGCATGGAAACCAGCGCGCCGTTCGCGCGCGCGAGCGCAACGCGAATCGTGGACGCGCCGATATCGGCGACGAGCGCGGGCTTTGCCATGGCACGCCACCGTATCGTGGACTTTCTTCCTTGTCATTCGGGATGAAACGCTCGTGAACTCGGAGTCATCCCTGGCGAGCGCGAAGCGCGAGACCCGGGGTGACATATGTCACGCGACCGTCGTTGCCCGCCTCGTCAGGGCTAATGAATCTCCGGCTCGACCGTCGGCGCGGTGCCTTCCAGAAAATTGAAATCGCAGCCCTTGTCCGCCTGCGATGCGTGGCTCGCGAACAACACACCATAGCCGCGGACGAAACGCGGCGGCGGCGATTTCCATTTCGCCTTGCGCTTCTTCAGCGTTTCTTCCGACACTTCGAGATCGAGCCGCCGCGCCTTCACGTCGAGCGTGATCAGATC
>JAJPHK010000137.1 GCA_021325315.1 Alphaproteobacteria bacterium
ATTTCCGGCACGAGCGCCGGCGCCATGAACGCGGTCGCGCTCGCGAGCGGCTTTCAAAAAGGCGGCCGCGACGGCGCGCGCGAGGCGCTGCAAAAATTCTGGCGCTCGGTTTCGCTCGACGGCCGGTTGAGCCCGATCCAGCGCGGCATCATGGACCGATTGCTCGGAAACTGGTCGCTCGACAACAACCCGATGTTTCTTGCACTCGATGTCGCGAGCCGCTTCGTCTCGCCCTACGACTTCAATCCGTTCAATATCAATCCGCTGCGCGAGATTCTGGAAAGCGAAGTCGATTTCGACGCCGTGCGCGCGAACAAAAAGATCAAGCTGTTTATCTCGGCGACGAATGTGCATACCGGCAAGGTCCGGATCTTCGGCCAGCACGAAATCACGCCGGACGTGGTAATGGCCTCGGCGTGCCTCCCCTTCATGTTCAAGGCGGTCGAGATCAACGGCACGCCTTACTGGGACGGCGGCTATGTCGGTAACCCTCCTCTTTTCCCGTTTTTCCGCGCAAGCAAGTCGGACGATATTGTCCTGGTTCAAACTAATCCCGTCGAACGTGACGAGACACCGCAAACCGCGCGTGATATCTTGAACCGCATCAACGAAATTACCTTCAACGCTTCGCTCGTATCCGAATTCCGCGCGATCGGGTTCGTCAGCCGGCTGATGAACAACGCGTTTCTGCGGCGGGTCGTACGCAAGGCCGGCTATCGCAAGATGCTTCTCCATCGCATCTCGGCCGACGAGGCGATGGCGAAGCTGACCTCAAGCTCCAAGTTCAATACCGAGTGGCCGTTCTTCCAGCACCTCCGCGATATCGGCCGGGAGGCGGCCGAGCTTTTCCTGAAGCATCATTACGCCGCCCTCGGAAAGCGCAGTACGCTCGACATCCGTAAGCAGCTTGGCTGATCGGCGCAATCGCCGGTAGGATCGAGCCGATGGCAGGGAGCCCTCGCACGGTTCTTGAGAAACAGGCGCATGGCGCGCGCCTGGAAGTGGCTATTGGTGATATCACCAAGCTCGACGTCGATGCGATCGTGAACGCGGCGAACACCTCGCTTCTCGGCGGAGGCGGCGTTGACGGCGCGATTCATCGCGCGGCGGGACCCGATCTTCTCAAGGAATGCAGAACGCTTGGCGGCTGTGCCACGGGCGCCGCCAAGATGACGCGCGGCTACAAGCTTCCTGCCCGCCACGTCATTCACGCGGTCGGTCCGGTCTGGCACGGCGGGAATTCGAACGAGGACGAATTGCTCGCGGGCTGTTACCGCAACTCGCTCGCGCTCGCGCGCGGGGCCAAGCTGCACTCGATCGCCTTCCCTGCGATCTCGACCGGCATCTATCGCTTCCCCGCCGACCGCGCCGCAAGGATCGCGGTCTCAACCATCATGAAAGAAGTCGACGCGGGAAACGCGATCGGGCACGTAATCTTTTGCTGCTTCTCGGAAGAATCCGCCGAGCATCACGAAAAGGCATTGAACGAACAGACCGCCTAGCGCATGAGCCGCCGCGCAAGCACCGCGGCGCCCGCGAGCCCCGGCGCCGGGTGAACGACGACATACAAGGGAATCGCCGCGAGCCGAGTCGCGTAAGGCGGATGATTTTCGAAGGCTTCCCGAAAACCGGAACTCGCCACGAGCGGCGCCAGCGCGCGCGAAACGCCGCCCGCCAGATACACGCCGCCGCGCGCGTCGAAAGTGAGCGCAAGGTCGCCCGCGATCCGCCCGAACCAGCGCAGGAACATGTTGACGGTCGCCTTCGCTTCGGCCTGCCCCTTGCGCGCCGCCGCCGCGATTTCCTCCGCGCTTTCATGCCGGTCGGTGAGAATCCGATGCAGCCGCGCGAGCCCCGGCCCTGAGAGCACGTGCTCGGTCACGACCGTTCCCATTTCCCGCACGAGATGCGCGACCACACGCGCGGCGTCGGCGGTCGCGGCGCCCAAACGCATGTGGCCGGCTTCGCTCGCGATCGCGATCGGCCGCCGCGCCGGGATCAGCGCCGACACGCCGAAGCCGCTTCCCGGCCCGCAGGCGAGCAAATTGCCTTTCGCGTTCTTGTGCCCGCCGGGAAGCGAAACCAGGTCGGCCGGGCGAAGCGCGGGCAGCGCATGCGCAACCGCGACAAAGTCGTTCACCACCGTCATCCGCTTCAATTTCAGCGAACGCATGAGCGTTTTCTGCGAAAACGACCAGTTGAAATTGGTCATGGTGACTTGATCGCCGTCGACGGGGCCGGCGACCGCAAGCACGGCCGCGTCCGGCCTCGGCTTTGCCGCAAGCAACGCCGCGGCAAGCCGCGTTTCGGGATTTTCGTCCGATCGCAGCGGAAACGAGCGCATGGAAACGAGCGCGCCGTTCGCGCGCGCGAGCGCAACGCGAATTGTGGACGCGCCGATATCGGCGACAAGCGCGGGCTTTGCCATGGCGCGCCACCGTATCGCGGACTTTCTTCCTTGTCATTCGGGGCGCGGTATCGTCCCTCATCCTGAGGAGGCCGCGCAAGCGGCCGTCTCGAAGGATGAGGCCCCGTCATGCCCGGTCTCGTGCCGGGCATCCACGTCTTTCTTGCTGAGAAACTGCTAAGGCTAGATGGCCGGGACAAGCCCGGTCATGACAGCATTGGGCTTTAGTGAATTTCCGGCTCGGCCGTAGGCTGCGTGCTTTCGAGGAAATTGAAATCGCATCCTTTATCCGCTTGCGACGCGTGATTCGCGAACAGGACGCCATAGCCGCGCACGAAACGCGGCGGCGGCGATTTCCATTTCGCCTTGCGCTTCTTCAGCGTTTCTTCCGACACTTCGAGATCGAGCCGCCGCGCCTTCACGTCGAGCGTGATCAGATC
>JAJPHK010000075.1 GCA_021325315.1 Alphaproteobacteria bacterium
CGGCTTTCCGCGCACGCGCCGGAACAGCCCGCCCCGCCCGAACGGCAGATTGCAGAGCACGGCCGCGCCCGCGTCTTTCGCCGCGGGCAGCACGCGCTTCTCGGCGGCGCGATCCACGATCGAATAGTTCACCTGCACGAAATCCGGCTTCTCGCGCGCGGCGCAGGCCGCGACGGCGTCGTGATCGCCTTCGAACGACGTGGTGATGCCGATATAGCGCGTGAGCCCCTGCTGCTTCCATTCGCGATAAAGCGCGAGGCTTTGCTTGGGATCGCTCACATTGTGGAGCTGCATGAGGTCGACTTTCGGCGTCCGCAGCCGTTTCAGCGACTCCTGGAATTCCGCGATGCTCGCGTGGAGATTTCGCACCTCGCCCTTCGTGGCGATGAACACCTTGTCGCGCAGCTTTTCTTCCGCGACCAGATCGCCGACCACGCCCTCCGCGCTGCCATAGGTCGAGGCGGTGTCGATCAGCGTGCCGCCGCCTTCGACGAGTGCCCGGAGCACATCGCGCCGCTGCGCGCGATCGTTCGGATCCTTGCCGATTTGAAAAACGATGGAGGTCCCGAGGCCGACAACGGGAAGCTGCTCGCCGGTATGCGGAATCGGTTTCGTGCGCATCGCCTCCTGCGCGAAGGACGGCAACGCGCTCGACGCAGCGAGCGCAACGCCGCCGGCAACCACCTCGCGCCTTGAGATATCCAAGCGGAGCTTCGTCATGGGAACCTCCGTTCTAAGAACAATTTTGAACGCGCAAAATTCCTCCGACGGGAGCAAAGCGCAAGGGCTCTAGGCAAAAAAATGGCCGGAACTTCCGGCCATTTTTCGGTCTTCAGGCATCTTCGCTTCACGCTCTCCAGAACGGGATAAGCATGGAAACACGCTCGCGATACCGGCGATATTCGTCGCCGAACACGCCGATCAGATCGCGCTCTTCCAGGAAAATACCGACGAAGATGTACGCGGTCGTCACGGCGGCGAAGAATAGATGTCCCATCGTCATCACCGGCGTCGCCCAGAACGCGATGATGAAGCCGAGATAGATCGGGTGCCGCACGACCTTGTAGAGCGCGGGCGTTTTGAAATGCGGCGCGGGCATCTTCTTGCCCATCAGGTTTGTCACGACTTGGTGCAACCCGAACAGTTCGAAGTGGTCGATCAGGAAGGAGGAGAGCAGTACGAGAAAAAAGCCAAAAAGCGATAGGCCAACAAGCGCGATCGCAAGCGGCGGATTGGCCGCCTGCCAGACGATGGCCGGCATCGGCCGCCACTGCCAGAGCAGAAGCGCAAGCGCGAGCGTCGCCGCCAGAACGTAGGTGCTGCGTTCGATCGATTCCGGCACGATCCGCGTCCACCACTTCTTGAAAGCGGGCCGGGCCATCACGCTATGCTGAACCGCGAACAGAGTGAGCAAGAGCAGATCGATGATGACCGCCTCAGCGATTGGGGCGGCCGTACCGGTATCGATCGTTTTCGGCACGGCAATGCCGGTGATGAAGCCGATCGCGTAGAGGAACGTGACGAAGAAAAAGAGGTAGGCTGCAAGTCCGTACAGAAAGGCCAAGATTCTTCCCATTGCTATCTCCTGATTAATTTATGAGTTGAGAAATTGCTTACGCGTGCTCGCGCGCGCCGATGCATGTCGCGATCACGGACGTGACCGATTGTGGATGCGTTACCGGCGTCATGTGGCCGGCCTTCGGAAGGGTGATCAGCCGCGAATGCGGAATGAGGCCTGCAAGCCTATCGGCGACCCGCAAAGCGACCGGCGGAGACGTCTCACCCTTGAGGATGACGACGGGACAGCGCAGCCGCGAAAAATCGGCGGGGTTCCACGTTTCGCCGAAGAGCGTGTGGAAGTTGCAAATTACTTTCTCGGCGAGTTCGCTGAATTCGTCCTGCTGCCGCGCAGGTATCCGGTTCCAGGCGCCCGGCCCGTTCCAGTAATCGACGAAAAGCGCCATCGCGCCGCGCCGATCCCCGCCAGCGGCCGCGCGTTCCATCTCCGCCGCGACCGCCGAAATTGCGTCGACCTCCCGCTGCGCCTCCGGACGGTAGCGCAGCAGGAAGAAAGCCGTCGGCTCGTACAGCGTGAGCGAACGGATGCGCTCGGGCCAGGCGAGCGCCATGGCGAGCGCCACGGCACCGCCGAAGGAATGACCGATCACATGAAACGGGGCGCTCGCTTCCCAAAGAAGCGGCGCCACGAATTCGGCCTCCGCCCGCAACGTCGATTTCCGTTCGAGATACTCGCAGACGGATTGGCCGTAACCGGCGAGGTCCGGTGTGTAGAAGGAAAACCCGCCGCCGAGTTCGCCGATCAGCCCGCGCCAGCTTCCGCCGGTGGAGGCGGATGCATGCAGGAGAAGCACCGGATCGCCGATCCCGCTGCGCCGGTAGGAAAACCGGGCGCCGCAGAACTCCTGGACCGTGGTCGTCATCGTGCCGTGCATATCGCTACTCCTCAAAGACCCGGACGTTGGCATCAACCCCCCATCAAGAGGGGCGGCCCGCAGAAAGCGCGTTTATGCATGTAGCGATGTGTCCGAGATCACAGCGGCAACGAAAATGTCGTCAGGCGTGTTCGAAATCACAACGGCGACCGAAAACGTCGCGGGGCGAGAACCTGATTGCAGTCTCGACCCGGGACAATGCTCGTTACGCCGGAATTCTTTGCCGAGACACCTGGATGACGTTACGGCATGAGACTTCGCGAACAAGCGGTGTGGCGCTAGCGACCTGGCTCGGCGAGATCACTTCAGATTCAATTGCCACGAAACGCCGTAGCGGTCGCTGATCCAGGTAAACTGGCGGCTGAAGCCGTAATTATCGAGCGGCATCATTACGTTCCCGCCTTCCGCCAGGGCGGCGGCAAGCCGGCCGATCTCCGCTTCGGGTTCGCATTCGACGAACAGCGAGCTCGCGGGCGTGAAGGTAAAGGCATGTTTCACTGGGCTGTCGAAAACGCGGATCGTCTGGCCGGCGACGGAAAACACTCCCGTCTTGACCGAACCTTCAGGGCCCTGCTCGCCCTTTGCGAAATGGACTAGCTCGATCACTTTTCCGTCGGGAAACAGCGAGACGTAAAAGTTCATCGCCTCTTCGGCGTCCTTCTTCTGAAACATCAGGAAGGGGCAGACGGAATGCGCCATGCGAGAGGCTTCAGCCCGCGAGCAGGCTTTTCACCGCGCCGCTCGCCTTGCCGAAATCCATCTTGCCAGCATAAGCGGCTTTCAGCGCGGCCATCACCTTGCCCATGTCCTTCACGCCGGAAGCGCCTTCCTTTTTGATGACCTCGGCGATCGCCGCCTTCATCTCGGCTTCCGACATTTGGGCCGGGAGAAAGCCCTTGATGACCTCGATCTCGTCTTTCTCCTGCTTCGCGAGCTCCGCGCGGCCGCCCTTTTCGTAAAGCTCGACCGAATCCTGCCGCTGCTTGATGAGCTTCTGCAGAAGGCCGAGAATCGCATCGTCATCCAAAGGCCCCTTGCCGGTGCGCGCCTCGATATCGGCGTTCTTGATCGCGGCGCTCATCATGCGCAGCGTCGAAAGCTTGAGTTTGTCGCCCGATTTCATGGCGTCCTTGGTGGCTTCGTTGATCTTCTCGCGCAGCACTGTGGAACCTCGCCTTTTGTCGCTTTGACGCATCGCAACGTCGCCGCTATGTAGGCCGCTCATGAACGCGAAACAAGCCGATACCGGCTGGTCGGAGCCCGTCCCGACCGCCCTCTTGGTGCTCGCCGATGGCACGGTTCTTGAGGGATTCGGCCTCGGGGCGACGGGAAAAGCGGCCGGCGAAGTCTGCTTCAATACCGCAATGACAGGCTATGAGGAGATCCTCACCGATCCCTCCTATGCCGGCCAGATCATCACTTTCACCTTCCCGCATATCGGCAACGTCGGCACCAACGATGAGGATATCGAGACGGTAAACATGGCCGCGGCGCACGGGGCGCGCGGCGTGGTGCTGCATTCGGCGATCACCGACCCCTCGAATTATCGCTCGTCCCGCCATCTCGACGCCTGGCTGAAAGCGCGCAATATCATCGGCCTCGGCGGCATCGACACCCGCGCGCTCACGGCGCTGATTCGCGAGAAAGGCATGCCGAACGCCGTAATCGCGCATGCGCCGAGCGGCAAATTCGATCTCGACGCGCTGAAGAAGGAAGCGCGCGAATGGCCCGGCCTCGTCGGTATGGATCTGGTGCCGATGGTCACCACCGCGCAGCGCTACACCTGGGACGAAACCCCGTGGCAATGGGGCAAGGGCTACGGCCGCCAGGAGAAACCGAAATTCAACGTCGTCGCGATCGACTACGGAATTAAGAGAAATATCTTGCGGCTGCTCGCAGGCTCCGGCTGCAAAGTGACGGTCGTTTCGGCGACGACTTCCGCCGAAGACATCCTCGCGATGAAGCCGGACGGCGTTTTTCTCTCGAACGGCCCGGGCGATCCGGCCGAGACGGGAAAATACGCGGTGCCGGTGATCCAGAAAATCATCGCCAGCGGCACGCCGACCTTCGGCATCTGCCTCGGCCACCAGATGCTCGGCATCGCCGTCGGCGCGAAGACGATGAAGATGCACCAAGGCCATCACGGCGCGAACCATCCGGTGAAGGATCTCACCACCGGCAAGGTGGAGATCACGTCCATGAACCACGGCTTCGCCCTGGACCGCGACACACTGCCGAAGGACGCCGAAGAGACGCATGTTTCGCTGTTCGACGGCTCGAACGCGGGCATTCAGCTGAAGGGAAGGCCCGTCTTCTCGGTGCAGTACCACCCGGAGGCCTCGCCCGGCCCGCGCGACTCGCGCTATCTGTTCGATCGGTTCACCGGATTGATGGAAAAGCGCGCGAAATAATCAAATCCCGAAAAACCGGAACGCCTTTTGCTTCGTGCGGAACTCGCGCTGCCGGCCCCAATTCTCCGGAAATTTTCCGTAACCGAGATCGGCCGCTTCCTTCGCGAGTTTCCCCTCCATCAAATCCGCGACGCTCACAACCTTGTCGTGGCACGCCGCCCAATACTCGATATGCGAGTCGACCTCGTAGCCCGCGGGCGTCTCGCCGATCTTCAGAAGATGCGTGTAGAATTTCTTGTTGTCGTAAAAAATCAGCGCGGGTTTCGCCGCCGAGCAGAACATGTAGACCACGCGCACCAGTCCGAAATTTTTCGGCGGCTTCATGGTGAAGGGGTTGTCCTCTTTCTTCGCCGGAATCGGCAGCGTCGCCGAGCGCGTCTTCACTTCCAGCATGTAGCCGTCGGCGTTCTTACCGATCGTCTTGGTCTGGATGATTTGCGTGAAGGTGCATTCGCCCTGCTGGCAGCGCTCACGCAAAAGCTTTTCCTGCGCCGCGTGAAGCGGCGCAACGGACGCGATCAGAAGAAGCGCGGCGAACCAGTATTTCGGCATGATCGTGCCCTGAAAACAGGAGCTTAGCGATCCGGCTGGGTGGAACAAAGCCCCTACCCGCTCCATTATGCAGTACATGTTCGAACCGAAAGCATTGCGTTTCCCCGACGTGGGACCCATCCCCAACAATCCGCGGCTGCCCGCGCTCTACTACAAAACCGCGATCCCGCTCGGCGCCGATCCGCCTGCCGACATCGAACGTGTCTTTCGCGAGAATGGCTGGCCGCCGCAATGGCGCTACGGCATCTATCCCTTCCATCACTATCATTCGACAGCGCATGAGGCGCTTGGCGTCGTGCGCGGTTCGGCGCAGGTAAAGCTCGGCGGAGAGAGTGGCGAAACGTTCGAGTTCGCGCCGGGCGACGTCGCCGTACTGCCCGCGGGCACCGGTCATCGCTGCCTTGCCTCCTCCGCGGATTTCCTCGTCGTCGGCGCCTATCCGCCCGGACAGAAATGGGATTTGATCCGCGCCGACGAGCCGGAGAAAAAGGCCGCCGCAGTAAAACGCATCGCCCGCGTGCCCCTTCCGGAAAG
>JAJPHK010000081.1 GCA_021325315.1 Alphaproteobacteria bacterium
CGACGCGCATGCCGAAATCCGGACTGGAACAGAATAGGAACTTGCCTTAAGCAGCGCCCGGAAGCAAAACGAAAATCGAATGTTCCAAGCCTTTGTGATGCCCAGAAGGGCGGCAACTCGTTAGAAAGGCGGCGGAAAAAGAAGGACGATTATGAGCGAAAACGAAATCTTCAAAACGGACGCCGTCATCATCGGCGCGGGCCCGGTCGGGCTGTTCGCGGTCTTCGAACTCGGCCTTTTGGACCTCAAGGCGCATGTCCTCGACATCCTGACGAAACCGGGTGGGCAGTGTGCGGAGCTCTATCCCGAGAAGCCGATCTACGACGTTCCCGGCTGGCCCATGATCACGGGCGAGGGGCTCGTGGAGAAATTGCTTGAGCAGATCAAGCCGTTTCACCCGCAATTCCATCTCGGCGCGCGGGTGGAAAAGCTGGAGAGGCTGCCCGACAAGAGCTTCCGGCTCACGACCGAGCTCGGCCAGCAGTTCGAATGCAAGGTGGTGGTGATCGCAGCGGGCGGCGGCTCGTTCGAATCGAAGAAGCCGCCGCTTCAGGGGCTCGAGCAGTACGAGAACAAGTCGGTCTTCTATCTCGTCCGCAAGATCGAAGCCTTCCGCGGCAAGAACATCCTGATCGCGGGCGGCGGCGACTCGGCGCTCGACTGGACGCTGAACCTGCAGCCTGTCGCGAAATCGCTCACGCTCTTGCACCGGCGGCCGGAATTCCGCGCGGCGCCCGACAGCGTTTCGAAGATGAAGGCGCTTGCCGCCGAGGGCAAAATCAAGTTCGAGCTCGGGCAGTTGCACGCGCTCGAGGGCGAGAACGGGCAGCTTTCGCGCGTGATCGCGCGGAAGGACGACGGCTCCACCTTCCCGATCGAATGCGACGTGCTGCTTCCGTTCTTCGGGCTCACCATGAAGCTCGGGCCGGTGGCGGAGTGGGGCTTGAAGCTCAACAACGGGCTGATCGAGGTCGACACCGAGAAATTCCAGACCAGCGAGCCCGGGATTTTCGCAATCGGCGACATCAACACCTATCCGGGCAAGCTCAAGCTCATCCTTTCGGGCTTCCACGAAGCGGCGCTGATGGCGCAGGCGGCGGCGAAAGTGGTCAATCCTGACAAGCGCATCGTCTTCCAGTACACGACGACCTCCACCAGCCTGCATAAAAAACTGGGCGTGAAGTAACGTTTTCCGGGGAGCGGGTTTTGCTTAGAATGCGGCAAAAGAAAAAGACTGTGCGGGAGTAGGGGATGGTTGCGTGGAGGATAGTGTTCATCGTGGCGGCGGTGCTTGCCGCCGCCGGCTGTACCGCGAGCGGTTTCAGCTGGACCAGCAACAAGGCGATCAACGGCAACAATACCGGCGGCATCGTGCCGGAGGCCGTAACCAACGAAAACGAGCAGATGGAAATGGCGCGCGCGCATTGCGCGCAATACTCGAAGCAGATGCGTGTGACGGCGCGGCCGTCGGAAACCAGCGGCAAGCTGATTTTCGTGTGCGAGGCGCCGGGCACGCCGCCGCCTCCGGGTGCGCAAACGCCGTCCTCGGAGCCCGGCCAGCTTCCGCCCGGCGTCCGCATGAAGAAGCAATAAATGAGCACATTTTTGATCGCGCACGGCTCCTGGTCGGCGGGCTGGGTGTGGAAGAAGATGCGGCCTTTGATGGCGGTGCGCGGCCACACGCTCGTCACGCCGACCTGCACGGGCGTCGGCGAGCGCGCGCATCTCGCGCACAAGGACATCGATTTAGATACGCATATCGAGGATATGTTGCAGGTGTTATTTTACGAAGACCTGCGCGACGTGATCCTCGTCGGCCACTCCTACGGCGGCATGGTCGCGACCGGCGTCGCCGACCGCGCGCGGGATCGTATCAAGCATCTCGTCTATCTCGACGCCTATGTGCCGGAGGAGGGGAAGTCGGCGCATGACTATGCGCCTGCGGAGCGGCGCGAGAGTCAGCTGAAGAGTCTCCTCGACGGCTGGAAAGTGCCGCCGGGCGGCGTGCCGGCGGACACTTCGCCGGAAGACAAGGCGTGGCTCACCGCGCGCCGCACGCCGCAACCGATCAAAACCTACGAGCAGAAGTTTCACTTCGAAAACGGGCCGCTCACACTCCCGCGCACTTTCATCTACGCGAAGAAGCATCTCCCCGGCGATTACTTCCGGCCGTTCATGGAGCGCGCGCGCCGCGAGGGATGGAAAGTGTACGAGATCGACGCCTCGCACTCGCCGCATGTGACGGCGCCAGAGGAATTGATGCGGATTCTGGATGAGGTGGCGAAGGCGGCGTAGCCGCTCTTTTTCCCTCTCCCCTTGTGGGAGAGGGGTGATCGCGAGCGATAGCGAGCGATCGGGAGAGGGGTAAAGCGCTGGCGCGCGATTATTGTACCCCTCTCCCGCCTCGCTCACTTCGTTCGCTCGGCACCCTCTCCCACAAGGGGAGAGGGGAAGTGGAGCGAAACGGCCATCACAGGTAATATGAGCCACTATGTTCACCCACTTCTTCCATTCGCTGAAAGCCGCGGGCCTGCCTGTCACCGTGCGCGAGTATCTGACGCTCATGGAGGGCATGCAGGCGCATGTTACTTCGTACCGCGTCGAGGATTTCTACTATTTCGCGCGTGCGGCGCTCGTGAAGGACGAGCGCAACCTCGACAAGTTCGATCGCGTGTTCGGCGAAGTCTTCAAGGGCATCGAGACGCTGGAAGGCAAGGACGGCGTCGTGGAGCTCCCCGAAGAGTGGCTGAAGAAGCTCGCGGAAAAGTATCTGACGCCGGAAGAGATGGCGCAGATCAAATCGCTCGGCGACTGGGACAAGATCATGGAGACGCTGGCGAAGCGGCTTGCCGAGCAGAAAGGCCGCCATCAGGGCGGCTCGAAATGGATCGGCACCGCCGGCACGTCTCCCTTCGGCGCCTATGGCTACAACCCTGAAGGCGTGCGCATCGGCCAGAAGGAAAGCCGCCACCGCCGCGCGATCAAGGTGTGGGACAAGCGCGAGTTCAGGGATCTCGACGGCGACGTGGAGTTGGGCACGCGCAACATCAAAATCGCGCTACGGAGGCTCCGCAAATTCGCGCGCACGGGCGCCGCGGAAGAACTCGACCTCGACAACACGATCAAGCAAACCGCCAACAAAGGCTATCTCGACTTGCAGCTACGCCCGGAGCGGCGGAACGCTGTGAAGGTGCTTCTCCTCCTCGACATCGGCGGCTCGATGGACTGGCACATCCAGCTTTGCGAGGAGCTGTTCTCGGCCGCGCGTACGGAGTTCAAGCATCTCGAGCATTTCTATTTCCATAACTGCCCCTATGAGCGCGTTTGGAAGGACAATCGCCGAAGGTGGCAGGAGACGACGCCGACCTGGGACGTGCTGCACACCTATCCGCACGACTACAAGCTGATCTTCGTAGGCGATGCCGCGATGAGCCCCTACGAGATCATGCAGGCGGGCGGTTCGGTGGAGCACATGAACCCCGAGCCAGGCGCGCTCTGGATGGAGCGATTCACGCGCGCCTATCCGCATGCGGTGTGGCTGAACCCGGTGCCGGAAGGCGAGTGGGCCTACACGCACTCGATCGGCATGATGAAGCAGCTGATGAGCGGGCGGATGTTTCCGCTGACGCTGGAGGGGCTGGATCAAGCGATGCGGGAGTTGGTGAAGTAAGCATTCAACACCAAAGAGCCGCAATTAGGGTAGCTTTTGGCGTGTTGTTGTATTCGATCAGCTTCTGTGTACGGTGCTTGTTCAACCCTGTTTCGGGTTGTTTGAAAGGTCTCTCATGAAAACCGGCGATCGCGTGAAGTTCACCGCGGAGTCCATTCTGTGGCTTTACTACAAGGACCTGTGGCCCGATTCTGTCGGCGTCGTCGAGCGGGAG
This sequence comes from Alphaproteobacteria bacterium, assembly GCA_021325315.1. Lineage (GTDB taxonomy): Bacteria > Pseudomonadota > Alphaproteobacteria > Rhizobiales > Xanthobacteraceae > Palsa-892. The sequence goes on from JAJPHK010000081.1 coordinate 3,885, forward strand.
CTTCCCGTGACAAAAGCAGCGGCGGCCTGCATCGACGTGCGCTTTGCCGACGGCACGCTCGTGCCGAACGAGCCGAAGGCGCACTTCAAAGCCGCTTAAGGCTAGTTCGCTTTTTCGAGCTGGCTCTCGCGCACAACGCGTTCGTGCGCTTCGCTGCTATTCTTAATCCGGTACTCTTGCTCGTCGTGTTCGTGCGGCATCACTTTCACGATGCTGTAAATACCCGAAGACCCGGGTCGTCCGATCGTATTGGAAGTGAACCGCACGTGCTGACCGGGTTTGAACTTGCTGGGCATGATTCTCCTTCGCATTACCTCTCCGCTTTATCCCAATCGGGAAGGACAGAGCTGGACTAGTGACGAGATTTGATATTTCGAAATATTCGGTCTGAGGCAGTTCGCAAGGTGGATTTGTTGATTGCATAGTTACCGCATCGTTCGCATTCGAAGGTCAGGACGCTCGTGTTCCGCAGAGAATCATGGCGTTCCATTCCGACAAACCGGCCGTTCTCGCCGCAAGATGGGCAAGGGATCTGAGGCAGCTTGAATGCGGAGATGACCATCAGGCGGCGAAATTCCTTTCTATTCCAAGCGGAACAGGTTTCTCATCATGACATGATTTGCCGCCAACTCCTATTTAATTCGCTTGTGTTTGGTGTTTTTTCCTATAGGATGGTTTTGTTCGATATCTCGTTTCTCTTGTTTTGTTCCCTTCGGGGATATTCCCAGGAAAAGCAGTCGGATTTGTAAGCCGGGCGATGTCGCCCGGTTCAACGCGCTATTGCGCTGGAGACTTTACTATTATGGCTACCGGTACGGTAAAATTTTTCAACGGGCAAAAAGGTTTCGGCTTCATCCAGCCGGATGCAGGCGGCGCCGATGTGTTTGTTCATGTCACGGCGCTTGAGCGCGCCGGAATTCGCGGTCTCGCCGAAGGGCAGAAGGTGACGTATGATGTGATCACTGACCGCGGCAAGGCAGCCGCCTCGAACCTTCAGGTCAATTAACGGGTTTTAGCGCTTCCACATTGACCACGGATGTACTGGCATTGTTGTAGAAGCGTTTAGGAGAAGGCCGGGCTTGCCCGGTCTTTTTTCGTTTCAGCTTCCTGGCCGGCAGAAACCATCGCACGGTAACGCCGCCGCTTGCCTTAAGCGCTCACGCGTTTCACAACATCGATCTTCAGCTTTTTCAGCCGGTACCAGAGACTGCGCTCGCTGATGCCGAGAAGCTCAGCCGCCCGGATCTGCACGCCGTTTGCCTCATCGAGCGCGCGCACGATCCGTTCGCGCTCGAATGCCACGAGATCGGAATCGAGGTCGGATTGGCCGAGTTTCGGCTCGCTCGCGGGTTTCGGCGAGTCGAAAAGATAAGCGGGCAAATCCGAGACGTCGACCGTCGTGCCGCGCGCAACGATCACCGCGCGTTCGACGCAGTTCATGAGCTCGCGGATGTTTCCGGGCCAGGCATATTCCGTCATCGTCTGGATCGCCTGCGGCGTGAAATTCACGAGGCGCTTGCCGGTTTCGTTCGCGAGCTTGTGCAGGAAGTGCATAGCAAGCGGGGCGATGTCCTCCCGGCGCTCGCGCAGCGGTGGAAGCTGGATCGGGAAGACGTTGAGACGATAGTAAAGGTCTTCCCGGAAACCGCCGTTCGCGGCCGAAGAGCGCAAATCCTTGTGCGTCGCCGCGATCACGCGCACGTCCACTTGTTCCGTGCGCGTCGAGCCCAACGGCTCGAAGCTCCGCTCCTGCAGGACGCGCAGGATCTTCGCCTGGATCGACGCTGGCATGTCGCCGATCTCGTCGAGAAAGATGGTGCCGCCGTCGGCAAGCTTGAAACGGCCCGTGCGGTTCGAGATCGCGCCGGTAAAGGCGCCTTTGGTATGGCCGAAGAGCTCGCTTTCTAGGAGTCCTTCGGGGATCGCCGCGCAGTTGACGGCGACAAACTGCTTGTCCCGCCGCGCACTGTTGAAATGGATCGCGCGCGCCACGAGCTCCTTGCCGGTGCCGCTTTCGCCCGTGAGCAGCACCGTGGCGCGGCTGTCGCAGACCTTGGTGACGAGTTCGATCACGCGCCGGAAAGTGGCGCTCGTGCCGATCAGGTTCTGAAAATCGTAGCGCCGCCCGAGTTCGTCCCGCAGCCGCTTGTTGTCCTGCACGACGTCGGAAAGCCGCAGCGCCCGCGCGATCGTCTGCAAAATCTCGTCGGTCTCGAACGGCTTCGAGACATAATCGAAGGCGCCTTCCTTCACGAGCTCGACCGCGTCCCGTACCGAGGTGTAGGCCGTGATCATAATCACCGGGATATCCGGGCTCGTGCGTTTTATCGCATGCAGAAGCGCGCGGCCGTCCATCTCCGGCATTCGCATGTCGGTGATGACGAGATCGACGTTTTCCTTCTCGATCAATGCAAGTGCGGCTCTGGCGTCGCCCGACGCATCGGCAGCATAACCCGCATGGGTAAGAGAGGCGGCGAGCACCTCTGCGAGACGGATTTCGTTATCGACAACGAGGATGCGGTGTTTCATGCGGCCTGTCCCGTGCGTTCGGGGAAGATCATGTCGAAATGCGCGCCGCCGCCCGCGGCCGCCGAGAAGATCAATGAGCCGCCGTGGGCGGTCATGATGCTCTGCGCCTTCGCTAGGCCAAGACCTGTGCCCGTGGCCTTCGTCGTGAAGAATGGATTGAAAATCTTGGCGGCGACTTCGGTATCGATGCCCGGTCCGTCGTCGGTAATGCGCAGGACGACGCCTGCGCGCATCTTGCGAATGTTGGCCGCGATCGTGCCGCCGGTGCCGAGCGCATCCATCGAATTCAGAATGAGATTGAGGCACACCTGATAGATCTGGTCCGGATCACCCTCGACTTTTGAACCGGCGGTGTCGTCCTCGATTTTGAACGTGATGTTCCGATGCTTGAATTCCGGCCCGACGACTTTTGAAATGCGGTCGATCACGTCTTTCAAGTTCAGGGGTTTGAAGACAGGGGGCGTGGGTTTCGCGAATTCGAGAAAATCCCGGATCAGGCGCTCGATTCGGTTCACTTCGTCGGTGACGTAACTCATCACGCGCTCTTCCTCGCGTGTCAGCGCAGCCCGCGCACGGATCAGTTCGCTCGAAGTCTTGATGATGCCAAGCGGGTTCCGTACTTCGTGGGCGATCATCGCCGCCGCTTCGCCGAGCGCCGAAAGCTTCTCGCGGTTTCTGAGTTCGGCTTCGATGCTGCGAAGACGGTCGAGTTCCGCTGCCATCGCGTTGAATGAAACCGCAAGCTCTTCGACCTCGGCGCCGCCGCCAATCTGCACACGCTGCTTGAAGTCGCCTTTTGCCACGGACCGCACGCCGTTCGTGAGCGCGCGTAGAGGCTTCACAAGCAGGCCGGACATCCAAAGCCCGGCAAGGATCGAAAGCCCTCCGCCGACGAGCGCCATTTCCAGAAAGAGATGCCAGCGGCCGATTTGATCAAACAGGCTTTGCGGGGTCGCAAATCCAACGAAGGCGACGCCGAGGAGCTGTCCGTTCGACGCCTTCAATCCGGAATAGACCGCACGATAAATCGAATGGTTCGTGCCGCTTGCGGGAACCGAAGCATTTGTAGTTTCGAGCAAGGCAACCACTTCCGCGCTAGGAGGAATATTATGAAGCGACTGTTTTTCTTTCGGCAGCATCGGCACCAGGCGGCCGCCCTCGTTCCGGAAGACCTCGAATTCAAGCGAGGTGATCGCGCTCGCCGCTGCATTGATTGTATCGTTAAGCCAATAGCCCACGAAAATTCGACGAAGCTTTCCGCCGGCTGTGAAAATGCTGATAGCACCGGCAGTCAGCCGCGATATTCCGTTTGAGGTGACGTCAAAGAGAGATTTCGTCGACCGGTCCGGGAGTGGCGTGACCTCATCGAGCGGTATCGAGGAATAAAGCAGCCTGTTGTTCTCGTCATAGATAGCGACTATGTCGACGCCTAAAGACGAGAGCAGGGCTACATCGCTGCGATCCAGAGCCAAATCGGAGCTCGGCGCTTGCTTGAGCTTGTCGGCCAGCACATTGGATGCGTGACCGGCATCGGTCACGAGTTCGTCGACTTCAGTCGAGATGAAATTCGCCGTCTCCGTCAGCCACTGTTGAACATTTCGGTCGAAGGCATCCGACAGGAGCCGGGCTGCAAAATAGGCGGAGAAAAGCATCGGCGGCACGGCGACAAGCAAGAACGCCGCGATCATCCGGAGGCGCAATGAAGAAAAACGTTTCATCAAGCCCCCGCTGCAGGGTTCATGCCGGAACAGAATTGTCGAAAGAAACCATTTCGCGGCTTTGACCGGCCTCAATTTTCGAGGCCGGCCTCAATTTTTTGGAGTTCTGTATTCCCGCGCACCACTCCGGCCGGATGGAGCCGGAAATAAGGCGCGGTTCGGCTTGCGCTGTTTCGCCGCACTCGAAATGCGGGGTCACGACGAAAATTGACGCGCGAATGGCGCGCTCTCTAAGGAAAAATCGTCAATTTCCGCCTTCGGTTGGCTGGCATGATTTCTGCCGAACCGGATGCATGAAGGTTGCGATGTTATTGTCGGGTACGGGCGTAAACGGCGTTACCAATCACTGCCGTTTGCTTGCCGATTTTCTCCAATCGCGCGGGCATCAAATTTTGCTGGTGCACCGGCCCTCAAAATGGATCGAAGAGCAACCGGAGTTTCGCGCCGTCGCCAGATTCGAAACATCGTTTGCTTGGCGTGCGCGTGAAATTATTGAAGTGGGAAATCAGATTCTTCGATTTAATGCTGACGTAATCCATACTCACATGAGCGCCGCGCATGCCTACGGCGCTTTTTACCGTGTCTTGGGTTCGATACCTGTGGTTGCGACGGCACATGCGATGCATATTCAATTGCACTGGCCGTTCAACCATCATGTCATTGCGACCTCGCACGAGACGGAATCCTTTCATCGAAAATTCAATTTCGTCAGCAAAGAGAGAATCGAGACGATTCCAAATTTTGTGGATGTTCACTTTTTCAGGCCCCCTACTGAAACGGAACGGGTTGAGGCGCGGTCGGCGTTTTCTCTGAGCTCCGACGACTTCGTCGTTGGTTTTGCAGGCGATCTCATTGCGAGAAAGCGGCCGCAAGATTTGGTCGCTGCCTTCGCGAAATTCACGCAGATGCAGAAACGCGCGCGCCTTCTCATCGCAGGCGGACCTGTGCGGAGGGCTGAAGGGCTGAAGAAGCTCGCCGCCGATCTCGGAGCGGGGAATCGTGTGATTGCACCCGGCGCGTTGAAAAATATTCGTCAGGCCTACTGGGCGATGGACGTATTTGCGCACCCCTCGGGCGAAGAGACGGGCCCTCTTGCGGTGCTCGAGGCGGCCGCGACCGGGCTCCCCGTTGTCGCAACCAATGTCGGAATGGTCGCAAATTTCGTGCAGCATGACTGCTCCGGTTTTGTCGTGGACATCGGTGACACGATGCAGATGGCGAAGCGGATTTTGACGCTCTGCCTCGACCGCAGAAAGCGGATCGAGTTTTCTCTTGCCGCAAGACACATCGCAGAAACCGCCTTTTCGACGGAAGTGCTGGGGCCCAGGATCGAGAAGACGCTGGAAAAAGTTGCAAATGCAGGAAAGACGCGAAGACGGGTTATATGGCCATATGACGTCGTACGAATTTCTTCGTAAGCCGGCGGCACGGAATGCAAAAAGCCCCGGCTTCCACCGGGGCTTTCCGTTTTCTGTTTCCGCGCCCGCGCTCAATACGCATCGAATACCTCGACTGTACGTGGCGGCGGCGCGTAGTCGTAGTCGTATTCGGCGACGACCGGCGCGGGCGGAACCGGCGGGCCGTAGACCACGGGCGGCGGGACGTAATAGTCGACCCGTTCTTCATAATAGACCGGCGCCGGCTCCTCATAGACGTCGACGCGCTGATAGCGGTAGTAGCGATCCGCGCTCCGGTCGCGGTATTCGTACTCGCGATGCGCGCGCGCATGCTTCCGGGGTTGCGGGGTGACCTGCAAGTCCGCGGCGCTCGCGGGCGCGAGCGTTGCGGCGTCGAGCCCGGCGATCGCGAGCGTGGCGGTCGCGAGAAACGGGAACAGAATTCTACGCATTCCATCCTCCAGGTTGCCCACCGCCTGAGAAATTTAGTTAAGGAAGTTGTCATGCGCGGGGCAGGATGGAACAAGAAAAAGCCCCGGTTCCGCCGGGGCTTTCGAGATCAATCGTACCAGAGATCGAAGTAGCGGCCGCGCGGACTGTGGATCACCGTGCTCGCGTAAGTGCCGTTGGGGTCGATGTAGTAGTCGGTCGGCGGCGGGCCGTAGGCGACGTCCGGCGCGTAGTAGCCATAGGCCGGCGGCGCATAGACGGCGGGGGGTCCGTAATGGCGATAATACGGCCCGTGTCCGTACGCGCGATATTGCGGCGGGTCCCAGACACAGATGCCGTGATAGTGCGAATAGTGGCGGTCGGGACCGCAGCCGTCACGCACCAGCGTGAGCGTTTCAGATGGCGCAGCGATCGCCCCGAGGGCCGCGCCGTTCGCGGGCGCGGCGCTTGTGTGGTGGGCACCTGCGGCCGCCAAACCGGTGGTCGCGAGCAATGAGAATAAAATTCTACGCATTCCATCCTCCAGCTTTCCTCGCCGCCCGATAAAGACTAGCGCAACCCGAGCCCTTGTCACGCGGCGATCAAACGCCGCGACTGACAGCAAAAGCCCCGGCCTTCGCCGGGGCTTTCGTTTCTTTGACGGTTACCAGTAATAGCGCCGGTAGTAGTAGCCGTAGGGCGGGCCATAGACCGGCGGGCCGTAATAGTAACCGGGGCCGTAGCCGTAATAGCCGTAGGCGCGCGGCGCGTAGTAGCCGCCATAGACCGGATAGTCGGAGCGGTCCCAAACGCACAAGCCACGCCAGCGCGAGAAGTGGCGGCCGGGGCCGCAGCCGTCGCGCACCAGCGTCAGCGCATTGGATTGCCGGGCCGTATTGTCGAGGGCGAGGCCATTGGCGGGCGCGGCGCCGGCGTACTGGCTGCCCGCGGCCGCAAGGCCGGCGGAAAGCAGAAATGAGAAGAAGAGCGTTCGCATGATGACCTCCTCCTTCATGGGAACCGCTAGCCTAGCGCACCCGGCGGCTTTGTCATTGGAATTAATTGCCGCGCCACGGAAGGCGATCGCGAGAACGAAATGCGGCGAAAGAAAGTTCGGCGGGACGCACTTTCAATCGCTTTTTATGTGACCGCGGTCACAGCCGGCGGGGGAGCGAGCCGCTACACGGACCTCCAATGATCGGGGCTTGGGCCAATCCGTGGAGAATGAGAATGACACGTTTCAAGAAAGTTGCAGTCGCCGCATTGATCGCAGGATTTCTCGCCGCCTTCATCCCGCTCGCGGCGAGCAGCTACAAGAAGCATGAACCGAAAATGAACGGCACGATGGATGCGACCCAAATGATGATCGATACAAAAAATCTTCCGGCGCTCGAGATCGCCGATCCGATTTAATGTTTGATTTCGGCCTCGGCTTACGCGAGATCGACACGCCCTGGCAGCCGAGGTTGCCGGGGCATTTTTCATGATCGATGTCCCTAGCTCTACGGGATCACCTCCGCGGCCAGACTTCGTTTGGCGCGTAAAATCGAAACATTCTTTGTTCGGCAGAAAGCCGTATGTGCGGGAACATTTTCCCGCACGGAAGAGTTTGATTTGAAGTCCAAGGTCGAAAGGAGGGAATATGAAACAGAAATTTCTAATCTCGACGGCTGTTCTGGCTGCGGTTGCGATTCTGTCTCCGGTGAAAGCCGGCACGAGTCAGAATTCCGCACAAACAACTCACTCCCAGGAAGGCATTCAGCTCGCACAAGAAAAAGGTATGGGTCCGGGCGGAGGCGGGATGTCCGCGCCGGGGGGCGGCGGCTCGTCAAAAGGCGAAACCACGGAACCAAAGAAGGGGGGAGCGCCGGAGAAGGGCATGCAAAAGGGCGGCGTAGAAGAGAAAGGCATGCATAAGGGCGAAATGGAGAAGAAGGGCGCGCCTGAACGAGGCGGCGTGGAAAAGAAGGGAATAGAGAAAGGCGAAAAGACCGAACCTCGCGAAAAGCGCGACATGAAGAGCGAGAAGAATAGAGAAGAGAAGCGCGGTGAAAAGGGGGAAGAGAGGGAACACGAGAAAGCGACACGCGACCGTGACCAGGGCGGGCGCGCTTCGGAAAAAAGCAGCAAGGAAAAGAGTTCTGAGCGCTCAACAACGACCGAGAAGAGTGGGAAGAGCGTTCATCTCGACTCGAGCCAAGAGACGCGCATCAAGACGGTGATCAAGGAACAGAAGAACGTTACGCGTATCTCGCGTTCTGACGTTCATTTCTCGATCAGCGTCGGTACACGCGTTCCGTCGTCGGTACACCTTGTCGTCTTACCCCCGACAATCGTGGAAATCGTGCCTGAGTATCGCGGCTATTATTACGTCGTGGTTGAGGACGATCTGCTCATCATCGATCCAGACACGCACGAGATCGTTGCCGTGATCAGGCTCGCCTGAGGCGCGGGGCTTGTCCTTCGGTAAGCGGCGCGTGCTGTGCGCCGCTTTCCCGTGACAGAGAGTCGTTTTACAAAACGCAGCAAAGGCGGCCCGGCGCGCGGCCGGACCGCCTTCGATTCGAATCAGCGTGCGTTAGCTGCCGTGGTTGTCGATTTCGCGTTCATACTGCGAGCCAGGGACTGCGTAGAGATTCGAACCGCCGAAGCCGCCGCGATAATTCGACGGATCGCTTAAACCGCCAGTTCCGTAGCCGCCATCGTCAGATGGCGCCGTCATAATGCCCGGATTCCCGCTCGGCGGATCGTAGGGCGTGCGCGTTCTATTCTCTTGCGCGGATGCCGCGGTGATACCGGACGCGAGCAGCGTGGCGATCATGGCGAGTTTGGTAACCGTTTTCACTTTTGGACTCCTTCGTACTTTGTACTTTGCGCCCCCGTTAGGCCGGGAAACGCAGAGACGCAAAATTCGTTGCAGGATATTCACGGCAACGTGAAGCTCACAACGAGACGAAATCGGCGATGCAAGCGCGCGGCCCGGAAAATTACAGCGCCGCAGTTTCCGTATGATGCAAACAAGCGGCCATATTCGATGTAAATTGGATTTAAAACAGATCTGAGAATTTTCGAGACGATCTGCAAAAAACGCAGAGCTCGATCACGTTCAGCGCAAATGCGGCAATTCGACTCGCGCGAGCATATGAACTCATTGCCGGAAGATGATGTTGAAACAAAAGCGGTCCGGCAGCGCGCCGGACCGCTCTCGTTTCAAATCGGCATGCGTTAGGCGCCGTGGTTGTAGGTTTCGCGTTCTTCCTGCGAGTCGGGCAACGCATAGAGTTTCGATTTGTTGTCGCCGTTCTGGTAAGACGGTCCCGTCATAATCCCGGAATTCCCGCTCGGCCGATCGTAGGCTGCGTGCCCTCTGCCCGGTTGCGCGGCTGCCGCGGCGATGCCGGACGCGAGCACCGCGCCGGCGAGAGCAATTTTCACAAGCAAGTTTTTCATTTCAGTTCTCCTTGTATGCCCTCGCATAGGAGCCCGCGCAGGAGATGCGCCGTGCCGCACGCACACTCAATGCAATTGATTTTGATAAGATCGTGAGAATTTTTTCGGAAAGGGATATTTGCGCAACAATTGACGCTGCACTTTGCATGAGGCGCATGGCACGACAGCGCTATGCGCAGACCGGCGATTCGCATACGTATGTGAACTCAACGTTCGCCGAAATAGGGCTTCACGAAGGTGTAACCGATGAATTTTCCGATGTTGCGGCGAGTCGCAGGGCTGTTGATGGTTTGTTCGAACAGCCTTTCCGGCTCGGTGCGAAACGAATCGAGGAGCGAACGGAGCGCCCGCTTTTCGGCTTCGATTTCTTTCCACTCGAGATTGGTGGAATGCGTATCGGAATCTCCAAAGAATTTCTGTCCCAGCACGGCATTACCCAAATCGTTACCCGCGTGATCCCAATGCATGACGCAACAATCTGTTCCAGGGCTGCCGCGATTTCCCCCGGAACATGCTAAAATTTTTCCAAAATCGCGTATTTCAGCCATTCGCGGAGTTATTTGGCGCTCGGCGGCGGCTTGATTACCGGCATGTTCGCCCCGCTATCGGGAGGCGGAACCTTGATCTCGGGATCGCGGTTCTCGGGCGGGCAGATCACGCCCTTCGATTCGCCGAGTGACTCACCCTTCTCACCGCCTTTCGGCGAGGGCTTGCAGGATTGTGCAGGGTCTTGCGGTTTGGCGGGCGGTTTCTCTTCGGCAAACGCGGGCACGCTTGTCAGCAGAAGCAGAGAAAGAATCGCAGCATAGTTTTTCGCCGTTCGCATGCCGCCTTATCTCAGCAGGTTCCCGGCACCCCCGGAGTCACGCTCGGATTGATTCCGCGAATCGATCCCGCGGCGGGCTGATTGTTCGCGGCAGGCACGCCGTTCTGGTTTTGCGCTCCGATCGCTGTCGTGCCGACTCCGGCATTGCCCGGCACCGATCCGAACGATGTCGCCGATCCGCTGCAAGGCGTACCGCTGCCGGCGAGGCCGGAGCTCGGCAGGAGCGGAGAAGAAACGCCGGGCGAAATAATCGTGCTTTGCCCGACCGGCGGGCCCTTCGGTACGGTCGGCGTCGTAGGTGTGGTCAATGTTCCTTGCGCCCAAGCCTGCGAAGCGATGAACAATAAAGTCGCCGTGAACATGAGTGCCCTCGTTTTCATTTTCCTTCTCCGCAATTGTCTCGTTAATTCGCCGATCGCGCCGCGAGTTCCGGTCCGTTATTTCGAGGCGAGCAGATTCTGAAATTCGGGATGGTTTTGGATATAGCCCGCGACGAATTCGCAGCGCGGGATCACTTTCAGCCCACGTGCGCGCACCGCTTCCAGTTCGCCGCGCACGAGCTTCGAGCCGATACCCTTGCCGCGAAACTCCGCCGGCACTTCGGTGTGCAGGAAGGTGATCACGCCGTTTTCGAGTTTATAAGTGGTGAAAGCGGTCTTGCCTTCGAACGAGATTTCGTAGCGATGCTTTTCCGCGTTGTCGACGACATCGCTCATTTCCTGTCTTGCTCCAATTGCTTCTGTTCAACTTCGCGATATTCCGTCTCGATCACGCCGCCGGAAAAATCCCCGTCGGGAAAATCCTTCGTCTTTGTCCGGCTTCCGAACAGATAGGCGAGGGCGCCCACGATCGCAGCCACAGGCAATACCAGAAGAAAGATGCCGGCGGCGAGAATAAAGAGTGCGAACAATAGCGCCCCAAGCAGCAACGCGCCGAGCGCGAGTTTCCAGCCGGAAATTTGGACGATGCGATAACGGACGAAAGGCACCATGAACCTCAAACGCAACAAAAGCACTATAGCAAGAATTTCTCCGGTCCGCGCCCGCAGCGCCGCCGCAATTGTCCAGAAGTTGCAATAATTTGGCCTTGTCTCTGAACCCTAGATAACAACGAAACTCAGGAACAGTTCACTGTTTCTGTACGTTAAATATGCACGGAGTTCGCATCTATGCGGCTCACGCTTTCGACTTCGCGCTAATTGCGAGCAGCGAGAGCAAACAGAAAGGATTGGATCATGCGTAAGAATCTGAACAAGCTGTTTGCGGCCGGCGTGGCCGGCTCGCTTCTCCTCGGATCGGTAGCGCCGTCGTTCGCGCTGCCGGTGTCGAACGGTCAGGCGGTAAGCCAGACCGCTCCTGTGACGACGGAAAATGTCCGCTGGCGTCACCATGGCCGCTGGATTGGCCCGGCGGTCGGGCTCGGGCTTCTTGGCCTTGGTATCGCGGCTGCGACAGCGCCGCGCTACTATGACTAC
>JAJPHK010000111.1 GCA_021325315.1 Alphaproteobacteria bacterium
AATTTCCGGCGGAACCGGCGCCGAGATCGTGCGCCGCGCCTTGCCGATGCATACGGCGCGCCTTTTGCAGGATCGAGCCGATGCGGCGATACAAAAGCCGCGGCGCAACCGGCAGGGCAACCACCGCGCGATAGCCGCTCGCATGCGCGGCTTGCACCATCGCGCGCGAAGTGTCGGAAGCGAGCAGAATTCCGGGCGTACCCTCCGTGATGAACGGATTGGGTAAAATTTTTTTGCCCTGTTCCCGCGCGAGATCCTGGAAGCCGCGCGTATCGACAATGGCGAGATCGATCGGGCGCTCGCGCGCGAAGGCTTTTGCATCGGGAAGCGTGCCCGCGGCGAGCACCTGGATCAGGCCGAGTTCGCTCAGGCCCGCGCAAATATTCTCGCGATGACGAGCATCGGCATCGAGTACGACAATGCGTGCAGCCGGAAGGAATCTCATCGCAGGCCACTTTCTACAGGCTTTGTGAAAAAAAATCACGCTGCAATTCGCGCTGTGAAATTTGCGATGCGAGATATGGTTCACAATGCGTAAGGCGAAAACCGCAAACAAGGCGCGTACCGCTGTGCGGAGCGCCGATCAGAATTTCCTATCGCTTGAGGCTGCCGAGCAGTCCGCGCACCAGCGCTTTGCCGACTTGCGTGCCAATCTGGCTCGCGACCGAACGCGCGACCTGTTTGACCACGACTTCGCCCGTGGACATGCGGCGCGAATTACCGCCGCCGAAAATACCGCCGAGAACCCCGCCGATCATGCCACCGACACCGCCGCTTTGCTGTTGCTGCGCCTCGGGCGCGGCGGCGGCTGCCTTCTTTTGCAGTACCTCGTAGGCGGACACGCGATCGATCGGCGTGTCATATTTACCCTGCACGGGGCTTGCAGCGATTATGGCTTTCCGCTCGGCATCGGTCACCGGACCTATGCGGCCGGAAGGCGGGCGGATCAGCGTCTGCTGCACCATTTCGGGCACGCCGTTTCCCTCCAGGAAGGAAACCAGCGCCTCGCCCTTCCCGAGTTCGGTGATGACGCGCTCGGTGTTGAGCTTCGGGTTCGGCCGGAAGGCTTGGGCCGCAGCCTTCACGCCTTTTTGTTCGGCAGGCGTATAGGCGCGGAGCGCATGCTGGACGCGGTTGCCGAGCTGGGCGAGCACGGTTTCGGGGACGTCGATCGGGTTTTGCGTCACGAAATAGACGCCGACGCCTTTCGAGCGGATCAGCCGCACGACCTGCTCGACCTTCTGCAAGAGCACCTTCGGTGCCTCGTTGAAGAGAAGATGCGCCTCGTCGAAGAAGAAGACGAGCTTGGGCTTGTCGGGGTCGCCCACTTCGGGAAGCTGCTCGAAGAGCTCCGACAAGAGCCACAGCAGGAACGTGGCGTAAAGCCGCGGATTGTTCATCAGCTTGTCGGCGGCGAGGATATTGATATAGCCGCGGCCGTTCCGGTCCGTCCGCATCAGATCCTTGATGTCGAGCGCGGGCTCGCCGAAAAATTTCTGGCCCGCCTGGTTTTCCAGAACCAGAAGCTGGCGCTGGATCGCGCCGACGGTGGCGGAGGAAATGTTGCCGTATTTCGTCGTGAACTCGGAAGCGTTGTCGGCGACATAGACGAGCAGCGATTGCAGGTCCTTCAGGTCGAGCAGCAGAAGGCCCTGGTCGTCGGCGATGCGGAAGGCGATGTTGAGCACCCCTTCCTGCGTGTCGTTCAGATCCATGATGCGTGCGAGCAGAAGCGGGCCCATTTCGGAAACCGTCGCGCGGATCGGATGGCCCTGCTCGCCGAAGAGATCCCAGAAAACGACCGGGAACTGATCCGGCTCGTAATCGATGCCGACGTCGGCGGCCCGCTTCAGAATGAAATCTTTTTTCTCGCCGGGCTCGGAAATTCCGGAGAGATCGCCCTTGATGTCGGCGGCGAAGACCGAAACGCCGGCGCGCGCGAGGCCCTCGGCGAGCACCTGCAGCGTGACCGTCTTGCCGGTGCCGGTCGCGCCGGTGACGAGGCCATGGCGGTTCGCGAGCTTGAGCGTGAGATATTCGGGCTGGACGCTTTGACCGACGAAAACCTTGTCGGCGGTGTCGCCATTCTTCTGCGCCGTTGCGGCAGCGGGCTTTGCCGCTTCCTTGCTGACAGGTTTTTTCTTAGCCATGGCCTATCGGTTATAGGCCGTCCCTTGGTTTCCTGCCACTCCTTTCAACCGCCAAGTTTGGCGGTCTGACAAGGCCAAAAAAGTTTTTTATTTTTCGCTTGAGATTTCGAAAAACGCCCGCTCATAATCATTCCCCCGGTCCTCGCGGCCGGTCTCTCTACCCGTTCGATGCGAGTTGCGTTTCGTTTCGCGTTCGTACCGCGTTCCGAATTGAGACCGTTTTCTGCGTGAGGCCGCCATGTCCTACCCCATCAGCAAAATTCCGGACATCGACGCCGCGACCGCGGCCAAGCTCAGGGCCCAGCGCATCCGCACCACCGCGAAGCTTCTGGAATCGGCGAAGGATCCACGCGGGCGGCAGCTGCTGGCCGAAAAGATCGGCGTCGACGAATGTACTGTGCTCGCTTGGGCGAACGCCGCCGACCGCATGCGGATCAAGGGCATCGGCGACGATTACGCGCGGCTCCTCGGCGAGGTCGGCGTCACGGTGCGCGAATTGAAATACCGGAATCCGAAAAATCTCGCGCAGGCGATGGCGAAGGCGAACAAGAACGGCGCGGTGCGCTTCCTGCCGAGCGAGAAGGCCGTCAAGAAATGGATCGAGCGGGCGAAAACACTGCCCCTGAAAATTTCCTATTGAACCGCCTTTTCTCACTTTCAGGCCGTTCTCAAAAACGCTTCAAAGCGTTGTAAATCCGGGCTATTCTGCCATTCCGGCGTCCCGTGACGGCACGCCTTTAGCGCGAACGGAATGCTCGACCCGTCCTACCATCGCAATCTCGACGCGCGCGGCGTCAGCCTTTCACTCGGCGGCCGCACGCTGATCATGGGTGTCGTGAACGTCACGCCCGACTCCTTCTATGCCGGCAGCCAATATCCCGCGACCCAGGCCGCGACGGAGGCGGCGCTCCGGCAGATCGCGGAAGGCGCGGACATCGTCGATTTCGGCGGCGAATCCACGCGGCCCGGCCACACGCCGGTGGGCGCCGAGGAAGAGCTTCGCCGCGTCATCCCGGTGATCGAGTCGATGGCGCGCGCGACGCGAGCACCCATCTCCATCGACACCTATAAGGCGCGGGTCGCGGAAGCGGCGCTCAAGGCCGGCGCGCATATCGTGAACGACGTTTGGGGGCTTTCGCGCGAGCCGGACATCGCGCGCGTCGCAGCCGCGCATGACGCGGCGGTTGTGATCATGCACAACCGGGAGACGATCGACGGCTCGCTCGAC
>JAJPHK010000008.1 GCA_021325315.1 Alphaproteobacteria bacterium
AGAGTCGGAAGAGCGAAAGGTCGCTTTTGTTTAAGGGCAGCACGAGCGCCCAGGTCGGAAGCTTGCGGGTGACGCCCGGAATCAGCCAACTCAACTGCAGCGCCGCCGCATAGAGCAGGAACAGAATGCTGAGCACTAGCACGGTGCGCGACTTCAGGAGCTTTTCGATTTGCGCCACACCGCCGGCCGCGCACCAGCCGCCGATCACGAACAGAAGCTGCCAGCAATACGGATTGAAGAACCAGTGACGGTCGTCGGGATAGAGAGAGATGTTCCAGTCGAGCACGCGGGCGAGGACGTAAAATACAACCGAGCAGGCGAGCGTGACATTCGGCCAGCGCAAAAGCGGCCACAGCACGAACGGGAAGAACGCCATCAGCACAATATAAAGCGGAAGCACGTCCACATTCGCAGGCAGGAAATGGAGCTTCAGCGCCTCGATCAGGATCACTTCCGGCTTCTGCAGGAATTCGAAGAAGCCGGTCTCCTCGGTGTAGAGCGGGTTCTGGAAGCGCGTCGCAAGATAGGAAATCTCGGCGACGTAGAAGACGAAGAGGAAAACGAAGGCGACATAGATCTGCCACGCGCGTTTCAGAATGCGCGCGGCCCCAACGATGAAGCCGCGCTCATTCATCACCCGGCCGTAGACGAAGGCGGCGGTGTAGCCGGAAATGAAGACGAAGATTTCCGAGGCGTCGGAAAAGCCGTAGTTCCGTACCGTGAGCCAGGCCATCGCGTTGGAAGGCACATGGTCGAGAAAAATGAACCACAGCGACAACCCGCGAAAAAAATCGAGGCGAAGATCGCGGCCGGCAGACACAGAGGACATGGTCGCTTTCGACGCTTGGGACAATGTCGCGATTTTAGGGGAGGCCTGGGTCATTGAGAACGGGGGCTGTGGATGCGCTTTGGGGGTCTTTTAGGCATATCGGCATGATAAGCCTCCAAATGAGGTAGAGGTACTGATATTACCGCCACAAGCGTGTTTTGCGATATATGCGAAAGGGAAGTGAAACCCGTCGCGTTAGGAAAACAGGATGGCCGAACGCCAAGACCATCTCGGATTTGCGGCATTGCTCGCGGGGCTCAAAGCCTCCGCCGAAGACACGCGTTTTCGCCTGCTCGCCCTTCTTTCCGAGGAGGAGCTTACGGTTTCCGACCTCACCGACATTCTGCGCCAGTCGCAGCCGCGCATCTCGCGGCATCTGAAGCTCCTCTCCGACGCCGGGCTGATCGAGCGTTTCCGCGAGGGAAGCTGGGCCTTTCACCGGCTCGTCTCGCGCGGGCAGGGCGCGAAGCTCGGCAAGGCGCTCCTCGGCCTGGTCGATCATTCCGATCCGGTGCTCGCGCGCGATCGCGAGCGGCTCGCGCAGGTGCGCGCGCAACGCCAGGCGGCGGCGCAGTCCTATTTCCGCAAGCACGCGAAGCACTGGGACGAATTGCGCAAGCTGCACATTTCGGAAGCCGCGGTGGAATCCGCGATCAAGGAAGCGCTCGCAGGCGTTCGGATCGAGAGCTTGCTCGATCTCGGCACCGGCACGGGAAGGATGCTGGAGTTGTTCGGCCCCGAGATCGACCGCGGGGTCGGCATCGACATGAATCCGGAAATGCTTTCGATTGCGCGCGCGAACCTGGAGCGCGCAGGGCTCCGGCACTGCGCGGTGCGGAAGGGCGACATCTATAACCTTTTGCTCGGACGCGATCAGTTTGATGTCGTGATCGTGCATCAAGTGTTGCACTTTTTAGACGACGGCGCACGTGCGATCCGCGAGGCGGCGCGGGCGCTTCGCCCCGGCGGGCGTCTTCTGGTGATTGATTTCGCGCCGCATGAGCTGGAGTTCTTGCGCGAACGGCATTTGCATCGCCGGCTCGGCTTCGCAGAGGAGACGATCATGCAATGGATGAAGTCGGCGGGACTCGAGTTCATGTCGCATCGTTCGCTTGCGCCGGAAGACAGGATCAAGGAGGGGCTCACGGTTTCGCTCTGGCTCGGACGCGACCGGCGCAGGGTGCTCGCGAATTCCTCACGCGATGTGGCGTAAAAACGGGAAGAGGGAATAAAGAAAAACGCCGGGGAAAATCCCCGGCGTCTCTCTTCTTTGGAAATTCTCAGAACATTCCCAGGAGAACCGCGCCGAGAAAAAGAAAGGCGGCGCAGACTGCGAGGGCATTAAAGCTGCGGGCGGTATCCAAAGTCGTCCTCCCGTGCAGTTAGCCGTGATTCGAGCCTAACGGACGAAAGCGGCACCGCAAGGGACCCGGACGACACGTCGCGCAACCTGAAAGTGCGGGAACCGGAAAAAGCGTTTGCGAACAAGGCCTGCGCTTTTGCTGTGCAGCGAAAAAAGCAAGATTATTTGTGTACGGGAAACTTTGTTGCGCGACGATCGTGCGAACTCTTGTCATTTGCATTGTCTTCAAACAATCGCCGGCCGGTCTCCGCATACTGCTCCGCGGAGGTACGCATGAATCGCTCGCTGTTCGCCGCCGCGCTCCTGTCGCTTACGATGATTGCGCCATCGCTCGCCGCGCCCCGTTGCAAGCCATGGGAGAGACAGCCGAACGGAAGCCAGGTGCGAAACTGCGTCGGCGACCTCGGGAAATCCTACTGCGAATCCTGCACGGCCGGCGGTTGCTCGCAGGCGAAATGTCCTGATCCCGCGGCTTCGCATCCGCCGAGCTTCTACAATCCGAAGCTTCCGCCGAAGCCGCGGCCGCCTTCCTGAAACGGAAGGCCTATCGCGACAGCCAAAGCCGCGCGGTGGCAAGGGCTCGCGTCTGTTCGCTCTTGCCGCGTTTGTCAGCGCGCAATTCCGGCCGGTCCTGCAGCACGTCGTAGAGCTGTAGCGCGAAGAACTCGTCCGGCTGCAGCAGCTTGTTTACGACCAGCGGAAGGATGCGCGGGCCAAGCGCAACCAGCAGGCTGAATTCCTTGCTTTTGCGAAGCGCCTTTGCATTTGATCTGACGGCAATGTCAGGCCGTTCCCACGTCTTTCCCCAATTCCGGTAACGCTCGTCAAAGCGGGCGCGTAGGCCGGTTGGCAGTTGCGCGATTTCTTTCTGAAGACGCGCGCGCTGCTCACGCGACAGGTCACGATTGTGCGGAGCGGTTTGCGCTGTCGGCAATAATCGGGATCGAGTCTCGGCATCCGCTGGAGAGGCGGAAAGCGCAAATAAAATCCCAGCCGTTGCGAGGATCAACATCCCCGTCACCCGTAAGCCGTGAGCGGGCGAAACCTCAGCATCTCCATGCACTGCGGCGCACGTTTAGATTTCGTACCGTGCCATTGTTATCCAGGATGAAACCGGTCTGGCCATAATTCAGAAAGAGTCCTGTCGCGGTGTCCGTCTCGCATTTTGGCGACCCGAGCTTCGCGCGCAGTTCCAGGTCTTGCGAGCCGACGCCGAGGCCTTCCTTCGTCCGAAACTTTGGCGACGCCGTATTCACCTGGTACACGGACTGCGTCTTCGTATCGAGCGCGACCGTCAGATCTTTGTAATAGTAAAACGTTTCGTGAGCTTCTTCGCCGCCGTTCACCGTTTTATCGGGTTTTCCGAGCGCTTGATAAAGTTGCGCGGGCGTCATTCCGACGAAGGCTTTCCCGATTTGTTTTCCCGGCACGATGAGATTGCCGGTTGACTGCGCTGATGCGGACATTGTCGATGCCGCAAGCAACGCGACAAGAGTAAATACAAAACCCGGGGACTGTCTTTGGCACGAAGCCTTCATCGAGGCCTCCAGCGGTTGAACTGTCGCGATGCTATGAAAGAACTTTCGTTTTGAACAAGGCGATTTGCAAAAAGAATTTTTGCAGCAAGTCAGCAATTAGATACCTTTTCGATTTCCGAACGCTATTGCAGCCAAGCTTCCCGAACATAAGCTCGTCTTTATATTCAGGGAGGGCTCAACATGAAACGTGCATTGTTATTTTTCGTTCTTGTCGCTGGCACGCTCTCGGTATTCGGCATCATCACGCCCGCGTCCGCGAGCTGCACCTGCTCGAAGCAAACGAACGGCACCTACTGGTGCACCTGCGTCGACAATAATGGCCGGCGTTATTGCCTGTCGTGCCGCAGCACCGACACGAGCAGCTGTTCGCGCGTGAACTGCTAATCCAAAATTGGCGAGGGCCCGGCGGGATTTCCGCCGAGCCCTCTCACTCAAGCATCAGCCGGCCTGTAAGCCGGGTTCTGTAGGGCGGGATTTCTCCCGCGCGGCGGCCATTCCTCTGGGACGATGCTTGCGCATCGCCTCAAGCAGCCAACCCGAATGGCGAATCCGAAGACGGATCTCGGTTGCCCGATGCCATTCCTATTCGGCTTTGCTCCCGGTGGGGTTTGCCGTGCCGCGGATGTCGCCACCCGCGCGGTGGGCTCTTACTCCACCCTTTCACCCTTACTCCGGCTTGCGCCGAAGCGGTCTGCTCTCTGTTGCACTTTCCCTGGGGTCGCCCCCGCCGGACGTTATCCGGCACCGTGTCTCCGTGGAGCCCGGACTTTCCTCCGCCGTAAAGCGGCGGCCGCCCGGCCGACTGATACGGGAGATGTGCGGTGTTAAAGAGTGAAGGTCAAGGCGGGCAAGAGAACACGGCTAATTCTTCGTCATGGCCGGGCTCGTCCCGGCCATCCACGCCTTATTTATCCGTCCGCAAGGAAGGCGTGGATGCCCGGCACAAGGCCGGGCATGACAGTAATTAGTGCCGAGAGTGCATGGATTTATTTCGCTGCCATGTAGGTGCGCACTTCCGAGCAATAGGCTCGCGCCGCCGCGGTCATTTTGCTGATCTCGTGGCCGGCGAGATATTTCAGCGACATCTGGCAGAGATCGCCGCCCGCGAGCTTGTAGGCGCCGGCAAGATATTTCACGCCCCAGCGGATATTCGTCTCCGCGTCGTAAAGCGCCGCTTTCGTGCCGCCGTAGCCGATCTCACGCGCGGTCTCGTAACGCACCTGCATGAGGCCGATCTCGCCCGCCGATCCGGTGAGCCGCTGATCCCAGTTGCTCTCCAGCTGAATCACCGCGCGCACGAGGCGGGCGGGAATGCCGGCTTCCGCCGCGTAGCGCTCGACGATTTGCGAGAGCTCTGCTCGGGTGTAACCGGATCGACGTTGTGCAGAGGTTTGGAAAGAGAGAAACAGGCCCGTGAGAAACGCAAACACAATCGTGGCGCCGCGCGCCACTCGACCGAACTGCATGACAAAATTCCTTCTCTCGGCCGGCTCGACGGCAAAGAATGCAGCCGCGGTCCGGCGCGCGCAAAAATTTCACCGCATAACGCGCAAGAGCGAAGGTCGTTCCTCGGGAGTTGAAACTTCGAGGAGGGATGGAACCCGGATTCGCGGCGCTCGCGTCACGCTTTGCGCCGCGTCCGGGATCGCGCGTCAATTCGAGGCGAGAATGCCGCGGACACGGCCGCAATAGGCGGTCGCCGCGTCGGTCATCTTGGTCGCCTGATGGCCGCTGTTGTATTTCAGAACGGCCTGACAAAGGTCGCCCTTGGCGAGCTTGTAAGCGGCCGCGAGATAAGCGGCGCCCCAGCGGATGTTGGTTTCGGGATCGTAGAGGGCGGAGTCTTCGCCCCGGAATCCCATGTCGCGCGCCGTTTCCGGCTTGATCTGCATTAATCCGATTTCGCCGGCAAAGCCCGTGAGCTCCGCATCCCAATCGCTTTCGACGCGAATGATCGCGCGCAGGAAGTCGGCGGGAATCCCGGCATTCGCGGCCTGCCGGTCGGCAATCCGCATCAGTTTCAGCTTGGTTCCGGCATCGGGCTCGATGCCTTGCGTGCGCGGCGCGCGCGAAGGCTGCGCCTCGTGGCTGGCGAGAGAGGTATTCGAGAACAGCGCGCTGAGGGACAACGGCAGAATCGCCGCGAGGAAGAGCGCGCGCAAGTTGGCAGGCATTCGTGAAAGTTCCTTCTCCGATTGTCAGGGATGGACGGAGAAGTCACCGACGAATGGGACTCGAATCGGGCGAAATGGAAAATGTTCGCGAACGGATCGTTTTCTTTCCGCGCCGGAGACGGAATCATTTTTCGCGAGCGCGATAAATTTAGAACATTCTTCCGAATGCGGCGCGGAAACGGCGATTCAGTCGCGCCGGTGCGGACGGCTAGACAAAAGTTGATGCAACGTCGCGCGCGTTTGCGGGTCCAAGATACCGTCGATGCGCTTCGGACGGAAGTGGCGCTGAAAGGCGGTGACGATCTTGCGGGTGTTCTCGTCGAAAGTTCCGGTCGGCGAGATTTCGTAGCCGTAAGCGGCGAGCATTTCCTGCGCGGCGCGGATTTCCTCGCCGCGATCGCCGACGCGCAAGGACTTGCGGCGCAGCGTCCGCGCGGGGCGCACCCAGTGGCCGACGCCGTTCTTGTGAAGCTTGGTCCAGGGAAATTTCTCGCCGGGGTCCCGCTTGCGCGCGGGCGCAACATCGGAATGAGCGAGCACTCTATCGGCGCGGATTTTGCGGCGCTTGATGATGTCCTTGCAGAGCGCGATTACCGCCTTGATCTGCTTCTTCGGAAAATCAGGGTAGCCGAAATCGTGACCGGAATTAGCGATCTCGATTCCGATCGAGCGCGAATTTACGTCGCTCCCGCCTTCCCATGAAGATACGCCCGCGTGCCAGGCGCGCTTCTTCTCCGGCACCATCTGCACGATGCGGCCGTTCTCGAAGACGAAATAGTGAGCGGAAACCTCCGAGCTTTTCTCGCAAAGCCGCCGCAGCGCCGCCTCCGAGTCCTTCATGCCGGTATAGTGAAGAATCAGCATGTCGGGTGCGATGACGCCGCGACGCTCGCCGAAATTGGGCGAGGGCTCGATCGCTTTCACCAGGCGGCTATCGGGGGAAAAGCGCGGCGGCATTGGATTCTCTAATTCCTCGCGCGGCATGCGGCCGCGAGCAACAAAATCTTAAGCTTCACAGGGCGTTAATCGGACGGCGCGAAAGCGGCGGCATGTGTGCTGCCGGTGGACAACTACACCCGTTTCGTTGACGGACCATGATCC
>JAJPHK010000049.1 GCA_021325315.1 Alphaproteobacteria bacterium
CAGAATGCGCGAAAATATGCTTGGGCACGACGTACTCGTACGGATGGGGGCAGGGCGCGGCGATGCAGCCGGCGGCCTCGTCAATTGATCGGGGATGAAATCGCAGAGTGGCGACATGAGCGTCCTCCTTGTCGAGCGGGACGCGATGCTTCGGCATGTCGCCTCATGGGGAGATCGCACTACCCCATAGCGCGAGTAGTAGAGGAGCGCGGAAAGTTGTCAAGCAAACGAACGAGGCTCCGCCTATAAAGATATATTGTATCATTATAATGATATATTGTATCACTTCCGCAGGTCACGATTTCGGGACGGGAATATGCGGAAGCGAACGATTGGCGTTTTTCTTGTTATTGCGTTGTTCGACGGGGGCTGGCCTCAAGGAATTAAGGCGCAGGAAGTGCAGCTTCCGCAGACCGTAGTCACGGCGCCAAGCCCGATCCGGCACGCGCCCGCCAATCCCGCGCCGCAACCTTCTTCCAATCCGGCGAACGCCCAGCCTGCTGGCAACAATCTTCCCGGTTCGCTGCCGATCGTGACCGACCAGTTTGCGACGGTGACAGTCGTTCCCGAGGACGAAATCCGCAGGAACGGGGCGGCAACGCTTGGCGATCTTCTGTTTTCGAAACCGGGCATCACGGGTTCGTCTTTCGCACCCGGTGCTTCGAGCCGTCCGATCATCCGCGGCCTCGATGTGAACCGCGTGCGCATCCAGGAAAACGGTTTGGGCGCGAACGGTGCTTCGGATCTGGGCGAGGACCATTTCGTGCCTGTCGATCCTTTGATCGCGCAGCAGGTCGAGGTGATCCGCGGCCCCGCCACGCTTCGCTTCGGCTCGCAGGCCATCGGCGGTGTGGTGGAGACGACGAACAACCGCATCCCCACCGCGATCCCGAAAGACGGCTTCAGCGCCGAATTCCGGGGTGCTGCGACAAGCGTGGACAAGGGGCTTGACGGGGCGATCCTGCTCGACGCGGGGCAGAGTAACTGGGCGTTCCACTTCGATACGTTCGGCCGGACCGCCGACGATTATCGCGTGCCGCATTATCCGTATCTCGTGCCGCCGTCGCCCGTGGACGCGCCGCGCGCGACGCAGCCTTTCGCCTTCAACGGCAAGCAGCCGAACTCGGCGATGAATGCGAACGGCTTCTCGGCCGGCGGCTCGTATATCGGCGAGAGCGGATTCTTCGGGCTGGCTGTAACGCAGAACAATGCGCTCTATCACATCCCCGGAATCGACGGCGAAAACTCGAACACCCGGATCGATGCGCAGCAGACCAAGGTGATGAGCAAGGGAGAGTGGCGCGATCCGACTTCATATATCGATGCCATCCGCTTCTGGGGCGGGATTACCGATTACAAGCACCACGAGCTCGGCTTTGCCGATCCCGCCGATCCTTCGACTGACGGCATCCGCCAGACCTTCACCAACAAGGAGCAGGAAGCGCGTGTCGAGGTGCAGCTCCGGCCGGTGAATTTAGCTGGGCGAGTCTCTCGACAGCCGTGGGCGTGCAGGGCGGGCACCAGGAGCTCACCGCGCCGAGCCCGGACGGCGCGGGTCTGTGGGATCCGAACCACAACAAGCGGATCGCGGGTTATGCATTCAACGAGTTCAAGTTCAGCGAAACAACGAAGGCGCAGATCGCGGGCCGTATCGAGGACGTAGGACTTTCGGGCTTTGCGCGCTCGTTTCCGGGCGGCGGCGTGATCGTCTCCACGCCCGCCTCCATGAGCTACACGCCGAAAAGCGCAAGCATCGGGCTTATCCAGAATTTCGCCTGGGACCTCGTCGGCAGCCTCACGTTCCAGCACGTCGAGCGCGCGCCGAAGCCGGCGGAGCTTTTCTCCGGGGGCGGCCATGACGCGACGGTCACTTTCGACAAGGGAAATCCGAATCTGAAAATAGAAGCTGCCGATTCCGTCGAGGCCGGGCTGCGGCGCGCGACCGGCCCCTTCCGCTTCGAGGCAACCGTCTATTACACCCGGTTCAAGGGCTTCATCTTCCGCGACATCACCGGCAACACCTGCGACGACAGCGGAAACTGCGGGCCGGGTGTCGGCGATCTCCACGAGGCGCTCTACAGCCAGCGCGACGCCATCTTTCGCGGGGGCGAATTCCAGTCGCAGCTCGATGTCGCGCGCGCGGGCCGCGGCTGGTGGGGGATCGAGAATCAGTTCGACGTGGTGCGCGCCACCTTCACCGACGGAACGAATGTGCCGCGGATTCCGCCCGTGCGCGTGGGCGGTGGGTTGTTCTATCGGGATTCGAACTGGCTCGCGCGCGTCAATCTTCTGCACGCCTTCGGACAGAACCATATCGCGCCCGTCGCCGAGACGACGACCGGCGGATACAATCTCCTGAACGCCGAGATCAGCTACCGCACGAGCCGTAAGGACTTCACCGGCATCAAGGAAACGGAAGTCGGCCTTGCCGGCACCAATCTGCTCAATGCCGACATTCGCAACGCCGTCTCCTACACCAAGGACGAGGTGCTGATGCCGGGCGCGAGCGTGAAGCTGTTCGCGCGGATCAAATATTGAGGGTGGGTTAATCGCCGGCTGCCGGCAGCAAAGTCCTGGACGGGACGCTCGCGTGCAGACCGTCGACGACCTTGCGTGTTGTCTTGACGTCGTCGGCGATGGCGGCCGCAAGATAACGCGCGGTGCAGCCATAGCTGAAGTCGTTCATGTGCAGGAGATCCTTCGACAGGAACTGCTCGTACGGCATTTCGAGATCGTCGCGCCAGTGGCGCATCAGCTCGAAGCGATGGAAGAGCGGGATGTTCGAATCCTTCGCGATCTTCGCAATCAATTCCACCATCGGAATCGCGTCCGGATCGCGCAATACTTTCGGCGCGAATTGCGGGTTCATCAGCACGAGATCGGTGTCTGCCTTCTTGAAGCGGCGCAAGCCTTCCATGATCAACGGCTGTTCAGGCGCGATGCCGTCGTCGCGCAGAATCGCGTTGGTGCCGAGCTGCCAGATCACAAGGTCGGGCTTCGCTTGTATGATGTCGTGGTCGAAGCGCTTGAGCATTTCGGCGACGTCCTCGCCGCTCACGCCGCGATTCACGACGCGAACGGGGATGCCGGGAAAGTGCTGCTTGAGCTCGGCCTCAAGCCGCGCCGGATAGGTCGCAAGCGCGCTGCTCGCGCCGACGCCCAGGGTCGACGACGAACCAAAGGCGATCACCGTGATCGTTTCCTTCTGCGCGACGCGCCTGGCGACATGCACAAGACTGCCCTGCTCGAAATGAGCGATCTCCGACTGGCCCTTGCAGTCACCGGCAAAAGGGCCGGTATCCTCCGCGCGAGCGCCGCCCGCCGCGATCGCGGCGAGAAAGACGGCAAAGAGAAAACGGCGCAGCGTCACGGTCATTGCTCCAGGCTGCCGGGGAGCGAACCCGCTCGAACGATAAAATCGGACAGGAGCCCCCCCAGGCACTTGTGCAGTTTCTCATATAAGCCGTCGTTGCGCATCCCCGATAGGTCGAAGACGCCGGTTTCGGCCCAGTATTTCATGATCTCGTAGCGATTAAATAGAGCAATATCACGGGCTTGGGCGACATACCTCATGTTGTCAGTGTAAGGGGCCCCGTCGAACATAAAGTCCGTTCGGGGGCTGTATTGCTGGTTCATGAGGATCACGTCGCTCTTGGCCGCCTGAATCAGCTCCACTCCAGCCATCAGCTTTTCGCCGTAGACATCGGGGTCCATGGCCCGGATCGCTTCGACCGTGCCGGTTTGCCAGATCACGAGATCGGGTTTTCGCTCCTTGAGGAGCGGGGGAAGTGCTGCGACCACGTCGTCGATCGGTTTCCGCGGCACTGAGAAGGCGAAGACGCTTACCTCGGTGTTTTTCAGGCGCTCTTTCAGCGCCGTTTCCATGAATGACGGGTAGCTCTTGAGGCCGGCGGCGGCTCCGACCTGCGTGGGCGCGGCCGACACGACGAGGATATTCAGCTTCTTGTTCTTGACGACGTCGTCATGCACATGCGGGAGCGGCGCGAAGGTCGCCACCAGCTCGTGGCTCACAGAGCAATTCTCCGCTGCGCCGGGCAACAGGCCGGCTAAGAGCCACAGTGCGACTGCGGCGCAGCGTATGCTCATGCGATTTGCTCCCCCAGATTCTTCGGCGACGATGGCGGCGGCTTTCCTCCCCGCCGATCGATGTCCCTGTACCACGTCATCAACGCCGCGACCGCGACCATGATGCAGATGCCGATGAAGCTCACCAGCATCTGGACGGGCAGGCGCGCGGAAACCTCGGTGATGAAGAAATGCGCCGAGAAGGAAAGGAAGACGCTCAGGCAAAAAATCTCGAGCGAATTCTGGCCGCACAGCAGGAGCGGTTTCGCCAGGTTCGAGCGCAGGAAGGCAGCGTCCATCGGCATGAAGCGGATGATGATGTTCGCGAGCGCGAGGAAATGGAAGAGTCGGAAGAGCGAAAGGTCGCTTTTGTTCAAGGGCAGCACGAGCGCCCAGGTCGGAAGCTTGCGGGTGACGCCCGGAATCAGCCAACTCAACTGCAGCGCCGCCGCATAGAGCAGGAACAGAATGCTGAGCACGAGCACGGTGCGCGACTTCAGGAATTTCTCGATTTGCGTCACGCCGCCGAGCGCGCACCAGCCGCCGATGACGAATAGAAGCTGCCAGCAAAACGGATTGAAGAACCAGTGGCGGTCATAAGGGTAGAGCGAGATGTTCCAGTCGAGCACACGGGCCAGCGTATAAAATGCGACGGAGCAGGCGAGCGTGATATTCGGCCAGCGCAGGAGCGGCCACAAGACGAGCGGGAAGAACGTCATCAGCACGATATAGAGCGGAAGCACGTCGACATTCGCCGGCAGGAAGCGCAGCTTCAGCGCCTCGATCAGGATCACTTCCGGCTTCTGCAGGAATTCGAAGAAGCCGGTTTCTTCGGTGTAGAGCGGGTTCTGGAATCGGGTCGCGAGATAGGAAATTTCCGCGACGTAGAAGACGAACAGGAAAACGAAGGCGACATAGATCTGCCAGGCGCGTTTCAGAATGCGCGCGGCCCCGACGACGAAGCCGCGCTCATTCATTACCCGGCCGTAGACGAAGGCGGCAGTGTAGCCGGAGATGAAGACGAAGATCTCCGAGGCGTCGGAAAAGCCATAGTTCCGCACCGTGAGCCAAGCCATCGCGTTGGAGGGCACATGGTCGAGAAAGATGAACCACAGCGACAACCCGCGAAAGAAGTCGAGGCGAAGATCGCGGCCGGCAGGCACTAGGGACATGGTCGCTTTCGACGCTTGGGACAATGTTGCGATTCTAGGAGACGCCTGGGTCATTGAGAACGGGGGCTGTGGATGCGTTTTGGGGCGCTTTTAAGCTGCGGTTAAACATATCGGCCCCCTAAGCCCCAGACGCCGGAGGTATTATTATTACCATCTTCATTTGCAGCAGGCCATTCTCTGCTTGTGCTTGGCGCCAGCGGCGCGGGCAAACGATATATGCGAAAGGGAATATGAAACCCGTCACGTTAGGAAACGAGGATGGCCGAACGCCAAGATCATCTCGGATTTGCAGCATTGCTCGCGGGACTCAAAGCCTCCGCCGAGGACACACGCTTTCGCCTGCTTGCGCTGCTTTCCGAGGAGGAACTTACGGTTTCCGACCTCACCGATATTTTGCGCCAGTCGCAGCCGCGCATCTCGCGGCATCTGAAGCTCCTCTCCGACGCGGGATTGATCGAGCGCTTCCGCGAGGGAAGCTGGGCGTTTCACCGGCTCGTATCGCGCGGGCAAGGTGCGAAGCTCGGGAAGGCGCTCCTCGATCTCGTCGATCATTCGGATCCTGTGCTTGCGCGTGACCGCGAGCGGTTAGCGCAAGTGCGTGCGCAGCGGCAGGCGGCGGCGCAATCCTATTTCCGCAAGCACGCCAAGCACTGGGATGAATTGCGCAAGCTGCACATCTCGGAAGCGGCGGTGGAGTCGGCGATCCGCGAGGCGCTTGCGGGCGTGCGGATCGAGAGCTTGCTCGATCTCGGCACAGGCACGGGACGGATGCTCGAGATGTTCGGGCCGGAGATCGACCGCGGCGTCGGCATCGACATGAATCCGGAGATGCTTTCGATCGCGCGCGCCAATCTCGAGCGCGCGGGGCTCCGGCACTGCGCGGTGCGCAAGGGCGACATCTACAATCTCTCGCTGGGGCGCGATCAGTTCGACGTCGTGATCGTGCATCAGGTGCTGCACTTCCTCGACGACGGCGCGCGCGCGATCCGCGAGGCGGCGCGGGCGCTGCGCCCCGGCGGGCGTCTCCTGGTCATCGACTTCGCGCCGCATGAGCTGGAATTCTTGCGCGAGCGGCATCTGCATCGCCGACTCGGCTTCGCGCAGGAGACGATCGCGCAATGGATGAAATCGGCGGGGCTCGAGTTCGTGTCGCATCGCTCGCTCGCGCCGGAGGACAGGATCAAGGAAGGGCTCACGGTTTCGCTCTGGCTCGGGCGCGATCGAAGGCGTGTATTGGCGGATGCGGAGCGCGGCGCCGCTTAAGTCTTTTTCGCTAAAACAGACAGCGCGGCTTGCTGTTCCTGCAGAAAAGCGCGGACTGCGGAATCGCGCTCAAGGCCAATCGCGCGGCAATAGGCTTCTCCAGCGGCGGATATATTTCCGAGTTGCGCAAACAAATCGGCACGCGCCGCCCAATACGGCTGGTAGTCGGCAAGCTTTTCCTCTTTTGCGAGAGCATCGAGTGCTTTGAGCCAGGCCGCCGCGCCCCTCGTTTGAGCAAGCGCGACAGCACGGTTCACAGCCACGACGGGCGAGCCCGTAACCGCGAAAAGCGCATCGTAAATCCGTTCGATTGCGGCCCAATCGGCGCGGCCTGTTTTTCGCCGTACGACATGCGCCGATTGCAGCGCCGCTTCCAGTTGATACCGGCCCGTCATCTGTATTGCGCTCGCCTTGCGCAGCAGAGTCTCAGCTTCGTCAATCAGGGCCTCATCCCACAGCGCAGTGTCCTGCTCTTGCAGCGGTACATACCGGCCGTCCGGGCTTCGCCGCGCGCGGCGACGCGATTCCGCGTACAACATGAGCGCAAGCAGACCGAGCGCCTCGGGTTCATCCGGCAGGAGCGAGATGACAAGCCGGCCGAGCCAGATTCCTTCCTCCGTCCATTCGCGGCGGCGAACGTCCGTACCCGTTGGCTCCGACCAGCCTTCTGCAAATACGGCGTAGATCGCTTCCAGAACGGAATCGAGGCGCTCATGCATTTCCGTGCGCTCGGGTATGCGAAAGGGAATTCTCGCCTGACCGATCTTGCTCTTCGCGCGCACGAGCCGTTTGCCCATGGCGGCCGGCGAAATGAGGAACGCCGAGCCGATCGCGACGGCGTCAAAGCCAAGCACGGTCTGCAGAATAAGCGGCGCGCGGATCGCGGGATCGATCGCAGGGTGCGCGCAGGCGAACATCAGGCGCAGGCGCTCGTCGGGAATTTGCGTGCGATCGGCATTGATTTCCAGCGCCCGCAATTCGCGCGCGATCAGCTCGAGATGTGAAGCGCCTTTTTCGCCGGTAGCTTTGCGGCGATTCATGTCGATAATCCGGCGGCGCGCTGCCGTCAGCAGCCATGCCTCGGGTATTTGCGGGACGCCGCTTTTCGGCCAGTCCAGCAGCGCCGCCGCGAAAGCGTCGGACAGAGCGTCCTCCGCTCCCGCGACGTCGCCGGTGCGGGCGGCGAGAAAAGCAACGAGTTTTCCGTAATGGCGGCGCGCGATCCGTTCCGCCGTTTCGCGCGCCTGCCCGTTATCGGCCATCACTCACCCCGAGGCCAAACCGGCCGCACCTCGATTGTTCCGCGCTCGGCGCCGGGGCAACGCGCCGCCCAGGAAAGTGCGGCATCGAGATCGGGCACGTCGACGAGATAATATCCGGCGAGCTGCTCCTTGATTTCGGCATAAGGGCCGTCGAGTACCTGGGGCTTGCCGTTATTGACGCGAACGCTACTGGCCGACGAGGTGGGGCGCAGGCGATTGCCGCCGACCAAAACACCTGCCTTTGTCATTGCGTCGGTGTACGCGGCGTAAGCTGCCATGGTTTTTTCGGCGGTTTCCTTGGGTGCCGACAGCATGGCCTGCTCGTTGCCGTAGATCAGAAAGAGATATTGCATGGCGAACTCCTGTTCGGTTTCGGCGGGCAACATGCGCCGCCAACCCCATGACGTTCGGGCAGACCGGAATCAGACATAGCTCAAAAGAAAAACGCCGGGGAAAATCCCCGGCGTCTCTCTTCTTTGGAATTCTCAGAACATTCCCAGGAGAACCGCGCCGAGAAAAAGAAAAGCGGCGCAGACTGCGAGGGCATTAAAGCTGCGGGCGGTATCCAAAGTCTGCCTCCCGTACAGTTAGCCGTGATTCGAGCCTAACGGGTGAAAGCGGCGGCGCAAGGGACCAGGGCAACGCGCCGCGCAACCTGAAAGTGCGGGAACCGGAAAAAGCGTTTTTGAACAAGGCTTGCCCTTTTGCTATGCAGCGAAAAAAGCAAGATTATTTGTATACGGGCAACTTTGTTGCGCAGTCAGCGCGCAGGTTCCGCAGCATTTGAATCGTCTTCAAACAATCGCCGGCCCGCCTCCGCATATTGCTCCGCGGAGGCCTTCATGAATCGCTCGCTGTTTACCGCTGCGTTCATATTGCTCGCGATGATTTCGCAGTCGTTCGCCGCGCCCCGCTGCAAGGAATGGGTGAGGCAGCCGAACGGAAGCCAGGTGCGAAACTGCACAGGCGATCTCGGAAAATCCTACTGCGAATCCTGCACGGCCGGCGGCTGTTCACAGGTAAAATGCCCCGATCCGGAAGATTCACGCCCTCCGAGCTTCTACAATCCGAAGCTTCCGCCGAAGCCGTCACCGCCTTCTTGAAGCCCGAAAATTTTTAGCAGCGCGAAAAATCGGTTTCAGAATACCATTCGGATGGCTGCGTGCCATTGCATGTGGATCGCCCGAACGTAAGCTCGATCTTTTCAGGGACGGGTGATCAACATGAAGCGCGTTTGCTTGTTTATTTTTCTGATCGCTGGGTCGCTCACCGGTTTTGGTTTCTTCTCGCCGGCATCCGCGAGCTGCACCTGCTCGAAGCAAACGAACGGCACCTATTGGTGCACTTGTGTCGACAACAACGGTCGGCGCTACTGTCTGTCGTGCCGCAGCACCGACACGAGCAGCTGCTCGCGCGTGAACTGCTGATCGAAAAATTGGCGAGGGCCCGGCGGAGTTACTGCCGAGCCCTCTCACGTCAGCATCAGCCGGCCTGTAAGCCGGGTTCTGTAGGACGGGATTTCTCCCGCGCGGCGGCCATTCCTCTGGGACGACGATCGCTCGCCGCCTCAAGCAGCCAACCCGAATGGCGGATCCGAAGACGGATCTCGGTTGCCCGATGCCATTCCTATTCGGCTTTGCTCCCGGTGGGGTTTGCCGTGCCGCGGATGTTGCCACCCGCGCGGTGGGCTCTTACTCCACCCTTTCACCCTTACTCCCCCTCCCTTTATCCCTCCCCGTATGCGGGGAGGGTTGGGTGGGGGAAGCGGTTTGCTTTCTGTGGCACTTTCCCTGGGGTCGCCCCCGCCGGACGTTATCCGGCACCGTGTCTCCGTGGAGCCCGGACTTTCCTCTGCCTTTCGGCAGCGGCCGCCCGGCCGACTGATGCACAAGATGTGCGGGCTCGGCGGCCAAACGTCAAGGCGCACAAACAAACGGGGCTAACGCTGGGTTAGCCCCGTACTTTACGCTACGTACGCAACAAATCGGTTAGTTCGACGCCATGATGGTGCGCACGCGCCCGCAATACGCGGAGGCGTCGTCGGTCATTTTCGTCGCCTGATGGCCGACGTTGTATTTCAAAACGGTCTGGCAGAGATCGCCGGCGGCTAACTTGTAGGCGGCCGCGAGATACGCGACGCCCCAGCGGATATTGGTTTCAGGATCGTAGAGGGCCTGATCTTCGCCGCGAAATCCCATGTCGCGTGCCGTTTCCGGCTTGATCTGCATCAGTCCGATTTCGCCGGAGAAGCCGGTGAGCTCCGCATCCCAGTCGCTTTCGACGCGGATGACGGCGCGAACGAAGTTGGCGGGAATATTCGCCGCCGCGGCGTGGCGCTCGACGATCTCCGCGAGCTTCATGCGAGTGAAGGCATCAGGTTCGACGCCTTGCGTACGGGGAGAGCGATCCGGATTTTTGTTTTGGCTGCTGGCGATCGCCTCGAACGAGAACAACGCACACATAGAAATCAATAGCGCGCAAAAGAGCGCGCGAGGTTTGGCCTGCATTTCGTGAAGTTCCTTCTCCCACACCAGAGGTGACGCGGAGAAGTAACGAAAATTGCGTTTCGAATCTGACAGGAAGAAAAATGTTCGCGTACGGATTGTACGAATTCGAATCGTGCGGTGAAATCATTCTTCGGCACGGTTCGCGAAATTAAAACAATCTTTCGATTGTGTTCGCGAGACGGCCAGCAGGTGACTTTAGCGAGGCCGCTTCGACAAAAGTTTAGTCAATGTGAGCCGAGTTGAAGCATCAAGAATTCCGTCGATGCGCCGCGGGCGGAAGTGGCGCTGGAAAGCGATGACGACATCGCGGGTATTTTCGTCGAAATTTCCGGTCGGTGAGACTTCGTAGCCGTAGGCTTTGAGCATTTCCTGGGCGGCGCGGATTTCCTCGCCGCGATCGCCGAGACGAAAGGATTTGCGGCGAAGCGTTCGCGCAGGCGGCACTAAGTGGCCGATACCTTTCTTGTGGAGCTGCGCCCAGGGAAATTTTTCACCGGGATCCTGCTTGCGTGCGGGCGCAACATCGGAATGCGCGAGAACGCGATCGGCGCGGATGTTATGGCGCTTCACGATGTCTTTGCAGAGCGCGATCACCACCTCGATCTGTTTCTTCGGAAATTTCGGATAGCCGAAATCGTGGCCGGGGTTCGCGATCTCGATTCCGATCGAACGCGAGTTGATGTCGCTCTCGCCTCCCCATGAGGAGACGCCCGCGTGCCACGCGCGTTTCTCCTCCGGCACCATCTGCACGATGCGGCCGTCTTCGAAGACGAGATAGTGAGCGGAAACCTCCGAACTTTTCTTGCAAAGCCGCCGGAGCGCCGCGTCCGGATCTTCCATGCCGGTGTAATGAAGAATCAGCATGTCGGGTGCGATGACGCCGCGACGCTCGCCGAAATTGGGCGAGGGCTCGATCGCTTTCACCAGGCGGCTATCGGGGGAAAATGTGCGGGGCACGGATTTACCGACTTCGCTGTGTTCAGAAAGATTTATCCATGAGGGCTTTTACCAAGCCCTAATAACGCGAGGCGATAGCGAAAAGCAGCCGTTTCGAAGGTGGTGCCCGTGGGATAGCATCCGCTGAATCGCGGTTGGGATAGCAAAAGTATGGGATTCATTTTCGTCGGACTGTTGCTGGTTATCGTGCTTCCCGTAATCGCGATTGTGACCGCGATCGGAGCGCGCAGCCGAATCGACCGGCTCGAAATGCGGCTAGCCGAGTTGGAAAAGCTGCTTGGCGAGGGCAAGAAAGAATGCGCACCCGAAAAAGCAGAGACGGCGGAATCGATAGCCGCCACCGTTGTCGAGCCGGAGTCCGAAGCCAAGCCTGAGGCAACTCAACCGTCGTCGCTGGCTACAGAGGAACCTGCTCCGCCGAAGGAAGTGCAGGCTGCCGAGGGTGGTTTCGAAAAACAATTTGGTACGCGTTGGGTCGTATGGGCGGGCGGTCTCGCGCTCGCGCTCGGCGGCGTTTTTCTCGTGCGCTACTCGATCCAGCAGGGCTGGCTCGGACCGGGCGTGCGCATTTTCCTCGGAGCGCTGCTTGCTGCCGTGCTGATCGCGGCGGGAGAGTGGACGCGGCGGAAGGAACAGCTTTCGGATCTTGCCGGCCTGCCGGCGGCCAATATTCCGAGCGTCCTGACTGCGGCGGGCACGGTGACGGCATTCGGCACCGTCTATGCGGCTTATGCACTCTACGATTTTCTGTTCCCGCCGAGCGCTTTTCTTTTGCTCGGTATCGTTGCGGTTGCCACGCTCGTCGCATCGCTCCTGCACGGTCCTGCGCTCGCCGCGCTTGGGCTTGTCGGCGCTTATCTCACGCCGGTTCTGGTGAAGGCCGACGTCCCGAATTATTGGGCGCTCTATATCTATCTCGCCGTGGTCACAGGCGCCGCCTTCGTGCTCGCACGTGTTCGGCTATGGCGCTGGCTCGCCGTAACGGCGATCGTGCTCGGCGTCCTATGGATGTTTCCCGGCATCCAGGAGACAGGCGCGCTCGCCGCGCATGCGTTTCATGCCGTCGTCGGGTTTTCGTTCGCCGCGATTTTTCTCGTCGCAGGACTTTTGTACGGGCCGGACGAGGAGCGAGGCCGCGTCGATGAAATATCTTCCGCTTCGCTCTCGGCCTATTTGTTCGCTGCCGCCTCGCTGGTGACGGCGACACATCACGACGGGCTTGCGCTTGCCATATTCGCGGTGCTCACCGTCGCCGCTGTTGCAATCGCCTGGCGCGCCGAAGCAGCAACGGGCGCCGTTCCCGCCGCTGCGGCGTTTGTTGCGCTCGTGATGACCCAATGGGCGGCGAGAATTCAGGTCGAGCATCTGATCGTGCCCGCCGGGCACCTGGCGGGCGCCGTGCCGGAGCCGGAACAAGCGGAAACAGGGCTGCATCTTGTCCTCAGCGCGGGCTTCGCGAGCTTGTTCGGAATCACAGGTTATCTCGCACAGGGCCGTTCGAAACAGCCGTTCGCGCCGATGCTGTGGGCGGGCACTGCGGTGCTCGCACCGGTCGCGCTCCTGATGGCACTCTATTACCGGATCGCGGGGTTCGACCGTTCGATCCCGTTCGCGGCGCTTGCGCTACTGCTCGCGGCACTATTCGCCGCGGCTACGGAAATTTTGTCGAACCGCAACAAAAGTCCGGGGCTTCCTTCCGCGATTGCGATCTTCGCCGCAGGTTCGGTAGCGTCGCTTGCCCTTGCACTTACCCTCGCGTTGGAAAAAGGCTGGCTCACCGTGGCTCTCTCATTGATGGTGCCGGGGATCGCTTATGTCGCTTCGAAACGCCCCCTGCCGCTCCTGCGGAAGCTCACGATCGTGCTCGGTGCCGTCGTGCTCGCGCGCATCGTTTGGAATCCGCGC
The DNA here is from genome assembly GCA_021325315.1 of Alphaproteobacteria bacterium. GTDB lineage: Bacteria > Pseudomonadota > Alphaproteobacteria > Rhizobiales > Xanthobacteraceae > Palsa-892. Next base: position 13,153 of record JAJPHK010000049.1, read on the forward strand.
ATCGTGGGCGTCGATGTCGGAACGACTCCGGTACTGAACTGGCTGTTGTGGGGTTATGGCGTGCCGGCCGCTTCGTTTTGGCTTGCAGGAAACATTCTGCGGCGGCGCGACGACGATCTCGCGATGGCAGTCGCCGATGCGTTAGCGATTCTTTTTACGGGCGCGTTGCTTCTCGTGGAGATCCGCCACTACATTACCGGGGGCGATCTCAATCGCCGCATCGTCAGCTTCGCGGAACTCGCGCTCGATGTCTCGGCCGGCTTTGTGATGTCCATCGCGATCGAACGCTTGTGCGGCCGTATCGATTCAATCGTGTATCGAGTTTCGGCGCGGCTCATCTTCGGCGGCACGCTCGCGGCGGCGCTGTTCGGCTTGTTGATCGCACGCAACCCCTATTTCACCGGTCAGCTAGTCGGCGGATCGTTCTTCAATCTGGTTTTGCTCGGCTATGGATTGCCCGCAGCGCTCGCATTCGTGTTCGCACTGATGGCGCGATCGCAACAAAGCATGCGCTATCGGAGATCGCCGCCGGTGCGGCGGTGATCCTGGCGCTCGCCTATCTCACGTTGGAAGTCAGGACGCTCTATCACGGGCCGGTGCTAAGCGGCGGCTTCATCAGCGATGCGGAGCAATACACTTATTCGGTGGTTTGGCTCGCCTTTGGTGTGGCGCTTTTGATCGGGGGCATCTTGCTCAATTCGAAACCCGCGCGGCTTGCCTCCGCCGCGATGGTGATGTTGACGGTCGCGCAGGTGTTCCTCGTCGACATGGCCGGGCTGCAAGGCGTCTATCAGGCGCTGTCGTTCATCGGCCTGGGCGTCGTGCTCTTGGGAATCGGCTGGTTTTACCAGCGTCTGTTATTTATTTCCCGAACGCGCGGCGCCGCATTGAAGTCTCCGCCGGCAACAAAATCTTAAGCTTCACAGGGCGTTAATCGGACGGCGCGAAAGCGGCGGCATGTGTGCTGCCGGTGGACAACTACACCCGTTTCGTTGACGGACCATGATCC